>DATEPN010000043.1:0-2835 GCA_035273225.1 Acidobacteriaceae bacterium | reverse complement strand
GGCGACAGCCTGCTCGTATTTCACGCTCTCAAGCTCAACGAGAACGGCGCGATGTACATGTGGCTGAAGGGCCTAAGCTGGACGAACGACTGGCCGGTGATCGGGCAATAGGTCGTCCGGCCCTCACCCCAGACATTACTTTAGGGTGGCGAGAAGGCGAAATTACAATCCTGCGACACTCTCCCGTGCGTCCCAGGTGAAACCATCGTCGGGCATGCACAAATATCCAGTGATCATTCAGGGCGGCATGGGCGCAGGCGTGTCGAGCTGGCGACTTGCCCAGTCCGTTTCCCGGCAGGGACAATTAGGCGTCGTCTCCGGCACCGCTCTGGATCAGATTCTCGTGCGGCGGCTGCAGGACGGAGATCCAGGCGGGCATATACGGCGCGCGCTGGAAGCTTTTCCGTTTCGCAGCATAGGGGAGCGCATCGCGCGCGAGTATTTCGTCCCCGGCGGCAAGGCGGAGACGGCATCCTACCGGCTCCTTCCACTGCACGCGAAAAACGATCCGCGCGAACTGGTGGAGTTGTGCATCGCCAGCAACTTCGTCGAGGTATTCCTCGCACGCGAAGGTCACGATCATCCGGTCGGCATCAACTATCTGGAGAAGATCCAAATTCCGCATCTGCCGTCCATGTACGGCGCCATTCTGGCGGGTGTCGATTATGTGCTGATGGGCGCGGGCATTCCCCTGCAGGTCCCCGGTGTGCTGAATCGCCTGGCCGCGGGAGAACCTGCGGAATACCCGCTGCACGTCACCGGCTCGCGCGAGGGGGACGATACCACGCTGCGTTTCGATCCGCGCGAGTATGCAGACTGCGCATTGCCGCCGCTGCGGCGTCCGGCATTTCTGGCCATCGTTTCGTCGAATACGCTCGCGACGACGATGCTCCGGAAGGCCAGCGGGAAAGTCGATGGACTGATTATCGAGACCCGCACCGCAGGCGGACACAACGCGCCGCCACGCGGCAAGCTGCAACTGGACGCGCAGGGTGAACCCGTCTACGGCGAGCGCGACATTGTCGATCTGGAGAAGATTCGCGAACTGGGCGTGCCGTTCTGGCTGGCGGGCGGCTACGGCTCCGCGGCAAAGCTGCGCGAGGCGCTTGAGCAGGGGGCAACCGGCGTTCAGGTCGGAACGGCGTTCGCCTTCACTCGGGAATCGGGACTGCACGAGGAGCTGAAGCAGAAGCTGATCGAGAAGGCGCGTCGCCACGAAGCGGAAATCTTCACCGACCCTCTAGCGTCGCCGACCGGTTTTCCCTTCAAGGTGGCACGCCTGGAAGGAACGGGCTCCGACGATACGGTGTGGAGCGAGCGGCCGCGCATCTGCGATCTGGGATTTCTGCGTGAGCTGTATCGCGCCGAAGATGGGCAGATTGGGTACCGCTGCCCGGCCGAACCACTCGCGCTATACCTCGCGAAGGGCGGACGGACGGAGGATGCGGCCGGACGCAAGTGTCTGTGCAATGCGCTGATGGCCAATATCGGCCACGCGCAGGTACGGTGCGGGCATCACGTGGAACCGCCACTGGTCACGGCGGGGGACGACCTGGTGCATATAGCCCGGTTCCTGCCGCCCGGCGCAGAGACTTACGGCGTAACTGATGTGCTGGATTCGCTGCTGCAAGACGTCAGCTGCTGAGACGGGCTCTGCCGCTGCGTCTTCCCTGCTTTACTGCGCCTGGATGTGGATGCCGCACTCCAGTTTCTGGCCCTTCCACCGGCCCGAGCGCGGATCGTTCGGGTCGAGCGGCAGGCTGGTGCAGGGCGCGCAGCCGATGCTGCTGTAGCCCAGATCGTAGAGCGGGAGCAGCGGAATTTCGTGCTGCTCCGCGTAGTGCCAGACGTCGCGGGTGGTCCACTCGGCGAGGGGATTCAGCTTTTCCAGCGTGTGACCGGAGGGGAGCGCGAAGGTCTCCAGCGGCTGCAGAGTGGCGCGGGATTTCGACTGCTCGCGGCGCAAGCCTGTGAGCCAAACACGGTACTGTTCCAGGGTGCGGAAGAGCGGGCCGACTTTGCGCAGCTTGCAGCACTGATCCGGCGCCGTCTGGTTGAGGATGCCGAACTCCGCCTCCTGCTCGGCGACGGTGCGCTCCGGGAAGACGTTCACGAGGTTCAGACCCCATGCGGCGCTCATCCGGTCCCGATACTCCAGCGTCTCCGGGAAGTGGTAGCCGGTTTCAAGAAAGACGACGGGAACATCCGGCACGAACTCGCGCGCGAGATGCACCACGACCATGTCTTCGGCCTGGAAGCTGCTCGTGACGCAGATGCCGGTCGCGCCCGTGAGACGCGCCCGCAGGAACTCCCGCGCCTCTTCCGCTTTGGTCTGAAGCTGCTCCGCTAAGCTCATTGCACAATTTCTCCCGTCTCTTCTGAAGGAATGACTCCGGCGGCCAGGAGTGTTTTGAGGATGGTCTCGACTCCCGCGTTCGCCGGAAGATCGAGCATCTTCTCTGCGCCGTGATCGGCCACAGTGATGCGGAGTTCTCCGGCACCGGCTTCCGCGATGAGCACGGCGCCGGCATGGGCGAGAGGAAGCAGCCGCTCGCGCTCGCTCACACGGGTGCGAACGACGAGGACTCCAGCATCCAGGAGATGCTCTTCGACCTGGCCCGCCAGCCCGGAATCACCAAGGGCGATCAGTGCTCCGTGTCCATGGGCGCGCTGGGCGCTCTCGGCAAGGTCGCGGATCATCGCCGCCCCGGCCGTGGCGTGGTCGGCGGGGTCGATCAGGATGAAGCTGCCGGTCGAGCGATTCTCACGATATAGATCGGCCAGGAGCGGACGGCTTGTCTCCAGTACGACCGTGCCAATGGCATTCAGGTCCAG
>DATEPN010000042.1:0-3574 GCA_035273225.1 Acidobacteriaceae bacterium | reverse complement strand
AAGCCGAGCATCAGCACCTGGCCGGTACGCGCATCCTGCACGATGCCGGGCACCAGGCCTTCCATCTTTTCGAAATCAATCGTCGGTTCGGTCATGCTTCTCCAATCTTGTCGGAAAATTGAAAAGCCCGTCAGCGCTGGGCGCCGGCGGGCTCTCTGGATCCTGTTGGTTCGCTTTTTAGGGCAACCTGGGAGTGCAGAAGTTCGCCGGCACGCTCGTCACGTGATGATGATGGTGATGACGATGATGGACGCGAACCTGCATCTCTTTTTTCACCGTAGGCGAGAATCCGCGTCGTGTCAACCGCGTTTGCAGAATTTTAGCGAATCGCGCCGGCGATCACCTCGGCAAAATGCACCGCGCGCCGCTCGCTGTTCTGCGCAATCTGTTCGCGACAACTGAAGCCATCGGCCACCAGGATCGTCTCAGCACTCGCCGCGCGCACCGCCGGCAGCAGCACACGCTCGCCGATGGCCTGGGAGACGGCGAACTTCTCGCGTTCGAATCCAAACGGCCCCGCCATGCCGCAGCAGCCGGAATCGAGCAGTTCCACCGACGCCCCGGTGCGCTGGAGCAAATGCATTTCGTCGGTCATCTTCATCAGCGACTTGTGGTGGCAGTGCCCCTGGACGACGATCCTGCGCCGCGCCTGCTGCACCGGCTCGAACTGTGGCGCGTGCCGTACCAGAAACTCGCTGAGCAGCAGCGTCTGGTCGCGCAGCCGCCGCGCCCGTTCGTCCTGCGGGAAGAAGTTCACCAGCTCATCGCGAAAGACGCTGGCGCAGCTTGGCTCGAGAAAGACGAACGGCATGCCGGCCTCGATCTGCGGCGCAAACTCCCGCAGGGTGCGCAGCAAATATTCCCGCGCCTGCTTCAGAAAACCGAAATCATAGAGCGGCCGTCCGCAGCAGACATGCTGTCGCGGCACTGCGACGCCGAACCCCGCACGCTCGAGCACATCGGCCGCCGCGCGCAGCGACTGCGGATGGTAGTAGTTGTTCCACGTATCGGGCCAGAGAAGAACGGCGCGCTCAGCCGGAGGCGCCTCGCGCGAATCACGCCGTCGTTTCCATTCCCGCTGAAAGCTCTGCGGCGCCAGCTGCGGCAGCCGGCGCTGCTGCGCGACCCCGAGCAGAGCCTTCACCGCATACGATACACCCGGCAATTGCAGCGGCAGATTCGCGAACCGCGGCGCGAACGAGGCCGCGTGCGCCACCCGGTCCATGAAGCCAAACGCATAATGCTGCGGCGGCCGGACGCGCTCCTCGTAATAGTGCGCCAGGAACTCGGCCTTGTACGTTGCCATGTCCACTTGCACCGGGCACTCGCTTTTGCATGCCTTGCAGGAGAGGCACAGATCGAGCGCCTCGCGCACACCCTCGCTCTGCCATCCGCTGGCGATCACTTTGCCTTCGAGCATCTCCCACAGCAGGTGCGCGCGGCCGCGCGTCGAGTGCCGCTCCTCGCCGGTGACCATGTAGCTCGGACACATCGTCCCGGAGTTCGTCTTGCGGCACGCGCCCACGCCGACGCAGCGCAGCGTCGCCTCGCCCATCGAGCCGTGGTCGTCCGGGAACTGGAAGAAGGTCTGCGGCTGCGGCGAGTGATAGCCCGCGCCCAGGCGCAGGTTCTCCACCGGCTCGTAGACCTGGTACGCATCGATCACCTTGCCGGGGTTCATGCGGTTCTCCGGATCCCACAGCCGCTTGAATTGGCGGAAGGCCTCCATCAGCTTCCAGCCGAACATCTTCGGCAGCAGCGCGCCGCGCGCTTGTCCATCGCCATGCTCGCCGGAGAGCGACCCGCCCAGCGCGATCACAATGTCCGCCGCCTGATCGATAAACTCGCGATATTTGCGAATGCCCGGCTCGCTCTCCAGATCGAAGTTCACCCGCGAGTGCACGCATCCCTGGCCGAAGTGTCCGTAGAGCGGACTGCGGTAGCCGAAGCGGTTCATCAGCTCGGTAATCTGCCGCAGATAGATGCCCAGCTTCTCCGGAGGAACGGCCGCGTCCTCCCAGCCCTCCCATCCATGCGGCTCGCCCGGGACGAACACCATTGCGCCCAGCGCCGACTCGCGCACGTAGCAGATGCGCGCCGCCTCGGCAGGCGGATAAATCCGCGCGGTCAGCGGCGCCGTCCGGAAGCGCGCAGCCGCCGCCACAAAATCCCGCGCCTTCGCCTCCGCGTCTTCGTTCGTCTCCGCGCCAAACTCCGCCAGCAGAAATCCGCCGCCGTCGGGCAGCAGCTTCACGTCATCGACAGCAAGGCCCTTGCGACGCATGAAGTCGAGCAGCATCCAGTCGATGCCTTCGAGGCCGATCGGCCCATGCTCGATCACCTCCGGCACCGCATCCGCCGCAAGGAACGGATCGGCGAACGCCAGCACGGCCAGCCGCCGGCACGGAGGACTGTGCATCAGGTCCAGCTCTGCAGTAAGCACCGTGGCCAGCGTGCCCTCGCTGCCCACCAGCGCACGCGCGACATGGAAGCCCTTCTCCGGCAGCAGCTCATCGAGGTTGTAGCCGGAGACGCGCCGCGGAATCTTCGGAAATCTCCGCCGAATCTCGTCCGCGTACTGGTCGCGCAGCCGCACCATGCCCGCGTAAATCTGCGCCCGACGACCCCCGCCGGCGAGAATCGCCTGCAACTCTGCATCGCTGGTCGCGCCGACTGTCATGCGCGTGCCGTCGGCCAGCAGCACATCCATGGAGCGGATGTTGTTCGCCGTCAGCCCGCCCATGACGCTGTGCGTGCCGCAGGAGTTGTTGCCGATCATGCCGCCGATGGTGCAGCGATTGTGCGTCGCCGGATCGGGCGCGAAGGTCAGATGGTGCACCTCTGCTGCCTCGCGCACGCGGTCCAGCACAATGCCCGGCTCGACGACAGCGCGCTTCCGCTCCGGATCAAGCACGACGAGGCGATTCATGTACTTCGAAAAATCCAGCACCACCGCGACGTTGCAGCACTGCCCGGCGAGGCTCGTTCCCGCGCCGCGAGGCAGAATCGCCGCGCCCAGCTTGCGGCAGGCGGCAATCGTCGCCTCCACATCAGCAGCGTCGCGAGGCAGCACCACCCCAATTGGCGTCTGCCGGTAATTCGACGAGTCCGTCGCGTAGAGCGCCCGCGACGTTGCGTCGAAACGCACCTCGCCGCGCACCGAAGCCCGCAGCAGCGTCTCCAGTTCCCGCGCCGCCGCGAATTGCTCATGCGGATGCGGCGTCGCGGACCACGCTCTGACGGTGAGGACGCGCTCTTCGCCCATTACAGCTTCCTGCAAAGGTAGGCGACTTGCAGCGCCTCCGGATCGCGCAGCACCGGATTCTGCACATACTTCTCCACCGGCACAAAGCCCATGGCCTGATACAGCGCGTACGCCGCCGGCATGCTGTGCGGCATCGTGTCGAGATACATCGCCGTGTAGCCGCGCTGCCGCGCAGCCTCAACGACCGCCTCGGCCAGCCTGCGTCCAACGCCGCTGCCCTGATGCTCCGCGCGCACCCAGAGGCGCTTCATCTCGCAGGCCCTCTCCGGCTCGGCCGACTCGCCCTCCGGATGCAGCGGTTTCAGCGCC
>DATEPN010000041.1:0-2687 GCA_035273225.1 Acidobacteriaceae bacterium | reverse complement strand
CCAGGGCCAGCAGATACAGCGTCGGCTGCCCCAGCGAGACAATGATCTGCGCCTTTGAGCGGAAGTACCGCTTCAGCTCCCGCAACCACATGATGTAGATCGCGCCCATCGTGCTCCTCGCCGCCTTTTCTGTTCCCTGTTGCCTGTTCCCTGATCCCTGCCCTATCGCTTCTGCCACATCTGCGCAAAACGCCGCAGCGCGTCCGTCGAGTTCGCACTCTCATCCCGCAGCGACGTCCCGGTCAGCGCGAGGAACGCAGCCTCCAGCGACTCCGTATTGGTTTGCTGCCTCAGTTCCGCGGACGTACCGACCGCGATGATGGCCCCGTGATCCATAATCGCGATCCGATGCGCCACGCGGTCCGCCTCGTCCATGTAGTGCGTCGTTAGAAACACCGTGGTCTGCTCACGCTCGTTCAGGTTTTTCACGTGCGTCCACAGCTGATTCCGGCTCTGCGGATCAAGCCCCAGCGTCGGCTCATCCAGAAACAGAATCTTCGGCGTGTGCAGGAAGCCGCGCGCAATCTCCAGCCGCCGCTTCATGCCGCCGGAGAAGGTCTTCACATAATCGTTCCGCCGCTCCCACAGTTCGAACAGCTTCAGCAACTGCTCGATCCGCTCAGCGCGCACGCGATGCGGCACGTGGTAGAGAATCCCGTGCAGCTCCATGTTTTCGTACGCTGTCTGTTCGTTATCGAGGCTCGGATCCTGAAAAACGATCCCGAACCTCTGCCGCGCCTCGCGCTGCTTCACCCACGGATCGAAGCCGTCCAGGTGAATGCTGCCCGTCGTCGGCCGCAGCAGCGTGGTCAGCATCTTGATCGTGGTGGTCTTGCCGGCGCCATTCGGCCCCAGAAAGGCAAAGATCTCCCCCGCCGCTACTTCGAAGGAGATGTCCTTGACCGCAGTAAATTCCCCGAACGTCTTCGTCAGGTTCTGCACCCGAATCACGGGCACCTCCCGCTTATAAGGCAAATAGGGACAATTGGATGATTTTGCCAGAATCCGGCAATTCGGGCTATGTGGAAGGACTTATTTGCGCGACGTCAGATCCGGCATCCAGATCACCTGGCCGTCCGGCGCAATCACGATGCGCAGCGTGCCCGATTCGCCCTGCCGCAACGTCGGCCCCTTCTCCCTGCGGATGTGCCCCTTCGCATCGGCAAAGTCCATGCTGATTGCGTCGTTGCTGAGGATGTGAAACCGGTAGCGAAAGCTTGCATGCGCAGCGATGCTCTGCACGCCAAACGTCCCACCCGGATAGGTCACCTCGACCACCTTCACCGGCGCGTCCTGCTGGTTCTCAATCGTCGTCTGCACCCACGGCGACCGGCAACCGGCGATTCCCGCCGCAGCCAGCGTCACACCCAGCAGCACAAGGACAGCACGAAGCTTCATCGCCTGACAGACTAACATCCGCAGGCTCGCTGCCCCGGTGAATCGGCCCCGGTGAATCCAGGATTTGAACTAGATCATCGGCTTGCGTTCCAGCGCGCGTGCCGTTAGCACCACGCCGGTTTCGCGCGTGTGCAGGGTGATCGGGAACGCCAGCACATTCCAGACCCAGCGATCCCCCTTGCTGGGCAGGTTCAGCACGCCGCGGAAGGTCCGGTCGATATAAGTCTCGCGCGTCTCCGCCACCGTACGCAGGATGTCCGCCCAGTCCGCCGCCAGCTCCGGCATCTCCTCGAACATGTTCCGTCCAGGGAACCAGTCGCGTGGCTTCTCCAGCACGCGCGCACAGGTCTCGTTCACGTACTGCCAGGTGCCCTCGCCGTCGAGGATCTCCAGCACCACGTCATCGCCCATCGCCATGTTGATGCGCGAATAGAAGAAATCCCGCGCGTCCACCACCACCGGCTTCCCGCGCTTCTTCGCCTCGAAAGACCGCAGCGCCGATACCAGGTCATCAATCGAGCTGTACCCCTTGAGCAGGTGCATATCCTCGACCCCGCCAAAGCGCCGCTCGAGCGTCGCGGAGAGGATGATAATCGGCACCTGCGGCCGCCGCGCGCGCAGATCCGCTGCTACGTCGGTCCCGAACTTCCCCGCGCCCAGGTGGTAATCAAGCACCGCGATATCAATATCGTCGAGCAGCTGTTCGGCTTGCTCGATGGTACTGGCTGTCTCCGTTTCATACCCATACTTGCGCAGGATCGTCGAGCGCAGCAGCAGGTTATTGTCGTCGTCATCGAGCAACAGCACCCGAATGGGCTCGGCGGCAGGAGGAGGAACAATGCTGAGCGTGGATTCCTGATCGTTCGTGGCCATGGTCTGGAATTGAGATGCGGAATGCCCCGCCATTGCTGCCGGTCCGGGAACCACAATCCGCGACGCCTTCTACTCTACTCTTCGCGCTTCGGTTTGCGCTGCATCTGTCGGATCAGCTCCGGAAGCTTGCTGAACAGGGCCGTCGCCCGCAGCCATTGCTTGTGATCGAACGCCGGCGACCCGGCCAGCATCGACCCCGCCGGAATATCCCCGTGCAATCCGGCCTGCGCAATCGCCACAACGTTATCCCCAATATGGCAATGCCCGGCGACCCCGACCTGCCCGGCCAGGATCACGTTCTTGCCCACGTGTGTCGACCCGGCCAGCCCCACCTGGGCGCAGAGCAGGGAATTGTCGTCCACCGACGAGCCGTGCCCCACCTGGACGAGGTTGTCGACCTTCACGCCATCGCCGAT
>DATEPN010000040.1:0-4929 GCA_035273225.1 Acidobacteriaceae bacterium | reverse complement strand
GATGCCGGCGATCGCGAGGCACAGGAGGGCGATCAGGCCCAGCGTTGTTTGCAGCGTCCAGAACGGCGCTGCATGGGTGACGGTTATGTCCCGGGGCGAGCGCAGCAGGATGCGGAAACTGGACGGTTCTTCTTCGACGACGCGATAGAGACGCGTCGGATCGACCTGCGTCGAGCAGACGCCGGTGACGCGCACGATGCTGCCGTTGGCCAGGGCAGGCATGATGGCATCCGGATCTCCTGTCTCCAGCTCCGCCGCGAATGTCCGCACGCCGGATTGCAGCACCAGGACGGTCCCGTTGGGATCGGTGAGGGTCATGAGCAGCCTGCCCTCGACGGTGACGAGCATGGAGTCGTACTTTCCGTCGAGCACCGACTCCGCATCCGCGACTTTGGGCTCAGCCGAGGCCGTGCCGGTCGTGTGGAAGACACCTTCGCTCATGACCGGCGAATACCGTCCAACGAGGGCAGGGTAGCCAACGGCCTCGACGCGGTCGCCCAGATGAATCGCGCTCGTGTCGCCGCGCACCTCCACGCCATCGGTAGAGTCCTGCAGATAAGCGTAGTCGCGTCCGACCAGAGTCACTGCGCCGGCCACCTTGACGCGATGGCCGAAGTGCGACTGGCCGGAGTAGCGGAGCAGGGATCCGACCGGGGTGGGTTGCAGCGCGAAGGGATCGCCGGCCGCCGGTTCGAGCACCTGGATATTGGAGGGATTCGCCACCAGCAGCTGATATCCGATCAGCTGGCGGCGCGAATTGAAGACGGTGCTGAAGACACCACGAATCCGGACATGGGCATCTTCGAGATAGCGGAACTTCTCGATGCTCGCAAAGAGCTGAGAGGTGTAGACGTGAATCTGACCGACGTTCGTCGCCAGATCGAAGGTGATGAGCGGATGACCGGGGCGCAGCGGATGGACGATGCCGTCGATGGTCACGTATTGCGAGTCGAGCATGCCGGCGGCTGCTTTTTCGGCCGTGACCGTCTGCGGGTGCGGCATGGGGGCTGTTCCCAGAACGGTGATGACCGGCGCCACGATCACCGGAGCGAAGTTTCCGGGATTGCTCAGGCCGGCGACGGTAATACGCCTGCCCGCGGCGAGATCGGGGTAATCGCCGGAGTATTTGACGTAGATACCGGCGGTGGCGTCCTGCAGATAGAGCTGATGCCACTGCGGGTCCACATTGGTAGCGACACCGGTGACGCGAACCGGCAGCGCCGTGGCGGCCCGTGCCGGGGCTAGCCGCCGCACGGCCAGAATTGTCGTCAGCGGAGCATCGGCCGACTCCTGCGCGGCGCCTGCGGGGAGTTCCTGGCCTGGAACGGAAGTTGCCGTCACACTAAAGAGGTCGATCCGCAATCCATCGCGGCTGGGAAAGCCTTCGGCTTCGACGGCGGACCCGGGCGTCTCCTGTGGAGTTCCGTTGGTTGCGCACCGGATGGCGCCCCATCTGTCCGCCAGCAGAAACGAGTTGCCGTAGACCTGTTTCACAATGCCGCGGACCCGAATGCGGTGATCGTTCAGAGACGCGCTCTGCTGGTAGAGACTGCGGATGTCCCGCAATGGGACAGACGGCGGTGCGGCACCGACGACCTTGATGTCGTTCCAGGAGGCGACCCACAGGCGATTGGCGACGACGGCATCCTGCGGATTGCGTGTCTGCTCCGGAATGCCGGTGACGGTGACGCGTACGTCAATGAGGTTCTGCAGGTCGTGTTTGAAGGGTGGAACGATGGCTTCCACGTCATGCGCGGATTTCGCGATGGTGAGCCCAAGATGCCCGTCCGGATCGACCCCGTAATTCCGCACCACGGCGGTCATGGTCACCCGCAGCCCGTTCTTTTCGGGAGAGGGGAAGTTGTCGATGTCGGCAGGTCCCGGCGCCGGCGGCCTGAGCCGCGCGCTGGTTCTCTGGATGGAAACGCTTTCCAATCCGACGCTGGCGGGGCCCTGCGCAGGGTTATAACGCGCAGTGGTTGTGGCGTGAATGCGCACGGAATCGCCGACGCGTACGTGGGTCGAAGCCGGATCAAATGGAATGGGAGCGGCACCGGTTTCGTCCTGAATCCAGATGCGCTTTCCGGCGGGATCGACGTACGTGACCTGGCCAACGAGACGCACGCTGGATCCGGCGGGAAGCTCCTGCAATTCCTGAAGAGCCGTGTGCGGGAGGCGCAGAGCCAGCCGTCCGGGTGCGATCCAGGCCACCGCGGCCACGACCAGCACACCAGTAATGGCGGCTAGTAACCCTGTCCATCCGAGTCGCTTCATCCATTTGCATCATCGGCAGTTACTGAGGAAAGCAACATACCACTTTTGCGTGGTTATTTGTAACCGTCGGGGAACTTATTCCTGATGGCGAGGCTCTTGTGCCGCAGAGGTTACTGAAGTGTATAGAGGTAGGCTGTGATGTCACGCGCCTGCCGAGAGGTGACACCAAGCTCGGGCATGGCGGTCCCCGGCTTCATCGTGGGAGGAGACTCGATCCAGTGTTCCAGGTTATCCGGCGAGTTAGCGAAGTTGCCGGCAATCACGGCGCGGCGTCCTATGAAGTTCAGCGGAGGACCGAATACGCCGTGAGCGCCGGGAACGCCGGGAATGCTGTGACATTCGCCGCATCGATAGACCCTGATGAGCCGCTTGCCATCGCCGGGCTTGCCGCCGACCGCCGCTGCGTACGGACCGGCGTCCTGGCCTCCCGTGCAGCCGCACAGGGCCGCGGCGAGAAAGAGCGCCGCGGCTGCCCACATCCCGTCACGCCGCGCGGTCACGCCGCCTTGCCTCGCAGGAGCTTCCGTACTCGGGAACATTCTGTTGTTTTGGAAGCGATTGCGACGGCAAGAGATGTCGGGTGCCGTTGCTGGCATGCACAGCGGCGCTCCGGCGCATCCTAAATCGCGTGCTTACCAGGATGAGGCGAAGACTTGCCGTGTGCGCGGGCGTTGCTGCGCTCATCGCTCCATCGCTGTTAGCACAGCATCCTTCCGCCGATCCGCTGGCGCGCGGCGAGCAGATCTTTCATCAGCGTTGTGCGGTGTGCCATGGTGACGAAGGACAAGGCGTGAGCGCACGCATCACGATTGCGGGGCCCAACATCCAGGCCGAGCACAATCATGGCGACGTGCTGGCGGCCATTGAAACAGGACCAAGTCACATGCCGGCGTTTGCGCGCGTGCTCTCCGTTGCCGATATGAAGGCAGTGGCCGACTACGTCACGCAGAAGATCGCAGTCATGCCGCTGAAGGAGGGCGATCTGAGCGGGGGAGGCGAACTGTATCGGGAGTACTGCGCCACCTGCCACCGCACGGCGGTGCGCGGCGGGGCACTGGCCTTCGTAGGCACGAATGCTCCGGCGCTCACGGACAAATCGGCTGCTCTGGTTGCCGGAGCGATTCGATGGGGGCCGGGGCCGATGCCGAAATTCGACAAGTCCGTCCTCAGCGACGATCAGGTGGACGCCATCGTGACGTACGTGAAGTATGTACAGCACCCGGCGAGTCCCGGAGGCAACACGCTGCACTGGTACGGTCCGGTGGCAGAAGGATTCGCGGCCTTCGCGGTCATCTTCTTCCTCGGCGGGATCACTATGTGGATCGAAAAAGGCCAGAAGGGGTGAGCAGGACGGTTCGTGAGGCAGGCAGCGGTTTCTGTTGCAACCACAAAACAATACGCCGGGAGGCATGGTGACCTCCCGGCTTGCTGCAGGCGGTGCACGAATTGTTTCGCCGGCAGAGGATCCGGCGGCGAGGCGCCCGCGGTTTAAGTACCGGGGGCGAGAACTGCCATCATGCCAAGAGTGAATGTGGATTGCGCTGGAACCAGGCGGTTGTCGCCCTTGTGAAAGAAGTTCTCATTGGACCAGTCGTGGCGATATTCGGCGCGTCCGAGAAAGCGCGACTTCCAGAATTTATGTTCGTAGGTCGCGGTGCCTTCCTTTACGGTCTGGGGCAGGCCAGTGGCGAAGCCCTGCTTGTCGTGCAGGAATTCGATGCGGGCCGCGAAGGCCTGGCGGGTGGTGAACTGCTCGTGCGCGGCCAGGGCAACGCCTTCCCAGTGCGCGCCTGCGGCGGGTACGGGACCGATGGCGTCGGTGTGGTTATGGCCATAGTCGACGTTGAGGTAGGCGTTGAACTTCGTCGTTGGCGTCAGCAGAACCGTCGTATCGAGCAGGTTGCGATACATGCCCACGCCGCCGCTCTTCTCGGGGCCGGTGTAGAGGTCTGCCGACCAGGTGTACTTCGGCTTTGTGAGGGTGCTGGTGATCGCGCCGGTGGGTCCGCCCTCGCTGTTGATCGTGTTGTTCCAGCCATTGACCAGCTGGAAGCCGGCGGTCCAGGTCTTCGTGACCGGAGTCGAAGTGCGCAGGCCGAAGTGGTAGTAGGGAATCGCCCAGGCGAAAAGGATGGAGCGGGAGTAGTTCCAGTTGTCCTTAGCCTCGATCACTTCAGCGCCGGCGGCGGTGACGAACTGGCCGAGATCGAACTCGGTGCCATGCGCGTGCTTCGGGGCAACGGAGAGGTACGCCTGCTCCAGGTAATCGTCGTCATGCTTCGCGAGGTCGGGATGCAGGAAGGCATTGGCGCGCCCGAAGAGGACATCGGCGTGGACGCCGACCGGGCTGGGGTTGCGATTGAAGGTAATGCGAGCTTCAGCCAGGGAGAATTGATCGGTGCGGTCGTCGAAGTTGTAAAGGTCGTTCGACTGGGTGTTGGCCGCGTTCGTGGGATGGTTGTTGTTCAGGCTGCCGTAGCCGTCGAGGTACCCGGTCCAGTCCACTCCGGCAAAGTGCCAGTTGGCCGGGGCCGCGGGAGCAGCGGCCGGTGCCGGTGCAGGCGCGGGCGGGGTCGTGCTTTGCGTCTGAGCAGCAACGGGGAGGCTGATCGCCATCAGCCAAAGAAGCCTTTGTGAATTCAGATACATGCGTTC
>DATEPN010000039.1:0-8330 GCA_035273225.1 Acidobacteriaceae bacterium | reverse complement strand
GGGCGTCCGCACCGCCGACCCCGGCAGCGTAGTCGTTCAGCAGGGAACCATCTTTGCCGCCTGCGGAGACCGCACGTGGATCGAACTGGTCGAAATCCAGCCGGAAGGGAAGCGCCGTATGAGTGCCGGCGAATTTCTGCGTGGCCATGCCCTCCAGGCCGGCGCCCGCCTCGGGTAACAGGTCATGATCGCTCCCGCGCGGCGCACCGCCTTCCGTATCCTGCTCCGCATCGCGACCACCGACGCGCATAGCGACGAACTCCTGCACTCTCGCGAGGTGGACGCGCTCTCCGCGCAGGACCGCAACCTGACCACCACCATCGTGCTCGGCATGTTGCGCTGGCAACTCTCTCTCGACGCGCAGATCCGCCCCCTTCTTGCGCGGCCCAATACAAAGCTCACCCCGGAGACAGCCGTCGCCCTTCGGATGGCCGCCTACCAACTGCAGCATCTCGAGCGTGTGCCTGCCCACGCCGTGCTCAACGACACCGTCGAGCTCGTGAAACAGGGCAGGGAACGCGGCGCAGCCGGCATGGTCAACGCCGTCCTCCGCAAGATCGCAGCCCAGCCGCGCTGGCAGGCTCCCGGCTCACTCACATCGCCAGGAGACATGGCCGTCGTCTGGTCTCATCCCGAGTGGCTCGTCGAACGCTGGGCGCTGCGTTATGGCGTTGAAGCTGCCGAGTCGATCTGTCGCTGGGATCAGGGGCCCGCCGGCATCACGCTCCGCCTCGGCCCTGCATCTGAACCCAGTCTCTCCTCACTCGACCTCGAACCAGGCGCTTTCCTCGCCCGTGCCCGCCGCCTTGTGCGCGGCGATCCCCGCGCCGCCATCCAGTCCGGCCACGTCCGTATCCAGGATGAAGCCTCACAACTAGTCGCTGAAATCGCCGCTGCTGCCGCTCCGGATGCGGAACATGTCCTGGACACCTGCGCCGCTCCGGGCGGCAAAACCGTTATCCTGGCCGAGCGGCTGCCCGCATCGGAAATCATTGCAGTGGACGCAAGCCTTCGCCGTCTTGAGGTAATGCAGCGGACGCTGCCGCCATCGTTGCGGCAGAAAATCCGATTCGAACCTGCAGACGCGGCGAAGCTTCATCTGCAGCCGACCCGCGGACTCATCCTCTGTGATGTCCCCTGCAGCGGCACTGGGACTCTGGCGCGCAATCCGGAGATTCGCCTTCGCCTCGAGCCCGCTGAACTGAAGCGCCAGCAAGCGCGTCAAATCGCCATCCTGCGCGCCGCCCTGCCCGGCCTCGGCCCCGGTGGCCGACTGGTCTACTCGACCTGCTCCCTCGAGCCTGAGGAGAACGAAGCTGTGGTCAACGAGGTTCTCAGCAGTGCGGTAGGCATCCGGCTTATTCCCGTCGCCGGGCTCCTCGATACGCTGCTCGCGAGCGGCATTCTCACGGGGTCAGGGCGCGAATTGCTGCGCATTGCGACCGACGGCGCCTACCTGCGCACCATTCCCGGCGTGCTTCCCTGTGACGGATTTTTCGCTGCAGTTCTGGAGCGAACCTAGCACTCGAAGCGGTTGCGCGTGAGCCGCAAACCGTCGAGCCGCCCCAGCAGGGTGACCGCTACCTTTTCCGGCTGGAAGAGCTGCGTGGCCATCGCCATCACCTGCTCCTCATTGACCTCTTCCACCTTCGTCAGAATCTCCTCGAGGCCAAAGAACCGCTCGAAGTACATCTGCTGCCGTGCCAGGTTCGACATGCGCGACATGGAGCTCTCCAGCGACAGCAACAGGTTCCCCTTGAGCTGATCCTTCGCACGACGCAATTCCTCAGCGGCCAGCGGCTCCGTCTTCAACCGGCGAAACTCCTCCATGATCAGATCGATGACCTGTAACGCTCGATCCGATGAAGTCCCGGCGTACACGCACAGCGATCCCGTATCGCGATACGGATTCAGATCGCTGTAAATGGCGTAGACCAGCCCTCGCTCCTCGCGCACGGTCTGGAATAGCCGCGAACTCATCCCTCCGCCCAGCAGTGTATTCAGCACCAGAGTCGTGTACCGGGACTCGTCGGCAACCGGCGGCGCAGGCACGCCCAGGCACAGCTGCACCTGTTCCAGTGACTTCTTGTTCCGCAGATTGATCCGCGAAGTCACCGTTGGTGCAACGGTATCCGACGGAATGGCTCCCGGCGCCAGTGCGCTGAAGTGCTTCGCTACTAGCTCCACAAAGCTGTCGTGCTCCAGATTGCCGGCGGCGGAAAACACCATGTTCCCAGCCAGGAATCGCTGCTCGAAAAAGCGCACCAGCGTGTTCTGCTCGAAGCTGCGCACCGTCTCCCGCGTTCCGAGGATCGGCTTCCCAAGCGGGTGATCCTTCCAGAAACTTTGCGTGAAAATCTCGTGCACCAGCGTGTCCGGATTGTCTTCGTCCATCTTGATCTCTTCGAGGATCACACCCCGCTCGCGCGCAATTTCCTCAGTCGCGAACACCGGATTCAGTACCAGGTCCGACAGCACGTCCAGCGCTGTCGGCACATGCTCGTCGAGCACCTTCACGTTGAAGCACACCGTCTCCTTGCCCGTGAACGCGTCCAGGTTGCCGCCGATGGCGTCCACCTCGCGCGCAATCCGCTGAGCCGAGCGCGACTTCGTGCCCTTGAACACCATGTGCTCGACAAAGTGAGAGATGCCGTTCAGTTCCGGCACCTCGTGCCGTGAGCCGGCGCGCATCCACACGCCCATGGCCACACTGCGGACGTGTTCCATCCGTTCGGTCAGAACAATGAGTCCGCTCGGGAGAACCGTTTTTCGAATATTGCGTTCGGTGTTCATACACGTATATCGGCCTGCGAGGCCGCCGGTTTCCAGATGCGCTATGCTCGGATTAAATGACTTCGTCCGGAGGGGAACTGCGTACCACCATCTTAGACGCTGGAGAAGCGCCTCGGGGTAAAAGACTTTTTGGCCTTTCAAATGAGCAGCTTACGGACACGCTGCGGGGGTTCTCCCTGCCGCCGTACCGTATCCGGCAACTCGGAGACGCCCTCCACCGGCACCGCCTCCGTACTCTGGATGAGATCACCACCTGGCCCAGGGAACTGCGCGATAGGGTCGCCCGAGCCGGATTTCAGATCGGAATCCCGGAGATCGTGCAGATTTTTCGCTCCGTCGACGGCACAGAACGTTACCTGATCGCCGGTGAAGATGGCCAGACGGTCGAGACAGTCTGGATGCCGGAAGGCGACGACTCGCCACAGGAAACGGACTTCTCGTCCGATGACGACCGTCCCGCTGAACCGGGAGCCGGGTCACGCGCCACCATCTGCATCTCCAGCCAGATTGGTTGTGCAGTCAATTGCCAGTTCTGCCTCACGGCTCGTCTTGGAATCATCAGGAATCTCTCCGCAGGCGAGATTGCCGGCCAGGTCGCGGCTGTTCTCAACCTTCATAACGTCGAGCCTGGGCGCGACCGCATCAACCTGGTCTTTATGGGCATGGGCGAGCCCTTCCTCAACTTCGACGCCTTCATCGCCGCACTCCGCCTGCTCGTCACAGAAATGGGAATTCCCGAGTCGCGAATGACGGTCTCTACATCGGGCATCGTCCCCGGAATTCTGCGCTTTGCCCAGGAGCCGATCCGCCCGCGCCTCGCCATCTCCCTCAACGCCTCCAACGACACCGTCCGCGCAGCCGTCATGCCGATCACGCGCAAGTGGGACATCGAACAGGTCATCGACGCCGTCAGGAAAGTGCCGCTGCGCGCGCGCGAGCGCGTCACCTTCGAATATGTGCTTCTCGGCGGTGTGAACGATCAGCCGCAGCATGCCGATCAGCTCGTGAAACTGATCCGCCGCGCCAATTTCCCCGCGAAGGTGAACCTGATTGCCTGGAATCCAGGCCCGGGCGTACCCTTCACGACCCCTTGCCCGGAAGACGTAGCCGCCTTCCAGCAGCGGCTGCGCGAGCAGGGAATCCCCGCATTCGTCCGCCGCCCCCGCGGACGCGACATCTACGCGGCATGCGGCCAGTTGAAAAAGACCGTCAGCAGCGAACGACTGATCGAGATACGCGAACGGGCTTAGCGCGTCGCCAGCGCTCCCCCGGCTCGCATCGGCAATCGGAGCACGGCATCCGCAACCCGGTCGGCCGCGTGGCGGAGCACATCGCCCTCGTCCGCGAAATTCCCAGTCACAACCTGGATGCCCATGGCTTCAATGCGCTTCACGTCGGCGACGGTCGTCTCTGCGCCCTCGGCGGCGTAGCGTTTGCGCAGCGCCTCCGAAACCGGAGCCGTATTCACCACGGCGTAGTCGAAGATCGGCCGTCCGGCATGCTCGTAGATCTTTTCGATATGCTGCGAGGCGGTCAGGTGCAGGCTCTCGTTCGCCTGCGTCATCAAATTGCAGATGAAAACCCGTGTGGCCTGCGCACCGCCCAGCGCTTCCGGAATCCCACGCACCAGCAGGTTCGTGATGATGCTCGTGTAGAGCGATCCTGGACCGACGGTAATGATATCCGCGGCAGCAATCGCTTCCAGAGTTTCCGGCGGAGGCGGCGGGTCCGGCGGCTCCAGCGTCAGTTCCACAATGCGCTGCCGGCTGCCGGTGATGTTCGTTTCGCCCCGCACCATCGACCCGTCTTCCATGCGCGCGGCCAGCGTTACGTCGGATTGCGTTGCCGGGTAGATATGTCCGCGGCTCGCCAGGATCTCCGCCGCCAGTTTGATCGCCTGCCCAAAGTCCCCCGTCATCTCCGTCAGCGCGGCGATAAACAAATTCCCGAAATTATGCCCGTTTAGATCCTCGCCCTTGCTGAATCGGTGCCGAAACAACTGCGAGATCAGCCCCTCGTCTTCGGAGAGCGCAACCATGCAGTTCCGCAGGTCGCCCGGAGGCAGCATATTGAAGTCACGCCGGAGTCGCCCGCTGGAACCGCCATCGTCGGTGACCGTCACGACCGCGGAAAGGTCGGCGATCAACGGCGCTTTGGCCGGCACGGCCAGCAGCCCCGCTCCATGCGGCACGCGCTGCTTCAGACCGCGCAGCAGGGTCGAAAGGCCGGTTCCTCCTCCGAGGGCGACGACACGCACTCCAGGCGGCGGAACGTTTTTGATCGTTGGTGTTCTCACAGATGCAGCTGGGCTCTCATCTGTGAGTTTAAACCGTGCGGCAGGGCAGAGGCTCAGCCGATTTCCGGATACAGCAACTCTGTAAACCGCGGATCATCCGCCATATCAATGAAATCCGGATCGCTGCGTGCCTGAATACGGTTGGCTGGATTGATCTCGATCGCCCGTCCCAGGTGCTCCAGTGCCTCTTCCGCCTGCCCCGTCATGCTGCTCAGCAGAGCCATCCCGTAGTGGGCAAAATCGGCCCGCGGCGACTCCGCCAGGATGCCCTCAAAATGATCGCGAGCCTCCTCGAACGAGCCCGCGTTCAGCAGGGATACGGCATAGTCGTACCGTTCTTCCGGCGTGTTGAACTTTAGTTCGGTGGAGCGGCTGTTCCGTTCGCATACCGCGAGATACACCCGAGCCCGCTCCAGAATCTCGGGCGCCGCGTCGGGCACAATCTTCTCCAGCAGCACGCGGGCTTTTTCATACTTGCCCTCCTGCATGTGCTGCAGGGCATTTTGGTAATCCTGAAGAATGCGGTGCTGCGCCCCTTCGCTTCCGGAGCGCGAGCTGGTCGCTCCGGGGCGAGGTGTCCGGCGAGGCGTCGACGTTTCGCGAGCTTCCTGCATGCGGGCCATAGGGTTTTTTGCTCGGACATGGCTAATGAACCAACTGCCAATTCCGAATCCACCTTCGACCAAAGTTTTATACGCACATTAGGTTGCAACGTCAAATCTGAAGGATGCACTGAGGATTTGCTCGTGCGAGCGATCGTCGCAGAGAATGGAGCCGGGAGATTCATGACACGGTCGAGGGCTTACAGGATTGTCGCGCTGCTGGTTTCAGCATGGATCCTGATGCCCGCGTCCTTTGCTCAAAAGAGGCCGCAGGACCCCGACGACCTTTCCCCCGCTTTGCGCATTCCGGTTGACCCACTCGGATTTACCGCTCCCAGTGTCTTCTATCTCACCTACCGGATGTCCTCCGCGTCGCTCGGTTTTTTCGATAATGATCATCTCCTGTTCACGTTTCGCGTCGGAGGCTTGCTGCGTCGGCTGCCTTCCGACGATAACGACGATGACGACCAGCAGATTCGAGCCGTAGTCCTCGACGCGCACACCGGCCATGTCATTCGCCAGGCGCAGTGGCGCATGCACGACCGCGCCCAGTACATGTGGCCGTGGAAAGAAGACAAATTCCTGATCCGCGTCCGCGATCAGCTGTTCCTTACCGATGACTCGCTCAAGTTGACACCGTACCTTACGTTTTCCGATCCGATTCGCAGCGTCCTCGTCGCTCCCGACCGCTCGCGCATGGTCGTGGAGGTCGATGAGCCGCAGCGTCCCGGACCTTCCCTCAATGGTTCCGATGGCCCTGGAGCGCCCAGGCCGGTCAAGGTGGAACTCGTTACACCCGGATCGAACCAGGCCGTAATGATTACCGACGCCAAAGGTCCCGTACACGTTCCGGTGCTCGGCGATGGCATCGTCGAAGTACTCGAAGGCAAGCAGCTTGGCACCTGGGTAGCGCGCGTCGTGCCGTTCCAGGGAACTCCCCACATCATCGCGGAGATCAAATCGAACTGCCGACCCACGGCGCAGCCGGTCAGCGCCAGCGTGGCGCTCATCATGGGGTGCTATCAGGTTGCCGACGACCGCCCCGTGGTTGCCGTCACCAACGAAGGTCAGGAGCTTTGGCAGCAGCGATGGGGGAGCCGGTATATCTGGGGCTGGTTTGACTTCGCCCAAAACGGAAGCCGTTTCGCCTACGAATCCATTGAGGTCAAAAATCCCATCAACGCCTTCGACGCGCTCGATCCTGACGATATTTCGAGGCAGATGGTTGGCGTTTACGATACAGAATCGGGCAAGCTCACGTTTGTCCGCGACGCCACGCCCGTCCTCACCGCCGGCCAAAATGTAGCCCTCTCACCCGATGGCAGGCGCTTCGCCGTTCTCCGCCAGGGCGCGATCGAGATTTACGATCTGCCGCCGGTGAGCGCCCCGCCTCGCGATCGTCGCGGCAAAGCGAAGTAGCCTTATCGGATCGTGCCCGCGTCTTCCTGCCTTGCGCCCGCTCCCATCAGCACCAGCGAGCGCTGCACAAAAGGGGACCAGGCCAGCAGCGCTGTACACGACAACGCGACGCCCACGTTGACATGGTGCAGCAGCAGAAACGGCGACAGAGCCCACAGTTCATCCAGAGGCAGCAAAAACAGCCAGAGCCTCAGGAGTTTTTCCCGCACCGACGGCGCTCGCAGAACAACTCCGGTGATCACAAACGCGCGCACCGGGATCAGTACGGCCGCCGTCACGATCAGCACGATGAGGGCGGTCTCTGGCCTGGGCAGCGCCGCGAACAGGCCTTCAATTTCCCCCAGATTCGCGAGCGCGCTTACGTAGAAGGCCAGGTACATCGCCTGCAGTCCCAGAAACAGCCATTGCGCAACCGGTTGTGACACGCGCGGCAGTTCCTCGGGAGAAGCGAGCAAACCGCCTCCCCACCCCTCCGGCGTATCCTCTCGCGCCGTCTGAGGCTCCTCGGTCGAGACAGCCGTCGCTCGATTGACGCTGCTGCTCGCCGCCTCCTCTGCGTGAAGCCGCTCCACCGGAGCAATGAACCGGTATCCCCGCCGCGCCAGCGTTTCGATAAACCGCGGACTGCTGGCGTTATCCCGCAATGCCTCCCGCAGTCGATTCATGGCCGAGTTCACCCCGTGTTCGTAATCGGTGAAGGTCCCCTCCGGCCAAAGCGCGCGCGCAATTTCTTCCCGGGTCAGCAACTCGCCCGGATGTTCCAGCAGGAGCAGCAGAATCTGAAATGGCTGCGCATGCAGCTTCACCCGGATCCCCTGGCGCCGCAGTTCGCCTGTCCGGGCATCCGCCTCGAAAATTCCAAACCGGTAACGCCGTGCTGGCTGCAGATCCGACATCGGAAGAAACGAGTGTAGCCGATCATCGGCAGAACCCACGTGAGGACTGCGCCGAAGTACAGCATCCTCAGCGACCTGCGCCGTGAGGTTCATTCTGCGTTCCTCTGAGCCGCGTTCCATTGCATTGCCGTGCAGGACGATGCATGGTGGCGTCATGAAGCCGTCAAAGACAGCCCTGCTCATTGCACTGACCGCTTCCCTGGCCGCTCCGCTTTCGATCCGGGCTGACCAGCCCAGCCCGGCCGCCGCCGCCGCCTTCGACCAGTACGTTGCCTCGATCCAGCAGCATCGCGCGGCGGAACCTCTCCTGGATCTCTCAGCGCG
>DATEPN010000038.1:0-18501 GCA_035273225.1 Acidobacteriaceae bacterium | reverse complement strand
AATCAGTTCATCACCAGAATCGACGCCACTCTCTCCCAGAAGAACACCCTCTATGGCCGTTACTTTCTTGATGGCTACGCGCATCCGGCGGCCTGGAATCCGACGAACGCGCTGGTGACCGACACGGCCGGCAACCTGCAGCGCGTGCAGTCGCTGACGATTGGCGAGAGCTACGTCTTCAGTCCGCACACCGTCAATTCAATCCATGTGACGGCGGACCGCCGCCGCGACAACCGCCAGCCGGCCTCCCAGGGAGTCAGCCCCAATGCTGTCGGCGTCAATGTTTATAACAATGACCCCAACTTCTTCCGGTTCACCGTCAGTTCGAAGTTCAACCTCTACTGCGGCACCTGCGCACCCTCCCACTTCAACGTCAACACCTTCGCCATCGCCGATGACGTGAACCTGGTCCGCGGCCGCCACCAGATCGTCTTCGGCGGCGAGTTCGCCCGTTCTCAGTTCAACGCCAGCAACCACTATGAGATGAACGGCGCATACACCTTCAGCGGCGACTTCAGCCAGCGCGGCCCCGGGCAGAACCTGCCAAAGCAGTCCAAAGCAGACGCCAATCTCGACTTCCTCACCGGAGCGCTCCACGGCTTTGAGCAGAGCAAGGCGCAGGGCAACTCGCTGCGCGCGCCCATTCCGACTCTGTATGTACAGGACACCTGGCAGGCCACGCCGAAACTGGTGCTCACCGCCGGAGTCCGCTGGCAGCCGGAATACATGCCTGCCGATTACTTCCATCGCGGTTCTGTGTGGGACGAGTCTGCCTTCCTCAACAACCAGCACAGCAGCATCTATCCGAATTCGCCCGCCGGTGTCTTCTACTACGGCGAAAAAGGGACGCCCAAAGGCTTCACCCAGAACTCGCCGTGGCAGTTCTCGCCGCGTCTGGGCGTCACCTGGAACCCCGACGGCGCCGGCAAGACGGTCTTCCGCATCGGCAGCGCGCTCATTTACGACGAGCCGAACTTCTTCACCGCGCAGCGCAACCAGCAAAACCCGCCTTTCGCTACCGCGGCGACGAACACGCCGACAGATGCGCCGCTCGATTTCGCCAACCCCTGGACCGGCGGCAGTTCGCCGGGCAATCCCTTCCCCCAGCCCTCCATTCCGCCGAAGGATGTGACCTTCCCGGCCACCGCCCAGTACATCTTCATGCCGCATCACTTCAAGCCGCCTTACGTCATGCAGTGGACGGCCAGCATGCAGCGTGAACTGGGGCATTCCTGGATGGCGCAACTCGACTACATCGGCAACGAAACCGCCCACATGACCTGGGGATTCCCGCTGAACCCCGCGGTCTACACCAGCGGCTCACCCACCGCCAACTACAGCAAGCGCTTCCGCCTGGTTTTGGAGAACCCTGTTGAAGGCGCGAAGTTCACCGGTGGCGGAGGAGGATCGGTCCTCGTCGCCGACTCGGCCACGGCCAACTACAACGGCCTGATCGCCACCATCCAGCACCGCACCGCGAACTATACCTTCCTCGCGAACTACACGTGGTCGCACTGCATCGACGTCGAAGACGCGCAGGGTGACTTCGCTGGCACCACGGTCGAGGATCCCTATCGTCCCCGTCTGGACCGCGCCAACTGCGGCTTCGACTACCGCGGCATGTTCAATGCCAACGCCGTCGTGATCAGCCGCTTCACCAGCCTGCATGGCATTGCCGGCGCGATCGTCAACAACTGGGAAGTCGGTCCGCTGCTCCGCATCACCGACGGCACCCCCTTCACCGTCACCGAAGGCGATATCAGCGGCGACGATGTCACCAACGATCGCCCGAACTTTTCCGGCAACGGCTACACGGGCAACAAAGTCGCAACCGATCAGCAGTTCCTTAACCCCGACGCATTCACCTTCTCCCAAAATGGCACTTACGGCAACATGGGAAGAAACGTGTTACGTGGGCCGAAATACGTGAACCTCGACGCAGAAGTCAGCCGCTTCTTCCCGATCACCGAGAGGACGAAGCTGGATTTCCGTGTCGAAGCATTCAATGCCCTGAACCATCCGAATTTCGATGTGCCCTCGCAGCGTGCCATTACGTCGAGCACCTTCGGCCAGATTACCGGCGCAGGTGATCCGCGCATCTGGCAGGGCGCCGTGAAGTTCATCTTCTAACCCAGCCAGCAGCAGTGCGGCGCCGGAATTTCTCTCCGGCGCCGTTTTTCTTTGCCTGCGTTTTGCCTTCGATCAGGACCGCGCAAACCGCAGCGGCGAAAACATCCCGATCGGGTGGCGCGTCTCACCCTCGATCGCAAGGTCCGCAAGAATCTCTCCGACCACCGTCGCGAACTTGAAGCCGTGCCCGGAGAATCCGCAGGCGATGCTCACCGCCGGATGCTCAGGATGCAGACCAAGGACGAAGTGCTCGTCCGGCGTCATGGTGTAGAGACAGGTCTGTGCCTTCACGATCTCGCCCGCCAGCGCCGGCATGCGGAGACTCACTTTGCGCAGGATCTCTGCCCGATCGCTTGCACGGATGCTGCGGTCCACGGTCTCCGGCGTGCAGGTCTCCTCACTGCCGTGCACCGCGGCCTTCACACCGCCTGCCCCATCAACCGCCGGGAATCCATACGCCGGACGCCCATCGTCGCATTCGCTGAGAAACACCGGCAGCCGCCCCGGGCGGAACGCGTCGATCCCACCCCGCGGCCGAATCCAGGCCATCACCTGCCGGGTCACGCGCAGCGGAACGGTGCTCCCCAGCGCCTCACTCGCCCATGGTCCGGCTGCAATCACCAGCCGATCCGCGGCATAGGTCGCCTTCGCCGTCCTGACCTGCACACCCTCGGCATCCGCGCTCCATGAAACCACGGGCTCGTCGAACCGCAACTCCGCCCCGCGCGCCGCCGCAATCCGCAGCTGTGCGCGCACGCACTCCTCCGGCAGCAGATACCCCGCCCGCTTCTCCAGCAGCGCAACATCGCCCGCCAGCGGTGCCACCGCCGGAAACCGCGCCTGCGTCTCCCGCCCGCTCAGCACTTGATACGGAATCCCATGCCGATCCGCAGCCGCCGCGGCGCGCCGCACCATCCCATCCGCCGGCCCCAGGATCAGCCCGCCCGTAACGAACAGCAGCTTCGTCCCCGCATCGCGCTCCAGCTTCTCCCACAGTTCGTACGCGCGCAGCACCAGCGGAATGTAATCCGCGCCCTCGCCATACGCCTGGCGGATCATGCGCGTGCCGCCGTGCGACGAACCCTGATCGTGCGGCGGCCGGAACTGATCAACCCCCAGCACCTTTCTCCCGCGTGCCGCCAAATGCATCGACGCCGCGCTGCCCATGGCCCCCAGTCCGAGAACGATCACGTCATAGCGCATCGGCCATACCGGGAATCACTCTATCGCAGCGGACGCCTCCCGCCCCGCCCCAAAGGGAACCCGTCCATGCAACAGCTTCCTCACCGCTCACGGCAAACCCGAATCCGCCCTGCACGCATCACAGAGTTGATATTCCTCTGCGACCGGTGCCCTTCATTGCACGAGGACGACCTTTCCGGGACTATGGCTGCCAACCCTCCGACATCTACTCCGGCCGACAGAGGCCCCGCTCCCGACCTGAAGCATTCTGTGTTCACCGGCGGCGGCGAAATGGGCTCTCGGATGCGTTCGCACGACTGGGAGCAGACCGACCTCGGACCCGTCGAGCATTGGCCGCAGTCTCTGCGCATCGCCGTGCGCATCCTGCTCGGCTCCGGATATCCCATGCTCATCTGCTGGGGCCCGCGCTACACCATGCTCTACAACGACGCCTACCGGCCGATCCTCGGACGCACCAAGCATCCGGCCGCCCTGGGACGCAGTTGCCGCGAGGTCTTCTCCGAAGCGTGGGACTTCATCGGCCCTCTCTTCGAGAAAGTCATGACAGAGGGCGAGGATGCCAGCACCCTCACCGATCAGCTCTTTCTGCTCGAAAGAAACGGCTACCTCGAAGAGTGCTACTTCACCTTCTCCTATAGCCCCATTCCCGACGACCGCGACGGAGTCGGCGGTGTCTTCGTTACCGCCCTCGAAACCACCGACCGCGTCGTCGAGGATCGCCGCCGCCGCACCATCCGCGATATTGCCTCCCGGCTCGCCGAAGCCCGCAGCGAAGACGAAGTGTGCCGCATCGCCGCGCTCGTCGCCTCGGAAAACCCCTACTTCGTCCCTTTCCTCCTCCTTTACCTCTACGACCCGGCTGACGGCATCGCCCGTCTCGCCGCCTCCGCCGGCACATCGGACCATCTGCTGTCGCCGCCAACCGTGAACTGCCGGTCGTCCAGCGTCTGGCCCTTCACCGAGGTGCTGGCCAGCGGCCACGAGCAGCTTGTCGAAAAACTCGACGTCCGCTTCGACCGCGCGCCGCCCTCCCCCTGGAAGACACCCACGCGCACCGCCTGCGTCATGCCCATCCATCTGCGCGGCCGCGGAGAAATCGCCGGCTTCCTCGTTGCCGGCATCAATCCACGCCGTGAATTCGACCAGCACTACCGCCAGGCGGTTCAGCTCCTTGCCGATCAGATCGCTACCGGCATCAGCGGAGCCCGCGCCTATCAGTTCGAGCGCCGCCGCGCCGAAGAACTGGCTGAACTCGACCGCGCCAAGACGCTCTTCTTCAGCAACGTCAGCCATGAGTTCCGCACCCCGCTGACGCTGATGCTCGGCCCCCTCGAAGAAATCCAGACCAAATACGACGGCCAGTTGGCCGCCGAAGCGCAGGAGCAGCTCAGCGTCGCACACCGCAACGCCCTCCGCCTGCTGAAGATGGTCAACACGCTGCTCGACTTCTCGCGCATCGAGGCCGGCCGCATCGAAGCCGTCTACGAGCCCGTCGAGCTCTGCTCCCTCACCGCCGACATCGCCAGCGTCTTCCGCTCCGCCACGGAAAAAGCCGGCCTCCGCTTCGCCGTCGACTGCCAGCCCCTCCCGGAACCCGTCTACGTTGACCGGGAGATGTGGGAGAAGATCGTCCTCAATCTCCTCTCCAACGCCTTCAAATTCACCTTTCAGGGAGAGATCACGGTCCGCCTGCGGCCGGCCGGCAAGCGCGTCGAGTTATCCGTGCAGGATACCGGCGTCGGCATCCCGGAAGACCAGCTCGCTCGGGTCTTCGAGCGCTTCCACCGCATCGAAAATACCCGCGCCCGCAGCTACGAAGGCAGCGGCATCGGGCTTTCGCTCGTGCAGGAACTCGTCCGGCTGCATGGCGGCCAGGTCTCCGCGGAGAGCGTTTACGAAAGCGGCAGCACCTTCCGCGTGACGATTCCGCTCGGCAGGGCGCATCTGCCTGAGCATCGCATCGGCGGACAGCGCGCCCTGGGGTCGACCGCGCTCGCGCGCGAAGCCTGGCTCGACGAAGCGCAACACTGGTTCACCGACGTGCCGCCGTTGCCCGCGCACCCTGCTGTCTTCGCTTCCGGCCAGGCCCGGACCCGCGAGCTGGTCCTCGTCGCCGATGACAACGCCGACATGCGAGACTATCTCGCGCAGCTGCTTCGGCGCGACTACGAAGTCTATACCGTGGCCGACGGCATCTCCGCGGTGGAGGCGGCGAAAGAGCTGCATCCCGCGCTCATTCTGACCGACGTGATGATGCCTCAGCTCGATGGCTTCGGAGTCCTGCGCGGGGTCCGCGACAATCCTGAGATCCGCAGCACCCCCGTCATTCTGCTCTCCGCGCGCGCCGGCGAGGAATCCCGCGTCGAAGGCCTCGATGCCGGTGCCGACGACTACCTCGTCAAGCCCTTCACCGCGCGCGAACTGCTGGCCCGTGTCTCCACCCACCTGCGCATGGCCACGCTCCGCCGTGAATCCGCCGAGCGCGAATCCCGCCTGCACGCCGAAGCCGAACTGGAGCGCAATCGCTTCCGCGAGATCCTTGCCTATGCCCCCGCGGCCGTCGGCCTCCTCCACGGCCCCGACCATCGCTGGCTCTTCGTCAACGACTACTATGTTCGCGTCACCGGCCGGAACAGCCCCGCCGAATTTCTCGGCAAGACCGTCGACGAGAGCCTCCCCGAAGTTCGTGACCAGGGCATTACCGAACTCCTCGATCGCGTCTATCAAACCGGCGAGCCCTACATCGGCCGCGAGTTCGTGGCCCGTCTGAACCGCGGACCCGACCACACTCTCCAGGACGCCTACTTCGACTTCGTCTACCAGCCCCTTCGTAACGCCCGCGGCCAGGTCGAAGACATTCTCGTCCACGCCGTCGACGTCACCAACCAGGTGACGGCCCGCAAAGCCATCGAGCAGAACCAGGAGCGCCTGCACAAGGCGCTGATCGCCTCCCAGCATCTTGCCGCGATCGTCGAGTCCTCCGAAGACGCCATCGTCAGCAAGAACCTCCAGGGCATCGTCACCAGCTGGAATCCCGCCGCCGAGCGCATCTTCGGCTTCACCGCACAGGAAATGATCGGCCAGTCCATCACGAAGATCATTCCGCCGGAACTCCACGCCGACGAGCAGATCATCCTCGACACCATTGCCTCCGGCAGGCGCATCGAGCATTTTGAAACCGTCCGCGTTACAAAAGACGGCCGCCGCCTCGACGTTTCCCTCACCATCTCCCCCATCCGCAACGACGCCGGCAAAATCATCGGAGCCGCCAAGATCGCCCGCGACATCACCGTCCGCAAGCAGACCGAGCAGGTGCTGCGCATGACCGAGCGCCTCGCCTCCGTAGGCCGCCTCGCCGCCACCATCGCGCACGAGATGAACAACCCCCTCGAAGCCGTCACCAACCTCGTCTATCTGGCCGAGCGCAGCACCGCCGAGCCGAAGACCCGTGACTTTCTCCGCACCGCGCAGGATGAGCTGGCGCGCGTCTCCCTGCTCACCCGCCAGACCCTCGGCTTCTATCGCGAAACCACCGGCTCCAGAATCTTCACCATCGGATCGCTCGTCGACCCGCTCATCTCCGCCTACCAATCGCGCGCCCGCAACAAAGGCGTGCAGATCCACACCGAAATCTGCGATGACCCGGAGATCAGCGGAATCCCGGGCGAAATCCGCCAGGTGCTGGCGAATCTGCTCAGCAACAGCATCGATGCCGTCGCACCCGGCGGCAGCGTGCAGATTCGCATCTGCTCCACGCGCGGCTGGTCCAGCGGCGAACAACCTGGTGTCCGCTTCACTATCGCTGATAACGGAGCCGGAATTCCCGCCGGCATTCGCGAGCAGCTCTTCGAGCCCTTCTTCACCACCAAGACGGACACCGGCACAGGGCTCGGCCTCTGGGTTTCGAAAGGGATCGTCGAAAAGCATGGCGGCAACATCCACCTCAGAAGTTCCACGCAACCCGGCAGGAGCTGGACCGTCTTCTCCCTCTTTCTGCCCGCGCAAACCCAGGCCGTCATGGCCGGAGCAGGAGAGGCTGCATGAGCCACTCACCCGAGAAAAGCAACGTCGTCCCTTTCGCCATGCCGGACAAAAAACTCCAGGTCCTCGTGGTCGACGACGAGAAGAGCATCGCCGACACGCTGGCGCTGATCCTGCGCGCCAAAGGCTATAAAGCTGCCTCAGCCTATGACGGCGCTGCCGGCCTCGCCCTCTACCGTCGCATGCTGCCTGACCTGGTGATCAGTGACGTGGTTATGCCCCAGATGAACGGCGTCGACATGGCGATCGCGATCCGCCGCGAATTCCTCAGGAGCCGGATCCTGCTCTTCTCCGGTCAGCAGACCGTCACGGAAGAAATGCTCGAGCAGAGCCGCTCCATCGGTTTCGATTTTGAATTTATCCCTAAGCCCATCCATCCCGTCGAGCTTCTGGACAAAGTCGCCGAGCTGATCGGAACGCCGCCGCAATCAGAGCGCCAGGCTTCCTGAGTCCGCCACCGCGCTATCTGCTATCTGCTATCTGCCTGACCTTTACTGTGTGGTTAATAGGTATCCACCTAACTCCATTTGTGCACGCGTTGTTACTAAAGTTCAGTTCTTCCCCTGCGGTCCTTCGATAACATTCGAGCCGACCCTCAAATTCACCTCCCGGACCCCCTTCTGTACGGACTCCTCGAGGAGAGCTTCTGCTCGGAGTGTGATCGTGCTCGTCTCTCGTCTGCGCTGCCTTGCCCTGACTCTTTCCTTTGCCTCCCTTCTTACTCTTTCCGGATGCGGAGGCGGCGGCGGATCCAGCGCCGGCACGCAGCCCCCGCCCACGCAGAACCCCACTCCGAGCGTCACCTCCGTCACGCCGGCCACCGTCGTCGCCGGCTCCGCCTCGCAGACGCTCACCGTCACCGGCACCGGCTTCCTGTCCTCGAGCGTGGTGAACTTCAACGGCGCCGCTCTGGCCACCAGCTATGTCAGCGCAACCTCGCTCACCGCGGCGCTCCCCGCATCGGCCATCGCCGCCGACGGATCTGCCAAGGTCACGGTTACAAATCCCTCGCCCGGCGGCGGAGTCTCGGGAGCCTTCGCCTTCGCCATCACCGTGCCCACACCAGCCGTCGCGTCGCTCTCGCCGCAGACCGTGCCCCAGGGAGCAGCTGCGACCATCACCCTCACCGGAACCGGCTTTGAGGCCAACTCCGTTGTGCAGTGGAATGGCTCGCCGCGTCCGACCACCTTCGTCAATCCGACGACCCTGCAGGTTGTGCTCACCGCCGCCGATGTCGCCAACTTCGGCGCCGGTCAGATCTCCGTCACCAACCCCAATACGCCTCCCAGCACCCCGCTCGACCTCTACGTCTACGCGAACACGCCGACCATCACCGGGATCTACCCCAACTCCATCCAGCCCTACACCGGAACATTGCCGTACACGCTGTCGATCAACGGCAGCGGCTTCGCTCCGAATGCAACCGTGCTGGCCAACGGGGTCCTCGTCCCCATCGCGGGTCAGAGCAGCACGTCGATTGTGTGTGCTCTCCCGCCCAGCATGGTCGCTTCCGCCGGCAACGTGCTGATCGTCGTCAGCAATCCCGGCTCGCCGGTCATTTCCTCGAACACCGCGACCCTGACCGTCGTCGCCGCCACCGCGCCTTCCTTCACCGTCAGCCCGAACTACGCGCCCGCCGGCAGTCCTGACACCACCATCACCCTCTTCGGCTCCGGCTTCCATCAGGACTCCGTCGTCAACTGGAATGGGACCGCGCTCACCACCACCTATGTCAGCGCGACGCAGGTGAAAGCCGTCATTCCCGCCGCCGACATCGCCGGCTTCGTGCACGCGACCATCAGCGTCGACACGCCGGAGAACACCACCCCGGCGCCGCCCCAGACCTTCGACACCTACCTGGCTTTGCCCACCAACGACATCGTCTACAACTCCGTCGACGGTCTCATCTACGCCTCGGTTCCCGGCACCGCCGGCTCGGGACTCGGCAACACCATCGCCGCCGTTGATCCCGTGACCGGCGTCATCCGGAAAACCATTTACGTCGGCAGCGAGCCCAACCGCCTCGCCCTCTCCACCGATGGCACCCAGCTCTTTGTGGTGCTCAACGGAGCATTGGCGATCCGGCAGGTGAATCTGACGACTGCGACAGCGGGAGGCCAATTTAGCCTTCCTGCCGGGCCCTTTTACAGTAACCCGCTCACCGTGCAGAGTCTCGCCGCTGTCCCGGGACAGCCGAACTCCGTGGCCATCGCCACCTCCGATGGCGTAATCAGGATTTATGATTCCGGCGTCGTTCGTGCCAACACCTCATCCGTTGCCGGATTTCCCTACGTCACCACCATCGCCTTCGGCGGCTCCGCGACCACGCTCTACGCCGCCGCGAGCTACTACAGCCCCTCGAACCTGTATCAGCTGACCGTCGATTCCACCGGCATTACGGCCAGCAAACAGATTGGCAGCGGCGCCGGCGGATCCACGATGCAGTACGACAACGGCTATCTCTACTTCCCCCTCGGCATCGTTTTCAATGCCAGCACCGGCACCATCGCCGGCCAGTTCTCCATCCCCAACGGCTCGGCCTCGCCGAGCGCGGCGCAGGGGCCGATTGTTTCCGACTCTAGCCTGCACCGCGCCTGGGTGCTCCTCAACAACTACAACAACAACGGTCAGCTGGCCGCCTATGACGAGAACACCTACAACCCGCTCGGCACAGTGACTCTGAACGGCGTCAACTCGATTTATAACGGCATCTACGGCAACCCCGCAGACCTGATCCGCTGGGGACAGAACGGCCTGGCCTTCCACACCACCAACCAGCTCTACGTGCTGCAGACCCCCATCGTGAAAGACAACACCGGCTCCCCGGCCGACGTCTCCGTCAGCGTGCAGGCACCCGCCAGCGCAACCACCGGGGCCTCCATGAACTGGATCGTGACCGTCTCCAACCTTGGCCCGAACCAGGCACAGGGCGTCACCGTACAGGGCATGCTCCCCGGCTCCGTCATCTTCGGCAGCATGAACGCCTCGCAGGGATACTGCTCCGGCACCGGCGACTTCTACTGCGACCTGGCCAACATCGCCAGCGGCAGCTCCGCCACCGTAACCATCAGCGTCACGCCCATGGATGCCACCACCCTCCAGCTCACAGCCAGCGTGGAATCCGTCAGCTACGATCCGGTCTCCTCCAACAACCAGTCCACCGCGAATACCACCACCACCGGCGCCGCCTATAATGCTCCGCCCCAGGTGACACAGCTGGCGCCGTCCGTGATCCAGGCCGGCTCCGGCAGCTTCATCCTCGCGGTGGATGGCGACGGCTTCACTGCGGGCTCCTCGGTCCTCTGGAACGGCCAGGCGCTGCCGACCACCTTCCTCAGCAGCGGTCAGCTCACGGCCTCCGTCGACAGCTCAAAGATCGCTGGTCTCGGATGGGCCTCGATCTCCGTCTCCACACCCGCGCCCGGCGGCGGCACTTCGGCGCCGCTTCCCTTCACCGTGTACCAGGTTGTGAATCTTCCCGCGAACGCCATCGCGTACGAGCCGTTCACGCGCAAGCTCTACGCGACGCTGCCCAGCACATCCACCACCATCGCCGGCAACAGCGTCGTAACCATCGATCCACAGACGGGGACCACCGGCACGCCCATCAACGTCGGCAGCGAGCCCAATCTCCTGGCGGAGAGCAGCGACGGCAATTACATGTTCGTCGGCCTCAGCGGCGCCAAAGCCATCGGCCGCCTCAACCTGCTGACGCAGAGCCTCGACCTCACCGTCCCGCTCCCCGCGACCTCGACCTACAATGCCCCCACAGCGGCCAGCGGCCTCGCCACCATCCCAGGCACCAACTCCACTCTGGCCGTGCAGGCCAGCAACTATGGCAGCGGCGGCATGGGCATCCTCGATATCTCCGGCAGTACCGCCACCTTCCGGGCGAAGTTCGGCTACGGATCCTTCCCGGTCTTTTCGGATGCGACCCACTTCTACTCGTCTGATGGCTCGACCCTCTACCGCTATTCCGTCGATGCCAACGGCCCCGAACAGATCGATGCCACCACGCTGAACGGCCTGGGCGGCTACAACGCGAAATTCGTCCTCGACGGCGGCCTCATCTTCGGCGGCTCCGGCGGAATCGCGAATCCCTCCACGACACCTCCCTCGCAGATCGCCATGCTGCCCCTCGGCATGGGCTCCTACGGCAACTCACTCACGGGTGTCGGCGTCGTCCCCTATGCCGCCGCTTCCAAATCCTTCAACGGTGCGCTGAACAATGCAGGAACTAACACGGCATACCTCGAACGCTTCGACACCCAGCACGCCACCCTGGAGGACCTGATCGCGCTCCCGGCCAACTCCGGTATCGCAGGCGGCACGCGCTGGGGACAGGACGGACTGGCCATGATCCTGTCCAGCTCTAGCTACTACACACCTCCACCCAACCAGATCCTGCTCATCCAGGGCCCGTTCGTCCTCCCGTCTGAGGTCGCCAGCAACGCCGCGCCCTCCCTCACCGCTCCTGCCGCTCTCACCCACGGTGGGGGCAACACCATGCTCACCGTCTCCGGCAGCGGATTCCTCCCTGGCGCGACCGTCTTCTGGAACGGATCGGCGCGCACGACCAACTACACCGACTCCGGACACCTGCAGGTCGCCATTCCGGCCTCCGACCTCCAGTCCGCCGGCAGCATCACCCTCACCGCGCAGAATCCCGGCTCAGCCGCTTCCGGCGGTGTGACCCTGACCGTCCAATAATCAACCTCGGGGAGCCGCCCAGCGGCTCCCCACCCCACCTGCCGTGCGAACATCGCTGTCCATCCCCGCGCCCCGGCAATCGCTCCTGCTGCTCTTCCTTCTCGCTGCCCCGCTGTGGGCCCGCGACAAGACCCCCTCCTGGACTCAGGTGCGCAGCGAACATTTCACGGTCATCACCAGCGCCGGCGAGAAGCAGGGCCGCCGCGTCGCCGATCAGTTCGAGCGCATGCGCTGGGCCTTCCAGACGCTCTTCCCCAAAATGCAGCTCGATCCTGCCGCCCCCATCACCGTCCTCGCAGTGAAGAACGCCCGCGACTTCCAGGCCATCGAACCCGCCGACTATCTCGGCAAAGGCAAGCTGCAGCTGGCCGGCTACTTCCTTCGCGCGCAGGAGAAGAACTACATCCTGCTCCGCCTTGACACCCAGGACGAGCAGCACCCCTACGCGACGGTCTACCACGAGTACACCCATCTCGAGCTCGGCGACGCCATCGAGTGGATGCCCCTCTGGCTCAACGAAGGCCTCGCCGAGTTCTTCCAGAACACCGAACTCGAAGAGAAGACCGTCCGCCTCGGCGAGCCCAGTCGCGACGACCTCCTCTACCTCCAGCAGAACCGCCTCATCCCGCTCGAAACCCTCTTCCGCATCGACGCCACCTCGCCGTACTACCACGAGGAGCAGAAGGGCTCCATCTTCTACGCCGAGTCCTGGGCGCTCACCCACATGCTGGAAACCGCCGACGCGCAGAACCACACCACCCGCGTGGTCACCTATGCGCGCCTCGTCGCCGACCACGAGGACCCGGTCTCCGCCGCGCAGCAGGCCTTCGGCGACCTGAAAAGGCTCCAGCAGGACCTCGAGGGCTACACCCACCGCGGGGCCTACTCCTATTTCCGCCTCAACACCCAGCCCATCAACGAAGCCGCCTTCCAGACCACCCCCCTCACCGTGCCGCAGGCAGACGCTCTCCGCGCCGACGTTCTCGTCCGCGTCAACCGTACCGACGAGGCCCGCACCATGATCGACGGCGTCCTCAAAGCCGATCCCAACAACGTGCAGGCGCACGAGACCCTGGGCTATCTCGCCTTCCGCGACGGCAAGCACGACGAGGCGAAGAAGTGGTACGCGCAGGCCGTCGGCCTCGACTCACAGAATTACCTTGCGCAGTACTACTTCGGCGCACTCTCGCTCATGGACGACGACACCAGCGCCCCCGTCGAAGCCAGCCTGCAGAAAGCCATGCAGCTCAACCCGCGCTTCGCCCCCGCCTGCGACATGCTCGCCGGCCTCTACGCGCGCCGCCGCCAGAATCTCGACAAGGCCTACCGGCTCATCGTGCAGGCTATCCAGCTGGAACCGGCCAACGTGCAGTACCGCATCCACGAATCCAGCATCCTCATGGAGCAGGATCGTTTCGACGACGCCGTCCGCGTCCTCGAAGCAGCGCAGCCCGCGGCGAAATCCCCCGAAGCCGCCGAAGCGATCCGCCTCCATCTGCAGCAGGTCCGGCAATTCAAAGCGCAGGTGGAAGAGCAGAAGCGCCGCATTGCCGAGTTCCAGTTACAGCCGGACCGCCCCACCGAGATCACCAGCGAGGTGACCTCCACCACCGGCGTCCAGGGACAGACGCTCCACACCCTCACGATCCCCTCAAAACCGCCCGCCGTCCAGCACGTGGCCGAGAAGCCGCACGGCCCGATGCTCGTCGCCCGCGGCGTCATCCACGCGGTCACCTGCAGTTATCCCAGCGGCATCGACCTCCGGTTGCAGACCCCGACGAAGAAGCTCACGCTCTACCACAGCAACTGGTACCAGATCGATTTCTCCGCCGGAAACTTCGAACCCAAAGGCGAGCTCCACCCCTGCGACGAACTGGAAGGCATGAAGGTCAAAGTGACCTACTTCGCCACATCGGACAAAACCGCCGACGGCCAGATCGTCTCGATCATGATGTTCAAATGAAAAACGGCGCAGCCCTCGCTGCGCCGCTCCGTTTCTGAAACCCCAACAACTACGCCCGGCTCAGATACGCACCTTCCGCCGTATCCACCCGAATCTTCTCCCCCTCATTAATAAACGGAGGCACCTGCACTACCAGGCCCGTCTCCGTCTTCGCCGGCTTGGTCACCGACGACGCCGTCGCCGACTTCAGCCCCGGCTCGGTCTCCACCACCGTCAGCTCCACCGTCTGCGGCAGCTCAATGCCCACCGCCACGCCGTCATGGAACGACACCTTGATCTGCAGATTCGGAATCAGGTACTCCACAGCATCGCCCAGCGTGTCGTGCTTCAGATGGGTCTGCTCGTAGTTTTCAATGTTCATGAAGTAGTAGTCGTCGCCGTCGTTGTAGAGAAACTCCATCGGAATCTCGTCGACGATCACCCGCTCAATCGGATCAGGCGAGCGGAAGCGCTCCACGAACATCGCTCCCGTGCGGATGTTGCGCAGCTTCGCCTGGATAAACGCGCGCAGGTTGCCGGGCGTGCGGTGCTCCACCGAAAAAACCAGGTGGAGATCGTTGTTGTGCTTGATGATCATGCCCGGACGCATCTGGGTGGCGGGAATCGCCATACGAAAAGCTCCTTGCTGGAAGATGAGTGCGGAATGTCGCGGCCGAACAGCCGCAGACGGCGGACATACCAGTCCGCCCAAGATACTCCGGCACCTCGATTTTATCAGGCGAGTCCTTTACGCCCGGCACACAGCGGCCGGGTGCCCCATGTCTCCCTCATTTGGAGACATGGGCCAGCGCGAAGCGCTGCTACACCCTCTCCCTATCCCCTACCCCCTACCCCCTGCAGTTCCAGAAAATTCTTCACCAGCCGCTTGCCATCTTCCGTCAGCACGCTCTCCGGATGAAACTGCACGCCCTCGACGGGAAACCGCCGATGCCGCAGGCCCATGATCGTGCCGTCGGCGGTGCGCGCGCTTACTTCCAGATCTTTGGGCAAGCCCTTCTCCTCGACAATCAGCGAGTGATACCGCGTGCAGACCATCGGCGACCGGATCCCCGCGAAGATCGTCTTGCCGTCGTGCTCCACCTCGCTCGTCTTGCCGTGCATCAGCTTCGGAGCGCGCACCACCTGCCCGCCGAACGCCGCGCCAATCGCCTGATGCCCGAGGCATACGCCGAGAATCGGAACCTTGCCCGCCATGCGCCGGATCAGCTCAATCGAGATGCCCGCCTCCTGCGGCGTGCACGGCCCCGGCGACAGCACAATACGCTCCGGATCGAGCGCCTCCACCTCGTCGACGCTCAGTTCGTCGTTGCGCCGCACGTCCAGATCGGCGCCCAGCTCGCCCATGTACTGCACCAGGTTGAAGGTGAACGAATCGTAGTTGTCGAGGACAAAAACCATACGTTCCAGTGTAGCCCGGCACGGTGGCGACGCCGCGCAGAGGGACCGCAACGGAGCCATCCCGAGGAGCTTCCGCATTCCCTGGAACACCCACGGTCCTAACCTGGCGGAAACAGGACTAAGCTGAAGGGTCATGCGTGTTCCGCACGCCAGGAATCCGGCGGTGCTCTCGTATCGCGCTCTGCGCAGCGCGGTGGGCTGGATCGCCGTCGGTCTTCCGCCCGCCCTGCTGCTCTACTCGCTGAGTTTCCCAGGCGCGCACGGAGTTCCGCCGTCGATCAGCGCGTACTACTACACGCCGATGCGCGATCTGTACGTGGGCTGCCTCTGTGCCATTGCCTTCTTCAATCTGTGCGCACGCGGTTACGACGGACGCGACGAGGTGGCCGGCATTCTGTCGGCGATGAGCGCACTGGGCATGGCTTTCTGTCCCACCTGGCCGCCGTGGCCGACAGGCGCGCTGGCGCAGCGCATGAGCGATCTGCACAACGTCTTTGCCGGGATCTTCTTCGCCACTCTGGCCATCATGTGCCTCTTTCTGTTTCGCCTGACGGCCGCCAACCGGCCGCTGACGCGCGCCAAGCGCCGGCGCAACACGATCTTCCTGGTCTGCGGGCTGGTGATGGTGGTGTGTGGCGTCGTTGATTTCTTCTGCCACCGCATGAGCCCCATCCCGCAGTGGGGGCCGGTGGGCTCGATCTTCTGCTGCGAGTTCGTCGCGCTGGAGGCGTTCGGCGTGGCGTGGCTGGTGAAGGGGAAGACGTTCCGGAAGAAGCCGCACGCCGCCGCGCGTCGTAAGGACTCTGAATTCGCCGGGGTGTGAGCAAAACAAAAGCCCCGGCTCGCACCGGGGCTGTTTGTTACCACCTCGACTACGCTTTTACGCCTGCGCGATCTCCATCTCTTCTTCTTCGTCGGCGCCGTGGCGGCGGAGCAGGTTCGGCAGGTTCTGGGAGAAGGCCGAGCGCGGCATCACCGTATCGCACCCCGCTTCGACGGCCTTGGCCTTCAGGTCGCCCTGAATGTGCGAGAGGAAGCCAATGATCGACGTGCTGCGCTTCAGCTTCGCCTTCAGCTTCGGAATCAGCGTCAGCGGCTTGGCCGCGGCGTTGTTCAGGTCGAAGACGATCAGCGACGGGCGCTCGTCTTCGGGTGCTTCGAGGATCTTCGCCAGCGTCTCCGGCTCGTTCTTCACGAAGGCGACCTTGATGCCGAGCTTGCGCGCGGTCTCATTGATCTTCGCGAAGAAGAAGAGGTCGTCGATGAAGAGGTAAATGCGTGTGGGCGCATCTTCGCGGACCGGCGGCGGTGCTTCGGGCGCTTCGTGGTAATAGCCGTTGCCGTTGCCGTTCCCGTTGCCATTGACGTTGCGGTACTCAATCGTCGAGGGCGGCCCGTCGGCCACGTTGCCGTTCACGGCGCGGTAGCTGTGGTCCATGGGACCAACAAAGACGCGCTCGCGGCGCTGCTTGTTGCGGCGGCGTCCGCCGCCTCCGCCCTGGCCCTGCTGCTGGCCGTTGCCGTGGCTGCGGAAGAACCGTTGCTGACTCGAGGGCTGCTGCGGCGGCGGCTGCTTGTGCTTGTGCTTCTGCCCCTGCGGCTGTTGCTGCTGCGGCTGCTGATTCTGCTGCGGCTGATTGCCGGTTGCCTGCGGCTGCTGGCCGTTTGCCTGGTTCTGGGCGCCGCTTCCCCCCTTGTTGCGCTTGCGGCGACGGCGACGGCGGTGGCCGCCCTGTCCATTCTGGTTGGCCTGGGGCTGGTTTGCTGCCTGGGCCTGCGCGGCGTTGTCCGCCGGCGGCTGAGGCTGGTTCTGCTCAGTTGTCATGTGCTGCACTTCCTGTGCGATTGGCTCTGTACTCTCGTTCCGGTTCACTCGTCCCTGGTTCGGATGGGCCGCGGCTGTGGGATGCCGTGCCGGTCAACACTCCGGATTCAGATACAGAGGAAACGGTCTGCTCCAGCCGATTCCTTTCTCAGGAAGGCCGGAAAGTTTGTGTTGTGCCGTCATGGAACGCGCTGTCTGATTCCAACGGACCCTAATATGGTCCCAGAGAAGCAAGACGAAGAAACGCAACCGTACGACACGTGGATCAACGGAACGGATTGAAGTTGCCCACTGATCCCTGATTCAACCTTTGCACCCGGTTGCTTGTCCCTGTACGGCTCTCGCAACGGCGGGAGAAACCCGGGGCTATCTCTACTGACTCTCGAGGAAGGCGGCGAGCCTCGCCGGATACCAGCATGGCGTCAGCCGCTCGACGGGTAAAAGCTATAGTACCCCGAGAGCCGAACTATGACAAGTGGTTCGATGCGGCCCGGAACCACAGCGATGCAATAGCAGAAATACCCGAAGTCAGAGCGGCAACAGAAAAGCCATCCGGCTGGATGGCTTTTTCCGTGTGACGGCCAGTCACTGGCCTCCCTGAAGTCGCCCGTATCCTTGAGAGAACCGGGACTTTGGCATCCCGGCGGCGGTCAGAATCTCTAGTGGAATCTGCTCTCGCCGGCCGGAATCTCTTACAATGGCGGACCTCGTATCGAGGTCGGATTACGTCGCTGGCGACTCTCTAGAGTGCAATTCCCGTGCCGTTTTGGTTGGCATTTATTATGAGCGGGTTACGCCAGGGCCTGTCGGATGGCTCTTCCGATTCCCGTAGACTCCCCCGTTGGTGCTTCCGCAAATTCATAAAGTGGGCTTACCTCTGACAGTGGGGGCAGTAGTGGGTTCCGCGTCCGGCGAGCACGGTCCTGCGAATCGGCTTTCCGCAGACCAGACAGGGCTTGCCCGTCCGCATGTAGACCCGGTGCTGCACCTGGAAGAAGCCCGCGACCCCATCCGCGTCCACGTAGTCCGAAACCGAGGACCCGCCGGCCCGGATCGCCGCCTTCAACACGGTGCGCAGCGCTCCGTGGAGGCGGTCCAGCCGCTCGCGCGTCAGCCGGCCAGCGATGCGCGTCGGTCGGATGCCGGCGCGGAAGAGGCTCTCGTCGGCGTAGATATTGCCGACACCGTGCAGCAGCGACTGGTTCAGCAGGGCGGCTTTGATGGAGAGCTT
>DATEPN010000037.1:0-3243 GCA_035273225.1 Acidobacteriaceae bacterium | reverse complement strand
AGGACGTGCCGTCATGACACGCCGTTGGGTCGCTGGTAGCATGTGCGCGGGCATATGCCTGACGCTTGCTTTGGGATGCGCGGGGACGCGCTCCGGCCGGGTGACCACGGTATCGGTGGGCAGCATTGCGCCGGATGACGCTGCCATGCACGTGAATCCGAATGCGCCCTGGATCATGCCGGGAGCCGGGCCGAAGCTGATTCCACGCGCGGTGGCCATGGACACGAGCCATGCCGGGCCGTGCGATCCGGAAGTGCTTTCGGCAGAAGAAATCGCAGGCGATTCAAACGGCATCTTTCGGTCCGTGAAGCTGGCATTCATGAACCGCGGCGCCATGCCATGCAAGCTGGGCGGCTATCCGGGCATTTCGCTGGTGGATGCGCAGGGAGCGACCATCGGCACGATCAGCGTGGAGCGGGTGACGCCGGAGAAGATCGTGGCAGAGCTCTCGCACAATCCGCCGGGCGGAACCGGCGACCGTTCGCCGGAGGTGATGCTGCTGCCCCATGAGGTGGCGGCTTTTGACGTGGCATGGACGACGGGGCCCACCTGCTCCAGCGTGTCGAAGATTGTCGTGACCGCGCCGGGATCGGAGCGGACGTTTGGGATCTCGCAACCGCTGACCATCTGCGCGGGACGCATCCAGATTACGGCCCTGCGGCTGGATGAAGGCGACGTGTAAAGGCAGAGTATAGCGTTTAGGGGATGGGGTGGAGGGTCTGCGGGGCAGCGTGCGCAGCCGAGGACACGCGGTCTTCGGCTTTGACGGCGCGGTGGCCTACGCAGGCGATGGCAGCGAGCGCGATGAGCGGCGGGAAGCATTCCAGGGTGTAGCGCGGCTCCGAGGCTTCCAATGTGAGCAGCAGGACGCAGCGCAGTGCCACGAACGCCAGGATGGCTCCGCGATAGCGTGGCTTGTTCAGGAAACCGATCAGGGCCGCAATCAAATACGCCAAATTTAGAGCGGCATAAGCGAACGAGAACTCAGTTTCGGCGGCGTGGTGGCGGTATTCCCACCAGCGCAGTTCGATCCAGAGGTCCGCCGTGCGGGGGCGGAGCCACATGTTCGCCAGACGCGCGAGCGGCAGGCCGACGTAGTAGCGGAAGGGGTGATCGTGGATGCGCTGCGCAGCCAGGTCGCCAAACGCTGCGTCCAGCTGTGGGGTGAGGGTGGTGGTCCGGTTGTAGTCGCTGAGGAGTTCTTTCGTCTGCTCGTACTGAGCTGGCGAGTCGAAAGCGCGCGCGGGGAGCTTGCCGATCTCGATCACGTCATCGTTGGCATTCCAGTAGACGTCGGAGGTGCAGGTGAGGTCGACGCACATGGATCGCACCCAGCGCACGAAGCCGCGGTCGAGGTTTTCGCCTGGGTCAACAGCGTAGCGTGGCGCGAGCGGCTGGAAGACATGGAAGGTGCGCTCGTTGCGGATGGTCCAGGCGACAAAGGGCAGGACGGACAGCACGGCGGAGACTGCGGCCCATCGCACGATGCGGACCGTGCCCCAGCGTCGGGAGCCATAGAAAACGAGCGCAGAACACAGAGCGATGGCGAGGAGGGCGCCATCCGGGCGGAGCAGCGCGGCATAGCTCCAGGCAAACGCGAGGATGAGGGTCCAGGACCAGCGTGGCGTCTCCAGCAGGCGCACGAAAGCATAAAAGGCGAGGGCGATGCAGTAAAGCTCGGGCACCTCGGCCATCGGCGCTGCCGTGTAGTTTGCTGTGAACGGACAGAGCACAGCGAGCCACAGAGCCCACCAGCCGGCGCGACGGTTCCAGATGCGGCAGGCGAAAGACGCAATGAGCAAACAGGTGGCGAGATCGATCGCGACCTGGACGTACATGACCGCGTTGTAATGCTCCATGCCGAAGAGGTGGAAGCAGAGGACGAGGAACAGCGGATAGCCGGGGAGCCGGATGAGCGTGGGATGAAGGCCGCCTGCGGAGAGGCCGTAGATGCCGTGCTGCATCCAGTTTTTGGCGATGTCGCCGTAGATGAAGGTATCGCCCTCGACGACGGGATAGTAGTGGATGAACCAGAGGCGCAAAGCGGCTCCGGCAGCGAGCGCCAGGGCGGCGAGCCAGAGGCTTCTGGAGCGAGGCACGAACACAGGATGATTAAAGCAGCAGCAAGCGGATAGCGGATAGCGGAGAGCAGAGAGCAGAGAGCAGAGAGCAGAAGCATACGCAACAGACTCGGCGCTGCGGGCGCTTTCGGCGGCAGCGAGATTCGGCGGCGATCAAGTACGATTGACCTGACGCCCGGGAGCGCAGGATCGGGAGCAGCCGGGCGCCCAACATTGCATGGTCAAGCAGGTCTTCTACGATCCCCGGCAAAGGCGGCGCAAGATCTTGCGACGCGTTGTCGACATTACCCTGATCACCTTATCGGTGATCCTGGCGGGATTTATCTTCAGCGTCTTTTCGCGGCAGACGATGCCGGAACTGCTTCTGCCGATCCAGAAGCGGAACTACCGCGCCCTGAAGGAGCGGCAGCCGGAGTTGCAGCGGAAAGCGGCGCAGCGGCCCGCGCGCCGGAGAACCCATAAACGCCCGGCAGACATTGAGCTGAATCAGAGTGAAGGGCTGCGCGCCGCGTTCTATGAGAACGACGAGGCGAATTACTCCACGCTGAAGGCGCATATCCACCAGATCGACATGCTGTTCCCCGACTGGCTGCATGTGATTACGCCCGAGGGGAACCTGGTGGGGGCGACGCCGCTCTTCCCTGTTCGCCTGTACAACGTGGTCGATGCCGCCGGGGTGCACGGGGTGGATCCGGAGAACCGGGTGAAGACGACGATTGAGGCGGCGAAGGTCGACACCGACGTCTTCCCCATGCTGAACGACTACAACACGCTGACCGGGAAATGGAACGGCGATGTCATCGGGCAGATGCTTGAGAACCAGGAAGCGCGCGAGCGCCTGCATCTGCAACTGGACAAATTTCTTTGGGCGAACCCATCGTATGGAGGCATCTGCCTCGATTTTGAGGCGATCCCGGATAGAGACCTGAAGCTGTATGCGGAGTGGATCGGCGAACTGCACGAGGATTTTCGCGCGAAAAATCTGCGCGTTTACGTAAACGTGCAGTCGAGCGCGGCTGATGCGTTTCTGAAGCTGCTGGCGCGCAACAGCGACGGCATCATTCTGATGAATTACGACGAGCACGAGGAGAGCAGCGACCCGGGCCCGGTGGCGAGCGAGCCCTGGTTCGAGGCGAACCTGACGCGCGTGATGAAGGTGGTG
>DATEPN010000036.1:0-2445 GCA_035273225.1 Acidobacteriaceae bacterium | reverse complement strand
GGATCATCGGGTAGACGGAGTCTTCCTTCTCGACCAGGAAGTTGATCACGAACGGACCCTTGTGCGCCTGCGCCCTGCCGACGGCAGGCAAGACCTCGTCCCGTTTCCTGACCGTAGTTCCCGCAATGCCGTGCGCTTCGGCGAGCTTGACAAAGTCGGGGCTGCGCAGCGGCGTCGACTGGTAGTTCTTCTCATAGAAGAATTCCTGCCATTGGCGCACCATGCCCAGATAGCCGTTGTTCACCACAGCGATGTTCAGGTCCAGCTCTTCCTGCGCGGCGGTAGAAAGCTCGGGGCAGGTCATCTGGAATCCGCCGTCGCCGGCGATGACCCAAACTTCCTTGTCTGGGCAGGCAATCTTGGCGCCGATGGCGGCGGGCAGCGCAAACCCCATCGTGCCGAGGCCGCCGGAGGTGATCAGCGTGCGCGGCGCATCGTGCTTGTAATACTGCGCCTCCCACATCTGGTGCTGGCCCACGTCAGTGACGACGATGGCCTTGCCTTCCGTGGCGCGCCACAGGTCGTGCATCACGTGCGCTGCGTAGAGGTGGCCGGAGTCGGGCAGATTTTTGATGTCCCGCACCGAGCACTCGCCCTTGCCGGCTTCTATTTCGCGCAGCCACGCGGACTCCATCTGCTCGTTGCGCGGGGCCAGATGCGGGAGCAGCGCTTCGAGCGCTTCCTTCAGATCACCGATGAGCGCGACGTCCACCTTGACGTTCTTGTTGATCTCCGCGGGGTCGACTTCGATGTGAATCTTCTTCGCGTTCGGCGCGTACGTTGCTGGCGTGCCGGTGACGCGATCGTCGAAGCGCATGCCGCAGGCGATGAGCAGATCGGATGACTGAATGGCGTGGTTCACCCAGGCTTCGCCGTGCATGCCCATCATGCCGAGCGAAAGCGGATGCGATGCTGGAAAAGATCCGATGCCGAGCAGCGTCGTCGCCACCGGAATGCGCATGCGCTCGGCCAGCGTCTGCACCTGCTTCAGCGCGGACGACTGGATGATGCCATGACCCGCGAGAATGACCGGCTTCTTCGCATTGCGGATCAGCTCAGCCGCCTGCAGGATCGCAGCCGATTCGGTCTTCAACATCGGGTGCGGGCGATGCGGGCGCGGCGCCGCCGCGCCAAAGTCGAACTCGGCCGCCTGCTGCTGCGCGTCCTTGGTAATGTCCACGAGCACCGGACCGGGGCGGCCGGACTTCGCGATCATGAAAGCTTCGCGGATCGTGGGCGCGATGTCTTCGGTGCGGTTGACGAGGTAGTTGTGCTTGGTGACCGGAAGCGTGATGCCGGTGATGTCCACTTCCTGAAAGGCGTCGGTACCGAGCACCTTGCTCGAAACCTGGCCGGTGATGCAGACCATCGGCACCGAGTCGAGCATCGCGGTGGCGATGCCGGTGACGAGGTTGGTCGCGCCGGGGCCGGAGGTTGCGATGCAGACGCCCACTTTGCCTGAGGCGCGTGCGTAGCCGTCGGCCATGTGTGACGCGCCCTGTTCGTGGCGCACCAGCACGTGGCGGATAGGAAATTTGCGCAGCGCGTCATACGCCGGCAGAATGGCCCCGCCGGGATAGCCGAAGACAACGTCGACGCCTTCGCCCTCCAGCGTGGCCCAGATAATTTCAGCGCCGGTAAGCCGCGTCGCGTGCGCTGACGGCTTCGGCTGATGCTTGCTCGGTTTTTTTGTGGACATGCATTCCCCTCACTTTGCTGCCGTGTACTCCTGCTCTCGGAGCGCTGCGCTCTGAGGGCTGTTGGTCACTGCTCCCTGTGCCGCCGACGAAACCGAGTCGGCGTATTTGCGGAAGACGCCGCGCGTGAAGCGGGGCGCGGGAGCCTTCCAGGTTTGGAGACGCGCCGCGATCTCCGCATCGGAGATCTCGACGTTCAGCTTGCGGTTGGGGATGTCGAAATGAATGATGTCGCCTTCGCGCACGGCGGCGATGGGGCCGCGCACCGCGGCTTCCGGAGCCACGTGGCCCGCCATCAGCCCGCGCGTCGCACCGGAGAAGCGCCCGTCGGTGAGCAGCGCGACGGTGTCGCTCAGTTCGGGGATGCCGGCGACAGCTGCCGTGACGGCCAGCATTTCGCGCATGCCGGGGCCGCCCTTCGGACCTTCGTAGCGAATGACCATGACGTCGCCTGGCTTGATCTGGCCGGACTCGACGGCGCGGAAGGCCGCGTCTTCCGAATCGAAGACGCGCGCGGGCCCGCGATGCTCCAGCCGCTTGTGTCCGGCGACTTTGATCACGCAGCCTTCCGGCGCGAGATTGCCTTTGAGGATGACGAGCCCGCCGGTGGACTTCAGAGCCTTCTCGACGGAGTGGATAACGTCCTGCCCGGCAGTTTCCTGCGCGACGGCGGCTTCCTGGGCCAGCGTCTTACCGGTGACATTGAGGCATTCGCCATGCAGCAGGCCTGCGTCGAGCATGCGTTTCG
>DATEPN010000035.1:0-18385 GCA_035273225.1 Acidobacteriaceae bacterium | reverse complement strand
CAAATTGTAGGAAGTTCCGTCTGAACCGGCGATGGACACGGCAGAAGCGTTGGTCGCCGCTACGGTCAGAGTGGATGTGCCGCCCGGAGTGATCGAACCCGGACTGGCAGAGATGCTGACGGTCGGATTGGGTCCGCCGCTCGCGGCACCCACGGTTACGGTCGCGGTCGCGGTGGCCTTCCCGGATACTCCCGTTGCCGTCGCTGTGTAGGTCGTCGTTTTGGCGGGGGTAACTTTCTGAGTGCCACCCGTCGGGTCGAGGTTATAGCTGCTCCCGTCCGATCCACTGATCGTGACGGTCTGCGCGTTGGCTGCAGTTACTGTCAGGGTCGCGGAGTCACCGGCGCTGATCGAGGTTGGTTGAGCTGTAATGGTGACAGTCGCCGGCGGCACGGGATGGTTGCCGGCCGAAGTGCCGCAACCGGCGATGAGGAGAACCAGCGAACAAAGGAAGAGAGGAACCGAAGAACAGAGGATTCGAACAACTCTTGCAGGATGAGACGTGAGCACCGATTTCTCCTTCCGCGCGGCCGGTTGATCGCCCGCCGGACAAGGACAGTTCGCCCCTAAGACGCAGACAAGACGTGGTGAAGTTGTATTTTCACGATCGCCAGGCAGCTGCCCAGCTAACTAACCTGCATCTGCATAGCCATCGTGATCTGAATTTCCGGCGCGAACGGAGCTTTTCACGGGATTTTTGTGGGAGGCTGCGGAATCAGCGGCAGCAGCAACGGCCTCTTCTCCCTGGCTCCGCTCCATCATCTCCACCGTGGCGTCCACATCTTCCTGCTGCGGCAGGAGATCGGCATCCAGTGTCCAGTCCGCTGGCGACTTGCTCAGACGAGTAGCCCAGGAACGCAGCCAGCGGCGCGATCGTCTCGGCCGCGTTTCATTCAGGCTCCGCTTGCACTGGTGCAGTTCAAACCAGCGCAAATAATTGCGCACGACAGTCGCCATCGTCATCTGAACGCCGGCTTCATAGTTGTGCTGGGACATCTGGCGCTGGAGATCGTGCGACTGCAGAATCGTAATCAGCCTGTCGGCGAGATCGGAGGAGTCGCCGATGCGGTAAAAGCTGATCGCCATATCATCATCGACAGCCATGCAGCGAAAATCCGGGATATCCGCGCAGACGATCGGAACTCCGTATTCGCAGGCCTGATGAGCCGGGCCGCTCGATCCGGTCGAGGAGTCATAGGGCATCACCAGAATCGAACTGGTGCGAAACAGATCCGGAACGTCTCGACTGGGCACGTACCCGAGGAACTGGATCGGGAGGTGTTTCGGCTGCGCTTCGCGTATCGAATCCAGATACCCCGGCGCCATGGGGTGGTTGCCGCCACCAACGATGAGCCGCGCATGAGGGCACTTCTCCAGCACGCGGGGAAAGGCGGCCATCAGCGTTTCGAGCCTCTTGTAGGTGCCCCAGTGGCCGAATGCGAGAATCCGCTGATCGGGATTGTTCCGCCTTGCGAAGTCAGGAGGGCGTGAGATGGTGGTGAAGGTTCCGTGCGTTCCGACAAGAATGTTCTGCGCGGAATATTTCCGCATGAGCGTGCGGCGGTAATTGGAGAGGAGTACGGAAACCGAATCGGCCTTCAGCAGTGCCCAGGTCGCAACGTCGGTACCCATGCGATAGATTCGCTCGCGACGAACGCCGGCGTTGGCAAAGTCGACGTGCTCGATGATGTGGTGCAGCGTGATGTGCGTGTAAAAGCCCGCGGCCCGCGTAAGCGCTGGGACGGAAAGACCAGCGAAGGCCGCGAACGGGTTCTCCGGGGTGCCGAAGCTCGAAAAGACCAGATTGAACCAGACGACGTCAGGCTTGAGGCGGCGAATGGTATTCAGAAGCCGCACCGGTGTTGCAAGGCTCCCAAATTTCCAGCAGCGAATGACGTTGAAGCCCGGCAGTTCCTGGGGCTGCAGACGATCGCCTGTCTCGGCCTCGGGTACGACATCGTCGGCCGTCAGCTCGTCGGCGAGCACCACCAGTTCGACGTGCTTGTGCCGCTGCAGTTCACGCGCAATATGGTAGGAATACTCGTTCAGCTGCCGTTTGCTTGGAGGAAACGCCGCAACTAAGCAGATTCTCATCCGTTCCTGCCCCACAAGAATTTCAAAGCCATCGTCGTCAATGCGGCGTCTGTCCTGGGAAATCACGACAAGGCGTTTGAGGCGCTGCCTTGTCCCGCTGTACCCGTGCAGTTCATCGGTGCACGTAGGGTGTAGATGCCCGAACCTGCCATGAAGGAAGTCGGGCGGTGCGCAGGAAGCTTCAGGGGTCTCGCTGCCACCCAGAATTCGAGCATTCGATCCACGCTATGTGGTGGCGATGAGCCGGAAGACTGATGACGGGAGAAAATCGAGATCGCCGAGCGGCACCTGCAGAGAAAAACATAGAGACTTCTCTTAGAAGCGGGTGCACGTCGAATGGGTTGTCGGCCAGCAGTTCGGACCGCTCACTTTCAGGCAGCCAAACGGCCTCAATATTGCATCGGAAAGACATGGAATGACGAGTTTGCGACGGCTCGCTTGTCCACTTCCTCTGAATGACTTCTGCCGGCCCGTGGAGAAGCAGCGCGGGCGCCTCTTGTGTGTTCGCTTCGAAGTGCTGGAGACTGTAAACATTGCCGACTCATTCCCAAGGAAGATCCAGGAGCCTGCAAGGCCGCATTGTCGCAGCAAGTGTTGTCCTTCTCTCCGGCTCGACGCTCGCCGCCGTTCTTAATTTCCTCTACAACATCGGAATCGCGCACTTCCTGGGGCCGACAGATTTCGCTCACGCTACTGTCGTCTATACCCTGCTCACCCTGACATCGGCCGTCACGCTGTCCTTTCAGATCGTGACCGCCAAGGTAGTCGCACAGCAGCAGACCCTGGAAGGAAAGAGCGCAGCCTATCGCCAGCTCCATCGCGATTCCTGGGGCTGCGCCATCTCGATTTGTCTCCTGCTGATTCTGTTTCAGCACCAGATATCCGACTACCTGAATTTGCCGAGCCCAATCCTGGTCGTGCTTCTGGCGATTGGCGCAGGTTTCTACATTCCGCTCGGTACGCGGCGCGGTTACATGCAGGGCGCCTACGGATTCAGGAAGTTCGCCACAAACCTGGTTCTCGAAGGCGCTGTGCGGCTGGGCGGGTCGTTAATACTTATTTTGCTGGGCACAGGCGTGACCGGCGTTATCGCAGCAAACGCCGCCGCGGAGGCAATCTGCTGGCTGGCAATCGTTCCGCATCTTTCTCCGCGGACTTCAGGTGCAGCGCGTTTCGTCGCCTTCCAGGAGCTATTTCAGGCCATCATCTTCTTCGCCGGCCAGGTGCTCATCAACAATTACAGCATCGTCCAGGTCAAGCATTACTTTTTTGCACTCGATGCTGGAATTTATGCAGCCGTGGCGATGGTAGGCCGCGTGATTTTCACACTTTCGTCCGCGGTGGTGAACGGCATGTTCCCCATCGTGGCAGGCACCAGCGCCGAGGAGCGCAGGTCGCATAACGTCCTTTCCGTCTCATTGCTGCTCGTCTTTGGCATGGGATCTGCCATTTCGCTGGCCTTGCGTGTGGTGCCGGCGGGCCTGTGGAGCATCGTTTTTGGCTCTAAATTCGCGATCAACGGCCATTACAACCTCTCGCATCTCTTCTCGCTCTTCGCGATCACAACAGTGATTTATTCGCTGAGCGTGGTGATCATCACCTACGAGATGTCCTACAAAATCGCGAATACTAGCTGGGTTCAGCTGGTGTTCGCGGGTGCGGTGATCGCCGCGGTGTGGCGTTTTCACTCGTCTCTGCGAGAAGTGATTCTGGTGCAGTTGCTTCTGATGGTCCTGCTGCTGGTGGGGGTGGGTATCCCTTTCCTGCGCAGCGCTTTGCGCACCGCTCCGCTCGGGGCGAGTCAGGCGCATGCGATTCGGCTGATTCGGCGCGTCACCGAAGATGAGGTCATCGCTGAATTTGTGCGGAGCGATTTTGAAAATGCAGCCTACCGCGAATATCACGACAGCATGCGGCCGATCGTCGAATTTCCGAATGTCGAGGATCCGATCGAGAACGCTAAACGGCGTGCGCTGTTGTTTCTGCGGCACTTATCGCTGTGGCAGGAGCTGCCCGAGGACACAGAATGGTTTGAGGCCGAGGTCCGCCCCAGCGACCTGCACCTTGTTCAGGTTTTTCCTCGTGCGCAGTGGCGGAGGATCGCGAGAGGCCGTTTTGTCATCACAGATGTAGTGGAGAAAATGCGCGCCGGAGAGAACGAGTCCGGTGACGCATTCCTGGAGAAGATCGCGTCGATCCGCAGGAACCTCGATCTGGAGACGACGACCGCTTCTTCGGTTGTACTGATTGGGCTCAATGAATCGGGGCCGTTCACGATTATCGATGGCAATCATCGATTCGTGGCGGCGCTGATGGCGGGAAGGCTGGACAAGCTCCGCTTTCTGTGCGGATTTTCACCGCGCATGACGCGCTGCTGCTGGTATCGGACGAACCCGCTGACGCTCACCCGTTATGCCCGAAATTTGGTGCGGCAACTGACACATCGTCCGGAGGTAGAACTCGCACGACTTTTTGAAACGCCTGAAGCAAATTGATTCCGTTTTTATGCAGCTTTGGAAGTCCGATTGCAGCTTCCACGAGTACTTGACTTTTGCAGGAGAGTGGATTGCTCCATAGAAGGGAAACTCCAGAAATGATCATCAAGATGCGTGCGGTGACAGTGCATGAGGTGCCGGAGAAAGTGACGGCGGCAACTGAACGCAAGTTCCTGCGCGATTTGCAGCAGTACGTTGAGACCGAGCGCCCGCGCCTCGTCCTCGACTGTTCTAAAGTGCGGCAGATGGACAACAACACGATTCATCTCCTGCTGTGCTGCCTGGAAGAAGCCATGAAGCGCAATGGCGACGTGAAATTGGGCGCTGTGCGGCCCGAGGCAAAAGCGACGCTGCAGTTTGCGGGCGTGAGCCGTCTGTTTGAGGTTTACAACACCGTAGCCGAAGCAACACAAAGCTTCAGGCAACGTTTCGGCGGAATCGTGCCTCCCCTGCTTGAACCCGTCGAGCAGGAACGCGAAGCGGAAAACGTCGCGTAACCGGGAAGATCGAACTGGAAAGGACCCGACAGAAGCCTGTCGGGGTGCGGGACTCGATGAGAAAGTCTACGTTGTGGCTGGAGCGGCAGATCGCGTGTGGCCTTGCTCTGGCGCTGGCGATGCCTGTTGGATGGGCTGCAACCGATCCTCTGCCGTCAGCTCCCGCTCCGCGGATCGACCTGCACGCTCAGGCCGGCCAGTCGCAGGCCGCGCCCGAACCGCAGGCAACGCAGAACGATCAGCAGGCGCCCGCCGAGCAGCAGCATCCGAACCAGCCGGTCGGCACGGCGGTTGCGCCTGTGGTGAAGCCGGAAGGAGCGCCGGCATCGCGGCCGGCGGGCGCTGCCATCGCTCCTATGAAGCAGCGGCGCACGCGGGCATTTACGATCCGTCTCGCAATTATCGTGGGTGCTGCTGTTGCCGTGGGTACGGTGGCTGGCGTTACCCTTGCGAGCCCCGCTCGGCCGCACTAGAACTCAGTCATTTGGCGGGACAATTATGGAGACCAAAGCACCGCATTTGCAGCCTATGTTGATCAGCTTCTCCGGCGTGGATGGTGCCGGAAAGAGCACACAAATTGCAAATCTTTGCACAAAGCTCGATGACGCCGGCCTAAAGGTCCGGATCGTGACCTTCTGGGATGACGTCGCCACTCTGAAATCGGTTCGCGAAGGGGCGGGGCACAAGATCTTCAAAGGGGATAAAGGCGTCGGATCGCCCGAGGCGCCGATTGAGCGCCGGGATAAGAATGTTCGCTCACCGCTGATGACCCTGGTGCGGCTCGGCATGTACGTGCTCGACGCGCTCTCGCTCCGCAGCAAAGCGAGCCACGTTTTGCAGTCAGGCGCGGACGTGGTGATCTTCGATCGCTACATTTACGACGAACTCGCTAATCTGAATCTCCGCAATCCGCTGGTTCGCCTCTATCTTGAATGCCTGATCAAGCTGGTTCCGCTTCCCCATGTCGCGTTCATCCTCGATGCGGATCCGGTCGAGGCGCGGAAGCGCAAGCCGGAGTACCCGCTGGCGTTCCTGCACGAGAATCGCCGCGCGTATCTGCGGGTCGCAGACTTCCTGGGAACCGTTGCCGTGGTGCCGCCGCTCCCTCTGGAGCAGGCGAAAGCAGAGGTCGTGCGCCGCGTATGGGAGTGTGCGGCCTTTCACAAGCGCCGCAACGCTCCGGCTGCGCCGCGTGAGCTCCCCATAGAGTTTCCGTCGCAAAAGCGAGTAGACGGACAGGAAGTCCGTCCACTCGCCTCCTGATCTGCAGAGCCCGGCGCGCGACGCCTGCGCTGTTCTACCAGTACGTCACGTTCAGGTTGTCGACGTACGTGGTGTTCGAGGACATGTTGTAGTTGCCGTCCATTTGGTAATTCAGCGTCATGCCATACCAGCTGGACGGAACCCACATCGGTGGAACGGACTTGTTCAGCGTGTAGGTCACGCCATTCATGGTGATCGTCTGGTAGAGCAGCCAGTTGTTCGATTCTCGCTGCACCTGCAGAGTGACGTGATTCCAGCCGCTGTTCAGCTTGCAGGGAGCGCCAGACGACACCCAGTGCGCGTTGACGTTGTCCCAGTAGTCCCAGCTGTTGTCGGCAAGGTGGTTGCACTGCGTGCCCCACTCCAGCCCGAGGCTGTTCAGATACATGTTGATGTCCAGCTCGATCGCCTGGGTGACGGCCGGGTTGGTGACGTAAATGTCCGCGTTCACGGTGAAGTTGTGCAGCTTCGGAATCAGAGTGTGATTCGAGTCCGTGTTGATCCACGAGCCCTGTCCAAGGATGGGATTCGAGAACAACACCGCGGAATACGGCGTGGTTCCCCACAGGCTGAACTGGGTTCCATTGCCGCTCTTCGAGACACTGCCTTCGTGCTGCTGCATGGAGAATCCGACCTGGTAGTTGCAGGGGGCGTTGCAGATGTTCATCGTCGGCGGCAGTTCACCCCATTTGTTCCATCCGCCGACGCCCTGGATGGCCCAAATCGTGTTACCGCTTGAACCGGTGACATTGACGTTGAGAGCCTGCTTCGACGCTCCCCCGCACTTGTCCCAGTCCTGTATAACGACGTAGTTCCATCCGGCGCCCAGTGAAAGCTGCGTATTGAGCGAGGCGCCCTGAACGGTATAAATCAGATTATTGTTGACGTAGACGCCCATGGCAGCGACACCGGCCGAGCACGAAGTGGTTGCAGTTGCTACAAAGTTGACCGGGGAGCCGACCGTTGCCCCATTCGCGGGAGACGAAACATTGACGCCAGCGGTATTGGTCACGGTCACGGTCCGTGCTGCCGTCGACGAGCCGCCGCAGTAATCCCATTCCTGGACTACGGTGTTGTGCGTACCGGTGGGAAGCGTCAGGGTGGCGTTCATACTGGCGCCGCCGACGACGTAGTAACGATTGTTGTCGACGTAGACGCCCATGGAAGCGACGCCCTTCGAGCAGGTGGTTGTCGCGCTGGCCACAAACTGCACACTGGGACCAGTTGTCGCGTAATTTGTTGGTGCGCTGATGTTGACGGTTGCGAATGCCGGAACGGCAGCGCCGGAGAGCAGAAGGGAAACAAGGAACTTCTTCATCGATCAGCCTCACGTCGAAATCGTGATCGTGCACGTTTGAGGATTACCTGCGTCTCCGGCGCAAGCGTTTGTCGCCGGAGTCGATTGTTCGCTTGTCATCGAGCCTGGGAGCAGGCACACGGCACCGCGAGGCGCACAGGTGAATACCCGCAAGCTCTCTTGCGTGTCCAGGCTCGATCCATGCAGCCGCCGGCGTGCAGGCAGGCTGTGGCTTCTCGATGCGGTTCCATGTTGCTTGCAGTCCACATGGATCCCTTGGCGGGTGCCGCTCGCTTCGAGGCCCGGTTGCGTACAGGCAGAAAGTTGAAATGATTTCCAGTCGGATATTACACAGGCAAACAACAGATCAGGAAGGGGGCAGCGGCGGAATTGAAAAAATTTTGTGAATAACGGGCAGCCATTTTTCACGTCTGCAAAATCGCGCGGCAAAAAATACGCATTTGTCGCTGTGATTGGTCAGAATTACACGAGTGAAAGGCTCACCCGCGGCCCAGCGCAGGAGAACGCTTAGGCGGTGTTGCGTCGAGCCGACCGTTTACCAGTAGGTAAAGCTGAAATTGTCCAGGTACGTGGTATTCGGCGTCCCGAGGTAATTGCTGTCCATCTGGTAATTCACGTTGATGCCCCACCACCCTGCGGGAGCCATGATCGACGCGGAGACCTTGTTCAGCGTATACGTCTTGCCGTTCAGCGCAATCGATTCGTAGAGGAGCGAATTGTCGGCCTGTCGCTGGACCTGCAGCGTGAAGTGATTCCAGCCCTTCGCAAACTGACACGGAATTCCGGTGGACTCCCAGTGCCCGGTAGCGTTGTTCCAGATGTCCCACATGCCATCGCCGAGGTGCGCACATTCGGTGCCGAAGGTCCCGCCGGCAATGCCGGACATCCAGACGCTGATGTCGAATTCGAGCGCCTGCGTCGCGCCTGGATTCGTCACATAGAAATCGGTGTCGTAGATGAAGTGGTGCAGCGAAGGAAGCAGCGTATGCGTTTTGTCCGGAATCTGCGGGGAGTTCACACCGACAACGCCCGCAGTGAACAACGCGTCCGCATAGGGAATACGCGGGTCCAGATCGAACATGGTTGCGTTTCCGCTCAGGGAGGGGTCCGTCACGCCAAAGATCTGCTCCCAGCTGGATTCAGAGCAGGGCGCCGAGCAATCCACGTAATCGGGACCGGCCTGGCCGAAGCTCTGCCAGTTCCCGGCCTGCGTCTGGAGGTTGGACAGCACCGTTGGGTTAACGGTGCTGTCGGTGGTGGCGGCGGTGCTTGCCGGCCCGGAAGAGCTGGACAGGAGCGCCTGTTTGTTCATCTGGCTTCCGCAACCGGCGAGGCCAAGAGTTATGCACACGATCAGGACTGCATGAACTCGATCTTTCATCGTTCACCTGTTGCGCAATGCCAATGTTCGCTGTGCCCTACCAGCGGTACACGGTTACGTTATCCAGATAGGTGGTCACGGTGCCGTAGCTGCCGAGGCCGTCGATCTGGAAGTTGAGGATGTTCGCATTTGCCCACCCGAGCGCCAGCTTCGACCGGACCGTAGCGTTGATGTCCTGCTCGTGGTTGTCGAGCCACACCGCGTGATAGGTCACGTTGTCCGAAGCATCATGGCTGAACCAAATCTGGACGTGATGCCACGCATTCGCAGTCCAGTTGCGCGGATTGCAGGGCTGGCTCGACCTCTTCCAGTGAGTTGCGGTGTCGGTGTACGTATAGTCCCAGGTCGAATTCCAGCCGTCGCACTGGAAGCCCATGATGATGGTGTTCCCCGCCGAATCCACCTGGTTCAGGTCCATCTCGATATTCGCCAGTGTGCTGTTGGGCGATGCGACGTAGACCATCGCATCGAGGAACCAGTTCTGCGCGGTGTTGTCTGCGGCAAAGTGGTCGTAATACAGTTCGCCACCGTTCCCCGAGTAGGTCGTCACGAACTTCATGGCGGCGCCGCTCAGCGATGGAGAGTTCACGATCGAAAAGCTGCCCGATGCGGCGGTGCTGCCGGAGACAACGGTCGCAGGGTCGAACTGCCCCTTCCAGTTCAGGAAGGTCTGGATGTTCCGAACCGCAATCGCATTCGCAGGGACGATCGAGGTCCCGGAGGTTGTGACGTTCGCCGTGACGTCGGTATCGCAGGCTGCATTGTTCGGCCCCCAGCTCTTCACGTGCAGCGTGTGCTGGCCGACAGAGGCGCTAACCTGCGCGTAGAGGCTGGTGGCATTCGTCAGAGCCAGCAGGGTTCCGTTGCCGTCGAGCGAGTAGGCCATCGCGGAGACGGGCTGCCCTTCGCACGTTACGTTCGTCGCGCTCAGCAGAAAAGGCGACGTGACTACCTGGCCGGGTGTTGGCGAACTGACGGTGACTGCGCCGAAAGCCACTCCGGAGGTAACGGTGGTGGAGGCTGCCGTGACCGGCTGGACGACGTTGAGCGACAACGGCGCCTTGGAAGCACCGCCGCAGTAATCCCATTCCTGCACGACGACATAATGGCTGCCGGTCGTCATGCTGACGGAGGCATTCATGCTGGTGCTGTTGGCGACGTATTTCAGCTGGTTGTCGACATAAATGCCCATCGAGGCGACGCCCCGGGAGCACGTGCTGGTCGTCGCCGTGGCCTTAAAGGCGACCGGTGACGTAACGCTGGTGTTGTTGGAGGGACTGGTGACGAATACGCTGGCGAACGAAGGCACTGCGGAAGCAATGAGAGTGAAGATAACAACGGGGGAGATTCGCATGCGGCCTACCTTGAGAGTTCTGTTCCGCGCAGAACACGCAGACTCCCCGAAACGCAGACATGTGGACCGCAGCGACGTGCTACTGCAAACCCAGGCATTCCCCGCCAGGGATCAATTCTCGACGTGCTTGTACGGAGTTGTGACTCTGAAGGTAAGCAACCTTAGTGCTTCAGGCAATGGTACGAAGGGGGCAATGAATTCCTAAAGTAACTAACAACAAAGTAACCTGGGCGCATTTCGCAGCCGTTTGCGCGCGGCTCCAGCGCTGCGTGGGCTTCCAGCGGTGATCGAGCTGAGGGCGCGTCGTCATTGGGTGAAACGCACAGATGGCGAGGAGGAGAAGACGATCCGGCTGGACTGGGGCGGTCCAACGGATCTCACCCGCACCCTCGTTGATCACCCTGATTCGTTCCTGGCTGATTAATGGAACTTCGGTGAGAGGCACCCTGCACCAAGGAGGTGATCCCAGTGCAGAACGAGGTTCGGCCGCTCTCAGCCGCCGAATGTCGTTCCGGGCTCTTCAGCGGAGAAATCCGGATCGGCATGCACTGGCCGCTGAAGACGAACCATACGCAGCGGCCACGCACGGCGCATCTGGCGTCTTTGCTCCATCGGCACAGTCGATCCCAGGCTGCGTTTGCACTGGTGCAGATCAAACCAGCGGAGATAGTTCCGCACAACGGTGGCCATCGTCATCTGAATGCCGGCCTGGTAGTTGTGTTCGGACAATTGCCGCTGCAGGTCTTCCGATTGCAGGATGGTCACCAGCTTGTCGGCGAGATCGCCGGCATTGCCCACCTCATAGAAGTTGATGGCCATCTCGTCATCGGCGGCCATGCAGCGGAAATCCGCAATATCGGCACAGACGATCGGCAGCCCAAATTCGCACGCCTGGTGAGCCGGTCCGCTCGAGCCGGTCGATGAGTCATATGGCATCACCAGCACGGATGAGCTACCGAAGAGTTGCGGCAGATCCTCGTCGGCAACATAGCCACGGAACTCAATCGGCAGATGAGCCGGCTGCGCGGCGCGAATGGACTCCCAGTAACCGGCGCGCGTGTGATGATTCGCGCCGGCAACGATCAGCCTGGCATTCGGCACCTTCTCCAGTATCCTGGGGAACGCTTCCATCAGCAGTTCGAGCCGCTTGTAAGTACCCCAGTGTCCGATGGCCAGAATGCGCGAGTCGGGATTGTTGCGCATCGAGAAATCCGGCGGATGGGAGGTCGTCGTAAAAATCCCATGCGTGCCGAGGACCACATTCTGGGCCGAATACTTCTTCAGCAACGTTTTCCGGTAGGCCGAAAGGAGCACCGAGACCGAGTCAGCCTTGAGCAGCGTTCGTGTGGCGACCTCGGTCCCCATGCGGTAAATCTTCTCCCGGCGCACGCCTGCCGCCGGCAGATCGCAATGCTCGATGATGTGGTGCAGCGTGATGTGGGTATAAAAGCCGGCGGCGCGCGTCAGCGCCGGCGCGGAGAGGCCGGCAAAGGCGGCAAATGGAGTTTCGGGTGTGCCAAAGCTGGAAAAGACCAGGTTGAACCACACTACGTCCGGCTTCAGCCGGCGGATCGTGTTCAACAACCGAACCGGGGTCGCCAGGCTGCCAAACTTCCAGCAGCGGATCACATTGAATCCGGGAAGCTCCGCCTGCCGTTCCGCATCCATCTGCCTGCCCGTGCTGTCCGTCGCGAATTCGTAGTCGGAGAGTTCGTCACCCAGGACGATCAATTCGACATTCGGATGCTTCTGGATTTCACGAGCGATATGAAATGAGTATTCGTTCAGCTGACGTCGACTGGGGGGAAATGCTGCAACAAGGCAGATTCGCATCGGTTCGCCTCAAAAAAGTGAGATGCTCACATAAGGCCGGACCTCCTGCGTCCGTCCCTGGGTCAGATTGGGGAAGGTTTGCTCCTGCACCCCGAAGGTAAATCGAATCGGATATTTCACCTGCACCTGGCCTTTGTTTTCGTTGAAGAAACGGCCAAATGGCCGCATGTACGACACCGCGATGCCGTTCTGAGTCATGTCGTAAAGGTGGACGCTGCGTGTGTCCTCATAGGCGCCGGTGAGCCGGATATTCCAGTTGCGGGCGGGTGAGAACTCAACGATTCCGGCGGGACGCAGTGCCTGTGCCGTACCTGAGTGCATCACGAAACTGCCGGGGCTCAGTACGAAGGGCACTGTGCGCCAGCTGCGGACGTACTCAACCAGACCCTCGACATTGAGATGCATCCCGAACTGGCGCGTAAACCCGATATATGAGGAACTGTAGTAATTTTCGGTGTTACCCAGCACGCTTGATGTGAAGTTCTGGTCGCTGCTTCCCCAGCCCGTAATGAGAGCCGTTTTGCCCCAGGGCGATCCCACACGAAAGTCGAACGCTCCGGCAAGAGTCCTTTCGCTCAGCGGCAGCTGAGTAAAGTTGCCGAAATCGCGGATCACGTACGCATTCAGCGAGATCGCGTTGAAGAACGAACTGGTGCTCAGGTACGTAAAGAAGCGGCCCCTGTTCTCGTCCATCTGTCTTGGAGAGGTGGAGTCCCGTCGCACGGTTCCCTGCCAGCCGCTGTTGAAGCTCAGCATTCCGTGGCCGATCTGGATCGTGGGGTTCACCCCAAAGTTGAAGTTGTAGTCCGTCGTGTCGCGCTTCACGATGCCGATGGCCGGAACCGAAACCAGGCCTCGCGCATTGCGGATCTGGAAGAAACCGCCGGCCGTCGGAACCGGCCCGAGGTGCAGATGGAACGCGTTCGTCCAGTCCGTTTCGATCGTGTACCGCATCGGCGGAACCGGGGCGGAGCTGGTGGCCGTTCCCGACAACGGCGGCGGATTGCCGAAGGTCTTCGCGTCCAGCAGGTAGACCGTGCTGTCTTCGTAAATCGGTTGTTGCAACAAATTCGACAAGACGCTGATGTGGCGATTGAGGCCATAACCCTCATTCGCGCCGGTCAGGATCAGCTGCTGCTCGGCCGTCTGATCCTCTCCAGCCTGACTCGCGGCCTGCGCAAAAGCCGAGATGGCCTGCTCATTGTGGTGCTGCTGCTTATAGAGGTTGGCCTGAGCGAGCAGGAAGGCGTAGTCGGACGTCGCCTCGTCCGACTGCCGCACGGCAGCCAGTTCTGCAGCTGCGCGCGAGGTCTCGCCCAGTGCCAGGTAGGTGTTCGCCAGTGAGGTGCGAACCGAAATGTCCGAGGCTCCCGCGGTGCGGGCGCGTTCGAGGTAGTTTTCCGCCAGCTCGTACTCATGCAGCTGCTGCAGAATTCCCGCGGCTTCGATGTATTGCGGGCCCGTGGGCTGCGGCGTGTCGCCCGCATCGGCTTCCATCTGTGCCAGAGCAATTTGCCGCTCTGCGTCTGATTTATGTCCCTCCTGCGCCATGAGCTGGCCAATCGCCAGGCGAACGCCGACGCGGCTGGCGTACGGACTGGTGAGGGCCTTGCTGAAGCTCGCCATCGCCTGATCCTGATCGCCGAGCGTGTTGTACGCTTCGCCCGTAGCAACATAAATGTCGCTGGCGCGCAGACTGGTCGGAGTGGCCGGAGCAGGAATGCGCGCGGCATACTTTTCAGCCAGCTGAATGCTGTTCAGCGCCTGCGCTCGATCGTCCAGTCCGGCGTAGGTGCGAGCCTCGAGCGCATAGACCTGCGGGTCTTCGGGCAGAAGCTTCTGCGCCGTTGTCAGCTCGTCGGCGGCCTCGCGGAACTGTCTCTCGGAAAACAGGACGCTGGCCAGGCTGTAGTGCAGCGAGCCGTCGTTGGGCGTGAACTTGATCGCCTGCCGGTATTCCCCGACAGCCTTGCTCAGCATGCCCTCCCGTCCATAGGCAGTCGCGCGGATTAGATGCAGAGGGCCGGAGTCGCCCATCGCGCTCTCAGCCATCTTGCTCTGCTTCAGCGCTTCGAAGTTGCGGTTCAGAGCCAGGTCGGAATACGCAAGGCCGAGGTGCGCTTCGCCGTTCTTCGGCTCCCTCTTCAGCGCCTCTTCAAAATCGGCGGACGCCAGCTCCGGTTTCTGCAGGTTGTTGTAGACATATCCGCGGTTTACATAGGCCGTGGTCACCGAGGGATCGCGCCGCAACGCCTCGCTGAACGCCTCGACAGCCTTCTCCGGATCGTTATTGTGCTTGTAGACGTACCCGGCCAGCAGCGGAATATCCGGCTCCTTCGGCAGGACATCCTCATACTTCTGCGTCAATGCCAGCAGTTCGTCGTATTTCTCCAGGCTGAGGAGGTCGTATCCCAGGTAAACCACTACATCGCGGTTCTTCGGCAGAGACTGGATCGCCTTGCGGCCCAGCTCGGCGGAAATCTCCGGCTTGTCGGTGAACCGGTAGTAGCGCTCCTCTTCCGCCATGACCTGCGGGGAATTCGCGATGTCGCCCGTCGCGCGTTGTACCCAAACGCCGGCGAGCTTGAGGTCGTGGCGCTCGACAGCGGCGTTGATTCCGCCCGCGACGATCAGTGCGTTCTTCGGTGCGACCTCGTAGCCCTTGGCGTAGTACTCCTGCGCTCTCTTGTACTGGTGGCGGTCGGTGTACAGATCGCCAAGCGCAAGGTAGGGCACGTAAAGCTTTGGATAGGCCTGGGCCAGCAGATTGAAGTAGTGCTCCGCCTGACTATCGTTGTGCGCTGCACGCTCGGAGTAGCCAAGCGCGGTCAACGCAAATCGGCTGTGCGGTTGCAGCGTGAGCACTTGCTGATAGGCAGCGATCGCGTCTGCGACCCGGCCCATCTTCATCAGCACGTCGCCATTCAGCAGCAAGCTGGCGGGATCGTGCGGCCTGAGCGCCAGGCTCTCCTTCATATCGTTCAGAGCCTGCTCCGGCTGGTCGGAGTCCATCTCGATCATCGCGCGCAGCCGCAGAAATGCAGGACGATCCGGCCCCTGTTCGTTCAGCGCCGCGATCTGCTTCTGCGCGATCTGCAACTGCTCCTGCTCGGCCTGGGGCTGGTTCAGGCCGTGATACATAGAGACAAGGTCCATGTGCAGTTCAATCGGATAGAGCGGACCTTCCGGGGGCGATGCGGGAAGATTGGCAATCGCCTGCTTATATTCCTCCGCAGCCTGCTCATTATTGTCGTGCATCTGCGCGATGGTGGCGCGAATGGCGTGTAGCCGATAGTAGTTGGGATCGATTTTCTCCGCCCGGCCCAGAAAGTCGTTCGCATGCTCGGTCTCGTTCAGGGCCACATACGACTGCGCAGCGGAAAGCTGCAGGTTCAGATCGCGCGGCATCGCGTTCGCCGCCTGCGCATAGAGCCGCGCGGCATCTTCGGGCTTGCTGTCCAGACTGTAGGTGTAAGCCAGTTCGGCCACCACGTCTGGTTTGGGATTCCGAATGGCCCTCAGGCTCTCGATCGCTTTTCCGTAGTCGCCGGTCTCGCGGTAAAAGCCGGCAAGCGACCGCTCCACATCCGGGTTGTTGGGTGCGCGATGCTTGGCCATCTCCAGGTAGCGGTTCGCCTGATCCATTTGCTTCAGGTGCTGATAGCTGTTCGCCAGCAGCAGTTCCGAACGCGCGTCGGGCTTCACGCGCTCGGCCTGCATCAGCGGTGCGATCGCATCCTGATACTTGCCGCCATGCATGTAGATATCGGCGAGCACCAGCAGATCGTCGCGCTGGCCCGGATTCGCCGCCAGCGCCTTTTTCAGCAGCGCCTCCGCTTCCGCCGTCTTCCCCATCTGGTTGTAGGTTTGGGCCAGACCGGACATGCCGCTGGCTGAGCTGGGCTGAATGCTCAGCCCGCGCTGGAAGGCGGTTGCCGACAGCTGATATTTGCCATCGAGCCGCGCCGCATAGCCGACCAGAAACCATAGCTGGGCATCGTTGGGCGCAGACTGCGCCGCACGCTGGGCGTAATCCAGCGCGAGCGCTTTGTCTCCCCGCTGCAGTGCCATTTCCGCCGCATGCGCCAGGCGCGCGTTTTGAATATTGGATCCGAATCCGAGCTGCCGCTGTGGAGCCTGCTGCCCCTTAGCCGGTGGATTCTTCTCTTTTGCGGTGTTGTCGGGCCCTACCTGGTAAGTTTGGCAAGTGGCAGCAGATGGAAGAGCGAAGAAGCCGATTGCACTTGCAATCGTGAGCCATTTCAGTCGAGCAATCAAACAGTTCACCGATGTCCTATTTCACTCTCGGTCCTTTGATTCCGGGTCGGCTCTCAACGTTGGCTGAGCACTTGCTAAGAAACGCAAAACTCATGCGGATCAGCAGGGACAAAGGCAACGATGAAGACCCTTTTCGCAATCAAATGGTTTTCACGAGGGGCACCCTTGCAGAACGCCGAACCGATCGACAGCATTTCCCGTCCGATTCCGATGAGCTTCATTGTGCTGACCGCGGCAGTGGTACATCTGCCGCTTCTGATGATGGAGCTGCCGCTGAAGTCGTACGACACCAACTTCCACATCTTCTTTGCTTCCCATTACCTGCACCACTGGTTCGATCCCTGGAATCCGAAGTGGTTTGGCGGATTTTCGCAGACGACCTATCCGCCGCTTCCACAGCAGTGGACCGCCGTTCTATCGCATCTTCTGGGCCTCGACATGGCCTACATGGCGGTGCAGTTCATCGCGATCGTGCTGCTTGGAGTTGGCGTCTACCGCTTCGCCTCGATCTGGGTGGATGCGCGAGCCGCTTCGTACGCCGCGGTGCTGGGTATCCTGCTCGGCTCGGAGAGCTTCCTGGTCTACAACGCCGGCCAGTTGGGCACCACGTCGGCGGCGCCGCTGTATCTGCTCGCTCTTCCTTACCTCTACGAATTTCTTGTGCGCGGCGGCTTCCGAGCCTGGCTCAAGGCGATCGTGTTGTTCGCTGCCGCTGCGGCCGCTCACCACGCGACGCTGATCTTCGGCTCATTCTTCTTTGCCCTGCCGATTCTGTTCCTGGCGTTCCGGGATCACCGGGAAGACGAGTCCTCCAACGCCGGCATCGTCTTTCGCGCCGTGGTTATGACGGTTTGCGTTATCGTGGTCGCCGGCGCGGTCCTGCTTCCCTTCTGGATCGCCCTGTTCAAGTATCCGATCACGCAGACTCCGATTCCGCACGCCAGCCGGGCGAATTTCATCCTGAGCCCTGGCTGGGGACTGAACTACTTCATCATTCCCTACGGGGCGCTGGTCCTGGCCCTCCCCTTCATCATCTGGCGCGGAGCGGTTACGCCCCGCCTGCGTCCCCTGATGATCGGCTTCTGGGTTTGCTTCCTCGTTGGACTGGGTGGCACCACGCCGGTCGCGCACTGGCTGCTGCGCCGCGCTTTTGAAGTGCTCACCTTCGAGCGCTTCACCTACTGGGCCACGCTGCTGGCTCTGCCCATTGTGGGCCTGCTCTGTGCCGATCTCATCAGCCGCTTCCGCCTCCGTGCCGCCGTTCCGCTAGGTCTTCTGGCCGCGCTCAGTTGCGCAGGATCGGTCGCGTGGTCTGCATTCCGGCCGACAGACAACCTGCCTTTCAGCGTCGACCCGGTTGCCATGTGGCTCAACCGGGGCGGCCACGACAATTACCGCTATATCGTGCTCGGCTTCGGCAATAAGCTTTCGCGGTTGGCCATGGAGACCGACGCCACCAGCGTGGACGGTGAGTGGTATTCCGAACGGCGTCTGCCCGAGCTGACCAAATACGGCGGAGGCTCGCTGAACGCCGCGAAATACTTCGGCAAAGGCGGCCTTTCCGCCCTGCGCGCCATGCTGGAGCATGCCGACCGCTATGGACTGAAGTGGGTCTTCGTTCGCGATCCTTACTACGATCCGCTGCTCGAATTTGCCGGCTTCCGCCAGGTGGATGAGCTGAACGATGGTGAGATCACGATCTGGTCCCGCGATGGCGTGCCGCCCGCCGCACCTGTCTTTGGCCCGGCACAAATGCCGCCGCACTGGCAAGGCGTGATGTGGGGCACGTTGCCCTTCGGCAGCAGTATTCTGGCCATCCTCGTCGTCCTGCTCATCCCCGACCGGCGCCGGCGCAAGGAGTATGACGACACA
>DATEPN010000034.1:0-2307 GCA_035273225.1 Acidobacteriaceae bacterium | reverse complement strand
TCGAGAAGGTCCATCTCATATCGGCGAGTTCGCGGGTCGCCGGACAGGAAGGCGCAAACCAGCGTCTGCTCATCGATGAAGGACATCGGGCCGTGGCGCAGGCCGAGGAAGGTTTCCGACAGCGTGGCGATGCGGCCGGCGTTCAGTTCGAGCACCTTCAGCGCGGACTCCTGAGCCACTCCATGCAGCGCACCGGAGCCGAGGAAGCACACGCGGGCGTATCCGTTCTTCGCCAGCCTGGCGGTGAGGGTCGCGGCGCGGCTGAGCAATGAGCGGCCGGTTGCGACCAGCGCCTCCAGGATGGGCTCGTACGAAACGGAACTGCCCAGAAAAGCGAGGTACTGGCCGGCGACAACCATGTTCGTGAAGGAGCTGGTCATCGCGAGACTGCGGTCATTGACGGCATCGGCCAGCACGACAGGGAAGACGCCGGGCATGTTGCCCATCTGCCCGGCTTCATTGCAGGTGATGACGATGTGCCGGATTTGCTGCGGAAAACGCTCCAGGGCGAGCGAGAGGACCGCCACGCCCTCGGAACTGTCGCCGGAACGCGAGAACGAGATCATTACGTATTGCCGGCCGGGGATAACAATCTGAGCGAGACCGGTGAGCAGGTCGGTGCTGGGGATGCTGTTCACGTTGCAGTGCCAGCTTCTTTGCAGGAGCCGCTGCAGCGATCGCCCGATGTAATCGGAGGTGCCGGCGCCGGCCAGAATCACGTCCGGCGCATTGGATGTCTGCGGAACGATTCCGTATTCAGCCAGTCTTCGCGCGAGAGAGGAGTCGACCGCGCGCAACCGGTTGAAGGTTTCCGCCCAGGTGTCCGGCTGCTGCTGAATCTCTCGCGGTGTATGGACGAGCCCGCGCGCAGCCTGTTGCTCAGGCGGCAGGAGCAGCAACGAAGCGAGTGCATCCGGACCGGAGCCGTCTGGTTGGCGCGACACCGTGCAATTATAGGACCTGAAGCGCGTCGGCCTAGGTGATGTGACCCGTGCAGCCAGGGTGGCCACAGCCGCAGGAAATCTCCATGCTGTCCCGGTGGTCTTTGCAGTAGGAGCTGCAATATTTGTCGGTGGTCATGCACGAGCACGCCGGGTGCGCGCATTTTTTTGGTTGTTGTGTCATGGGTCTCCTCTACAACCAGGATTGCGGTCTGGGATGCGCGCCGGTGGTGCGCTGATGCCATCAGAGCGGCAGCTCGTTTGCGGCTGGTGAAGCTGAACATTTGCAGAACGCGGTGGAATCGGGATAATGGTCTGGCATCCAGCATGTCCGCAAAAATTGAGCAAAGGGCGAAGAAGATCCTGCAGCTGTTGCTGCAAAGGGGCAATGCCTCGGTCGAGGATCTGGCTAATTTGCTGGCGGTCTCAGCGCCGAGCGTGCGGCGCGATCTGGCGCGGCTCGAGCAGCGAAATCTCGTCCATCGGACCCATGGCGGGGCGCGGCTCGCCGGGCAAATGCAGTATGAGGCCTTCCGCTTCGATTCGTCGTTTCACATCCGCGAATCGCGATTTGCGGAAGAGAAGCGGCGTATCGGAATTGCCGCTGCTGAGCTGATTCGGGAACGCGATACGGTGGGATTTACCGCGGGTACCACGCCGACGCAGGTGGCCCGCTGTATTCGCCATCGGAGCGGAATTCATGTGATCACGAACGCGGTGAACATTGGCATGGAACTGAGCAATCAGCCCGACCTGAACGTGACCCTCACTGGCGGAACGATGCGCTGGGCCGGCGCCTTTTCGCTCACCGGGCCCACGGCCATCGAGATGCTCAATGGGGTCTTCATGGAAAAGGCGTTTATTGGAGTGTGCGGTGTGGATGTGATGCGCGGCGCAACGACCATCGAGCCGGACGAAGCTGCAGTGTTTCGCGCGATGGTGCGGCAGTCGAAGCAGGTGGTTGTCGTCGCCGATTCCAGCAAGATCGGCATGGTGAGTCCGGCGCTGATTTGCACACCGGGCGATATCGACGTTCTGGTGACGGATTCGGGGATTGCGCAGGAAGCTGCGGAAGGATTCAAAACACACGGGATTGAGGTCATCGCCGTATGAAGCGAGCGATGTTGGTGTTGTCCCTCGTGCTTGGCTGGGGCATGGCTGCTCCCGCATTGCCAGCACAGACCCAGAACTTTGTTGACGTGAAGCCCTCGCCGCAGCAGTTGGAGTGGCAGGATCTCGAATTCGGCGTCATCATCCATTTCTCGACGAACACATTTCTGAATCGCGAGTGGGGAGACGGCACCGCGTCTCCTTCAGTTTTCAATCCAACGCAGTTCGATCCCGACCAGTGGATGCAGGCGATCAA
>DATEPN010000033.1:0-3702 GCA_035273225.1 Acidobacteriaceae bacterium | reverse complement strand
AGTTCCACGTCGGTGAGGATCTCGGCACGGCGCCAATAACGGGCAAAGAAGAAAACGGTGGTCATGCCGGAGAGGCACAGGCTCCACCAGATCCAGTTGCCGGAGATGCCCTGCGTGGCGACCAGGCCGCAGACGAAGAGTGGTGTGTCGGCAGCGAAGGTGGTGGCGACCATCGAAGTGCCGGCAAGCCACCACGAAACGTCACGGCCGGAGACGAAGAAGTCCTCGGTCGAGCCGCTGGCCTTGCTGCGGTAATAAATGCCGATCAGCAGGTTGAAGAGCAGGTAGGCGGCGATGACGAGCCAGTCGAGAGGGGTAAGCGGCATGGAACTCCGGATCGGCGCGGGGATGGAGTCAGTATAGACATACGAGGGCCGTCGTGGGCTCAGTCATCTATAGCAGTTCAAGATCGTGCGGGCCGGCGGAAGGGCTCGCGAGCGCCGCATTTGTCAGAATAAACATGCCCAATGTTCCGACGGACCGCGAGAGGCCGGCCAGCAAGATATATAGCAGATGGTCAGGTGGTGATCGGAGATTCTGTGTTGCTGCCCGGCACGGAATCGAGCGAGTGCATCAGGCCGCCACGGCTGAGGCGGTAGCGCCGTCCTCGCCACAGGATGGTGCTGCCCGCATAGCTTGCTATCCAGCAGAGAAAGCCGAGCAAATCGCGGAACGGATAAAGCAACGCGGTCCGGAGCACGTGCTGCTCTTCCACGGCAAACGCGGCGATCAGCGCGCCCACGATCATGCGCTGCAACAGTGCGTAGCCAAGGGCGTCGAGGCCGAAGACAGGCTGATGCAGCGCGCACGCGGCCCAGCACGCGAGGATACCGAAGGGCGTACCGAAGGTGAGTGCCGTCCCGAGATGGCCAAGCGGGCGCGAGAAGCGTGTGGACTTCATCCAGCGAGTCTGGTGCTGGAGAGACGCTGCGAAGCTGTGATTGAGGATGATGTGGTCGATGACGTGGTGCGACAGAACGACGGTCGACCCCTGCGCGGCTACGTTGGCGCCGAGGATAAAGTCGTCGGAGCAGTACGGCCCCAGCACGCCGAATCCGCCCATGCGGCGCACGCAGCGGCGCCGGACGGCCATCGTGGGCCCCAGCGCGAACTTCATCCCCTCGAGCAGGCTTGCTGTCAGCACGCCCGCGGTCATTTCTACGGACATGCCTGCGGCTTCGAGGCGCGACCAGAGTCCCCGGTCGGCAACACCGCGATAGAGACACGTGACAGCGCCCACTTTGTCCTCAACGAATGGCGCGACGACCTCACGGATATAGTTCGGAGTCACCCGCACGTCGCTGTCGCTGACGATGAAGATGTCGTGCTGGGCGACTGCGGCCATCATCTCGAGCGAGGAGACCTTGGCGTTGATCCACGTAGCGTCGCCTGTGCAAAGGAACTGGACAGGCACATGGGGATGGCGCTCAGCCACCCGGCGTGCGATCGCAAGACCGGCATCGTCAGGACACCGGGCGCAGAACAGGACTTCGAAGCTGGGGTAATCCTGAACGAAAAACGTTTCGAGGTGCGCCTCGAGATTCGGCTCGGCTCCATGGAGCGGCTTCAGCAGGCTGACCGGCGGGGCGAAGTCCGGCCGGGGCGCCGCCGTCCTGTGGCGCAGGAAGCGAAAGAGCGCAACCAGGGCAAGGAGCGCGGACCCGGTAGAGGTGATCAGCCCGAAGAGGCCAACGTTAAGGAGAACTCGCAGCATAGGTGCAGACGAAACCTATCTGACAGCTTACCGTATGCAGGCATCACGGGCAGCAGGGCTAAGATGCCGCCGTACTTGCACAATGCAAAAATAGGGAAGAGATGAACCGGAGGGAATTTGTCGTTCGGGGCGCGCTCGCCGCCGCATGGGGCACCAGAGAGATAAAGGGTGCGGCTCGAAATCTGGCTGCGCCGCGAGCGCGCAGCTTCCATTGCGACGATCCGTCGCTGCAACGAATCTATGACGCAGCACTGACGACCCTGCATGGAAATGTCACGCGTGTGGCGGGATTCGACGGCCCGGTGCTGGTTGAGGGCAGCACGTATCTGGGCATCTGGCAGGAATGCGCACCGCAGGAGGCGCTGGTCTTTGGCGAGTTCGGCACCGACGAAGCGCGAACGGTGGCTCGCAACAACCACCTCGCATTCTTTGCCGCGCAAAAGGAGGATGGTCAACTGCCCGCCAGCATCAAGGTCGTCATCCCCAATCGTCAGGGCGGACCCGGCTGGGCGCAGATTCAGATGGTGGTGCCGATTGCGGCGACCGCGTGGGAGGTGGCGCAGCGTACCGGCGACCAGGAACTGCTGGAGAAGGCCTTCGCGGCGTGCGGGCGCTGGGATGCCTGGCTGCGCCGCTACCGAAATACGCGCGGTACCGGACTCGTCGAGGGATTCTGCGTCTACGACACCGGCATGGACCACAGCACGCGGTGGACCGGCGTGCCGAATGCCTGCCCCGACCGGGATGCGAGGATTTGTCCGAAAGCGCCGGGGCTGCCGCGGCTGTGTCCGGACCTCTCAGCCACCGTCTACGGCGGCCGTGTGGCACTGGCGGCCATGGCGCGGGCTCTCGGGAAGATTGCGGAGGCAGATCGATGGACTGGAGACGCGGAAGCGATTCGAAAGCTGATCCTCGAGAAGCTCTACGACGCGGAGGACGCAGCGTTTTATGACCTTGACGCCGACAACAAATTCGTGAAGGTCCGCAGCGCGGCGATGCTGCGCGTGCTGGGCGAGCATGTGGTCGACGCGCATCTGCTTGAGACAGTTTGGCAGCGGCAGGTGCACAACGCGAAGGCGTTCTGGCCCGCCTATCCGCTGCCGTCGGTCGCGGCCGATGACCCTGCATTCGTGCGGCCGATCCCGCGCAATTCGTGGGGTGGGGCGTCGCAGGCGCTTACCGCTCTGCGCGCTCCGCGGTGGATGGAATATTACGGCAAACCGGCGGAGCTGGCGTGGATGATGCAGCGCTGGGTCGAGGCTATTCGGAGGCGTGGAGATTTTCTGCAGCAGATGGATCCGTTGACTGGCGAATTTTCACCCGACAAGGGCGGCTACTCGCCGGCGGCTCTCGTGCTGCTGGATTATACCTGGCGCCTCTCCGGTGTCCGCGAACGGGGCGACTCAGTGGAGTGGAATGTACGGCCGCCCGCAAAGGGAAAGGCGAGTTTTGCTGCCCAGGTCCATGGCCGCGCAGCCGAGCTGAAGTACCACGCAAACGGCGCAGAGTTGCGGATGGACGGGAGGAGCATCGCACACGTTGCCGGAGTCGCGCGGCTGACGACTTCACCCGATGGCACGCTGCGGGACGCGGTTGGCCTGGAACTCGCTCCGGCTGAAGTCATTCTGCGGGCAACCGGACGGGAACGGCGATTCAGCATCAAGGCCAACGAGAGGTTAAAGCTCGGGTGACATGGCGAGCAGCGGCATTACTTCTTTGTAAGATTCCCTCAACATTTGTCTTGCCTGCCGCGGCCGTTGGACTTACAAAGGAGGCGCTCCCCCGCTTGGGTTATTTTCTGGACTCCACAGAGTCCGCGAAGATACCAGTAAGTTCACCCGTACGCGAGGTCCGCCGTGCCTGGTTCGCTGCGCCGCTGGTTTTTCTGCCTGTCTCTCCTGTTGCTTGCCACGCTTCCCGCCTTTGCCGCTCCTAACTGGACGCAACCAACTCCCCAAGAGTTGAAGATGACCGCCGATCCGGCGGCG
>DATEPN010000032.1:0-7261 GCA_035273225.1 Acidobacteriaceae bacterium | reverse complement strand
GCGGTCCAGCCGCTCGCGCGTCAGCCGGCCAGCGATGCGCGTCGGTCGGATGCCGGCGCGGAAGAGGCTCTCGTCGGCGTAGATATTGCCGACACCGTGCAGCAGCGACTGGTTCAGCAGGGCGGCTTTGATGGAGAGCTTCCGCCCGCGGAAGAGGGCGGCGAAGTCGGCTTTCGAGATGGTCAGCGGCTCCCGCCCGGGGCCGGTGAAAGGGATATCGAGCAGCGCCAGGCGACCAAACCGCCGTGCGTCGACGAAGCGCAGTTCTCGCCCCGACGCCAGGTTGAGCACGGCGTGGGTGTGCGGCCGTCGCGGCACGTCGGCGGCAGAGACGAGGAGCTGCCCCGTCATCCCGAGGTGCACGAGCCACTGGCGGCGCTCCCCGGCGTGGCCCTCCAGATCCATGACGATGTGCTTGCCCACGCGGCGCACGGCGGCGATCTTCATGCCGGGAAGGGCGGAGGCCATTTCATCGGGCGGCGTTTTGAAGGGCTGCGGGTACGACGAGAACCAGGCCGAGACGATCGTCTCCCCGTGCACGCGGCGGTTGACGCCGTTCGCGATGGTCTCGACTTCAGGCAGTTCCGGCATACGGGATAGATCGAGTGTACGGGCAGCCGCGTCTTCGCGGTGTGCGCAAACCCGCAAGAAAATCGTTGCACCTCGAACGAGACCGCAGTACAGTGGCCCATTCCCCTTCCCATTCCGGCGGGCATTCCATTCGCTCACCCGCCCTGCTCAGGACAAAAGATCTGTGAGGTGAGTGATGGCCTCGTCCACCATGCTTCGCGCTATGGCGCGCGCCAGTGCTCCAGCCGGCTGGTCGCAGCGCTTCTTCCTGCCTGCCGCTCTCGTGCTCCTGCTCCTCTTTACGCTCGAACTCTACTTCTCTGCCCGAACCGAGTCGCAGACCTTCGACGAGGGTGCGCATCTCTACGCGGGGTACAGTTATTGGCTGCACAGGGACTATGGGGTGAATCCTGAACATCCCCCGCTGGTGAAACAGCTGATGGCGCTGCCGCTGCTCATTGCCAGGCCGGACTACCCGCCGCCGACCAGCATCTACTTCCGCGCGGACTCCGCGCTTGGGGGCGTGCGCCTGCTCGCCGCGCCTGGCGGGGATGCGCTGCTGGGCTGGGCCCGCGGCGTTGTGGCCCTGCTCGGTCTTGCGCTGGGCGTGCTGTTGCTGCTGGCCGGTCGCGAGATGTTCGGTGAAACGGCTGCGCTGATTGCGCTGCTGCTGTTTGTCTTCGATCCGCTCATCCTTGGCCACACCCCGCTGCTGGGCACCGACGTGGGCGCCACGTGCTTCATCTTCGCCATGGTCTACACGTTTTATCGCTACGTGCGGCGGCCGTCGTTGCTGCGACTCGCCGTTTGCGGTCTGGCTGCCGGACTCGCGCTCGCCAGCAAGCACTCGGCGGTCCTGCTCTTTCCCATGCTGGCGCTGCTGTGCGTGGCGGAAATCGCGCTGCCGCCCGCCGCTGGCGAGGAGCGACGCTCCCGGTTGGGCCAGGCCGGGCGGCTGATTGCCGCCCTGCTCGCCACCGGACTGATCGGCGTCGCCATCCTCTGGGCTGTCTACGGTTTCCGCTACGCCGCGCGCCCCGCCGGCCAGCAGATCACGCCGCCGACGGCGGCCTATCTGGCCCAGCTGCATTCTCCGATCGAGGCTCACGCCATCGGCTTCGCCGAGCGGCATCATCTTCTGCCCGAAGCCTACCTGTACGGATTCACCGACATCACGATGCTGAGCCGCGAAGGGCGAGAGATGTTCCTCTTCGGCAAGGTCTACCCGAGCGGCCGCTGGTTCTACTTCCCCTCGGCGTTCCTGATCAAGTCGACGATCGGCTTCCTGCTGCTCCTGCTGATCGCGCCGCTGGCCCGTGCATTGTGGAAGCACGAACATCGCCGCGAACTCCTGTTCCTGCTGATTCCCGCCGTGGCTTATTTCGGCGGAGCCATGACCTCGAAGCTCAACATTGGGCTGCGGCACGCGATGCCGTCGATCCCGTTCCTGATTCTGCTGGCAGCCGCCGGAGCGGCGATACTGCTTCGCCAGTCGCGCGCGTGGGCGGGGGCGGTCGTCGCGCTGCTGGTGTTGCACGCAGCTTCATCGGCGTGGGCTTTCCCCAATTACCTGCCGTATTCGAACGAAGCGTTTGGCGGGGTCAACGGCACCTGGCGCGTGCTCTCCGACTCCAACGTGGGATGGGGCGGCGGCCTGAAAGCGCTCCACGCGAACCTTGCCGGCCGCGGCATCACGGAATGCTGGTTCGGATACTTCGCACCGGCCAGCCCGGCTCGTTTCCTGATTCCGTGCAAGCGTCTCCCCACCACCTTCGACATGCTTTCAGGCAATCCCCAGTCGCCGTTCCCGCAGCAGATTCACGGTCCCATCTTCATTAGCTCGGAAGAGATCGCCGGCGGCTTCTGGGGACCGGAGACGCTGAGCCCGTACCAGCAGTTCATCACCACGAAGCCATCGCGTGTCATCGCCGGCGAGATCCTCGAGTACGACGGCACCTTCGACGTGACGCCGCTCGCTGCGCTCAATGCAGTGATCGCTGCCGAGGGGCTGCTCCGTCAGGGCAAGGCGCAGGACGCCTTACAACAGGCCCAGCAGAGCGTCGCCCTGAATCCCGGCTGGATCTATGGAGAGGAAATGCTCATCGCCGCCTACGCCGCGAATGGCCGTCGCGACGGCGCGCTGCGCGAATATGCCCGGGCGAAGCAAATCTACGCAGGTCTCGCTCCTGGGTGGTCGAAATGGGTGCCGCCACCGACGGACCCAACGGCTCCGCCGCCTGCGCCTTGACGCGTCGCGCGCCTGCCCTCGATAGTGGAGTCTCGATTTTCCAGACTCCACGATTGAGGAGAACCGGATGCGGCGACTGGCTGCGACAGCAATCCTGAGTGTAGTGTGCGGCGGAGCAGGTCTCGCGCAGACGAACCAGCAGGTCCCGAAGGCCCTCGAGCCGTTCGTGAAGATCGGCGCGCCCGGAGTGCTGATTGATCATGTGCGCGTCATCGATGGCACGGGCAGTCCGGCGAAAGAGGATCAGGTCATCCTGATCGTGAACGGCAAGATCAGCATGATCGGTTCTGCCGGGCAGCCGCGCAACCAGCTCATGCCGGCGAATACGAAGACCATCGACGGCACCGGCAAGACCGTCTTCCCCGGCTTGGTTGGCATGCACGAGCACCTTTTCTACCCGCTGCCTGATGGCGGACCCGGACTGCTGCCGCTCTATGGCGAGATGGCCGACTCCGCCCCGCGCCTCTACCTCGCCGGAGGCGTCACCACGGCGCGCACCGCCGGGAGCCTTGAGCCTTACACGGACATTTCCGTGAAGCAGATGATCGACTCCGGCAGCATCCCCGGCCCGAAGCTCTTCCTCACCGGGCCGTACCTCGAGGGCTCGCCCGCGATTGGACCGCAGCTGCACACGCTGATTGGGCCGGGCGACGCGGCGAACCTCGTCAACTACTGGGCGGGCGAGGGGATGACCTCCTTCAAGGCGTACATGCACATCACGCCTGAGGAGCTGAAGGCCGCGATCGATGCTGCGCACGCGAAGGGGCTGAAAGTCACTGGCCATCTCTGCGCTGTCGGATTCAAGGAGGCCGCTGGGCTCGGCATCGACAACCTCGAGCACGGACTGGTCGTGGACACGGAGTTCTATTCCGGCAAGAAGGAGGGCGTCTGCCCCGGGCAGCATCCGCCGCAGGTCGAGCTGGCGAAGATGGACGTCGAAGGCCCGCAGATCCAGGGCACGATTCGCGACCTCATCGCGCACCACGTCGCGCTCACCTCCACGCTGGCGATCTTCGAGAGCTTTGCGCCGAATCGTCCGCCGATGAGCCAGGAGATGCGCGTCCGCGAGAGCCTGCTCCCGGATGCGTGGGGCAGCTTTGTGACGACACGCGCGAGCATCGCCACACGCGCCGCCGAAGCGCCGTGGGAGGTGATCTCCGCCCGCCTGCTGCAGATGGAAATGCAGTTCGAGCGCGATTTCGCGAAGCAGGGCGGGCTGCTCATGGCCGGCTGCGACCCCACGGGATACGGTGGCGTTCTCCCCGGCTTCGGCGATCAGCGCAATCTTGAGCTGCTGGTCGAGGCGGGATTCACGCCGGAGCAGGCCATCCAGATCGCCACGGAAAATGGAGCCAAATGGCTCGGCCAGCAGGCGCATATCGGCACGATTGCTCCGGGCAAAGATGCGGACCTGGTGCTGGTGGACGGGAATCCGGCAACCCACATCGCCGATGTGGAGAAGGTCGACACGGTGTTCAAGGATGGCGTCGGGTACGACCCACAGAAGCTGATTGCGTCGGTCAGAGGGCTGGTGGGGCTAAGGTAAATGGGGTTTGTCATCGACATTTTTGTCGCATTCCTCTTCAGACTGTGCGCGAAGTGGTTCCGGCGTATCCGCAGCCGCAAGTGGCCGATCGTGACGGCGACGGTGCTTCGTGCCCACGTAGAGCGGCACGGTTATGGGTGCCATGTTGTGCGGATTCCCTACAGCTATCGAGTCGACGCCCAAAGGTATGCTGCGACGCATGGCCAGCCAATCCTGTTTGGATCTGGGGACGATTGGGTGCGGGACTTCCCGTCCGGCAAAAAGATCCACGTCCGCTACAAACCCGACGACCCCGCCCGGTCAGTGGCCCTGATCTAGCCATACGCAAGCCGAGGCAGACGACCAATCTGCCGCATCTCGCGTCGAATCCTACTTGTGCGCGGCATTCGCGGCCGCGTTCCGCAATCCGGCAGGGGCGCAGAGTTTTCGCGATTTCCTCTGCTCGTCGCCCGGCGCAGGAGAATCGCGCCAGCCGGGGGACCCTGCCGGCGAACCGGCCCATTTCCGTCTCTGCCCCGCAGTCTGCCGCCCATCAGTAGTAGAGTTCTGAGGAAAGAAAGAACGCTATGAACTCCAGGATCCTGATTCCCCTCTGCGCGTCTGCGCTCCTGTTCGGCGGATGCTCGAACGCCAATAAGCCGAATGCCGAGAACTTCACGAAAACCATCAACGCCTGGTTTCAGGATCGTCCCGACTGCCTCTTCCCCGGAGGCCGCCGCTTCCCCTACGAGGTGGCGCCCGGCAAGGGAGCCAAAGAGGCGAAGCAGCAGATGGATTCCTTAATGACGGCCGGGCTGCTGAAGCGTCTCGAGGACCTCGACCTGCACGTCGACTCCTACACGCTGACACCCGCCGGCAATCGCGCGGCTCCGGCGTTTTGCTACGGCTATCGCCAGGTCACCCACATCGACGGCTTCACTCCGCCGGCTCCGCGCAATGGCTTCAACGAAACCGACGTGACCTACCACTACCAAATGCTGAATGTGCCGGTGTGGGCGAAGACGGACGAGGTGATCAAGGCCTTTCCGCAGTTAGCCCAAGACCTGGGCGACTCGCCCAGCGACAAGATCACGTTGGCGACAGTGGGCGCGGGCTGGCAGGTTCCGCACTAGAAGGAAACGATCAGGCGGTGGCGATGGGCAGTCCCGGGCTCTCGTCGTGCTGGTGCCATGGATGCTGTACAGCCGAACTCGGCACGCTGGGAAACGGCGCCGTGGTGCTGGTGCAGGCCCAGGTGCTGTTCCGGCCCATGCGCTTTGCCTGGTAGAGAGCAGCATCGGCGGCACGGACGATTTGCACCGGATCGCTGAATTCCGTCGAGACCGCAACCCCGATGGAGACGGTGAGCAGCCCGAGGTTCTTGCCGCCGGACTGCAACTGCGCCGATTCGACGATGCTGCGGCAGAACTCCGCGCGCGCGTAGGCCTGCTCCAGCGTGCTGCCGGGCAGGAGCAGCCCGAATTCCTCGCCTCCGTAGCGGCAGATGACGTCCGATTCGCGGAAGCAGTTCGTCAGCAGGCGCGCAACGCCCGCGAGCGCATCGTCGCCGGCCGCATGTCCCTGCGTGTCGTTGAGGCGCTTGAAATGGTCCACGTCGAGCATGAGCACGGCCAGCGGCACGCCATGGCGCGTGGCGGCGGCGATTTCGCGGCGCAGTGTCTCGTCGAAGTAGCGGCGATTGTAGAGGCCGGTGAGCGAGTCGCGCACGGACTGCAAACGCAGCACCTCGCGCATGCGAATGTTGGTAAGCCCCAGCCCGACGTGTGCCGCGAAGACCGAGATAACGTGGATGCGTTTCTCGCTCAGCTTGTCGGCCGTGGCGACATGCAGCACGCCCAGGTTGCCGTTCGCGCTGTGGACGGGCAGGCAGAGGTGGTCGCCATGCTTGTCGTGCGCGTGCGGGCAGTCGATGGGAATGACGGAGTTCCTGCGGTGCGTCGGCGTGCCCAGCTGCAGGGCCATGCAGTCGGCCGGCAGGAAGGACGGGGGAGGCGCGTCGTAGCCCCAAACGCCGCAGATCTCCACGGCTTCGCTGGGCGAGCCGACCAGCGCGAAGTATCCGCGCGAGCCGGGTACCAGTTCACGCATGATCTGTTCGACCAGCTTGTGCAGCTGCTGTTCATCGCGCGCTGCCTGGATGAGCTTGCTGCCGGCGGCGACGCGGGCCAGTTCCTCGGTGTAGCGGGTCAGCTCGTCCTTGTCGCGAACCAGCTCGGCTTCCGCCCGGGCGCGGCGGTGCAGCTCACGGCGCAGGGCGAGTCCGGTAACAATGCCGATGCCGAGCAGGAGGGCGCAGAATCCGCCGCTGGCCAGGGCTGCGTATCGGGTGACGCGGGCTTGTACCGCGACGCGGTCCAGCAGAAGCCTGTCTTCCTGCCTCTGCATGCGGTCGAGGATGCGGTTCGTGTTGGCGATGTCATCCGCGGACAGCGCTGCCTGGCCGGCCGGGTCAGCGGGAAAGATGGCGCGGAACTGGGTGATGTTGGGCTGCTGCCCTGGGTTGTCACTGACGAGGGCGGCCACCTGGTCGAACTGCTCCCGAATGGACCGCATTTTGATCTGAAACGGGGCCTTCGGGAGCCCTTGCGTTCCCCCCAGCAGGGCGCGTGTGCCGCGAATCTGCTCGATGACCTCGCAGGTGTGGTTGACCCAGCGCGTCGCATGGACGTAGTTGACCAGCAAATTGGCCATGCCGGCGAGCAGCAGGAGCACCAGCCCCGCAGAGGCGGTAGCGCCGGCACGAAACAGCTTGTGTGCGTTCGTTCTCACAAAGTCGTACTGAAACGATTCTGCTGGAGCGCATCCCCCGGACGTACTCCCCAAGCGTGTTACCAGTAACGACTTTGGAGGTGTACTCAGGTACCGTGAGGTGGGAGTCGGTAGCCGGGAACCAGACA
>DATEPN010000031.1:0-8359 GCA_035273225.1 Acidobacteriaceae bacterium | reverse complement strand
CACCATCAATGACCCGCGCGGCGACATCACCCTCACGCCTTCCACCGATGGCCAGATGCATATCCGCGCGCACCAGATGGTGCATCGCACCTCCGATGACGAAGCACGCAAGCTCTTCGACGATCTGAAGCCCAAAGTGGAAACCTCCTCGAATGGCGCGGTGATCACCGTTGGCGAGAAGGACGGCGCCCGCGTCGATCTGACCATGGAAGTGCCGGCTGCGGCCTACGCGACCATCACAGCGCAGCACGGCGATGTGACGGCCGACGGCCTGACCGGCGGGATCCAGGTCACCGAGGGCCACGGCGAAGTGAAGCTGGAGGACATCGGCGGAGACGCGCAGGTCCACATGCAGCACGGCAACTTCTCCGCGCATAACGTGCAGGGCAAGGTCATGATCGACGGCAGCGGCGACGACATCACGCTGTCGCAGATCAAGGGCGATGCCCGGATCGATGGTGAATTCTTCGGCGATATCCACCTCGAGCAGGTAGACGGGCCGGTGCACTACCACTCCAGCATGACGACCATGGAGATTCCGCATCTGGTCGGCTCGCTCACCCTCGACAAGAGCGACCTGACCATCAATCGCGCCGCCGGACCGGTTCACGTGAGTGCCAGGTCGAAGGACATCGAGCTGACGCAGATCGCCGGCGACGCGCACGTTGAAGACAGCAACGGCGACGTGAGTGTCACCACGGCATCGCCGCTGGGCAACGTACAAATCGCCGCGCATACCGGCGATGTGGTGGTGACCATGCCCGAGGATGCCAGCTTCACCGTGACCGGCAGCGCCAGCGGTGACGAAGACATCCGCACGGACTTCCCGTTGCACATGACCAACAGCGACGGACGTCAGACGCTGGATGGCACGGTAGGCAAGGGCGGCGTCCGGCTGCAACTCGAGGCGGAACATGGGAACCTCGAACTGCGCAAGGGCAGTAACGTCACGCTCAGCACGACGGAGGCGAACAACAACGACAGCGCTGCGTCGGGCGCAAAGCACTTCCGCGCCCCGGCGGGACAGAAGCCGCAGGTTCAGGTGCAGTAGAAGAACGAAGCCAGACGGCTCGACCTGACTTCGGTAACCCCGCACCGGCGAATTGTTCTTCCCCTCGCAGCTCGCAGATTCTACGCTTGAAATAAGGAAAGCTCTGTTCTCAGGAACAGAGCTTTTTCTTTTCCGGCTCAGGCCGGCTTCCGCGCTCTTTGAGAGGACTCCTTCGCCGGGTGCCCCAGGTCTGCAGTTGCTGGAGACCTGGCGCACTGTCCGCAGCATGGCATCACTGTGCTGCACTGGACTTTGGGTGATGTACCTCGCGGCCGCGAATGATCACTTGGCGACCGTCACCTGATCATCGACGGCCTCGACCGAAGTGACTGCCTTCGAATCATCTGCAGCCTTCACGACCGCCAACTGATCATCGGCGGCCGCGAGCGCATCAAAGACGGCCGTCTCCGAAGTGACCGTCCTGCAATCATCGACGGTGCGTCACGACCGCGAACTGATCAAAAAGGGGAGGGGGAAGGGGGCTACCCCTGGCTTCCCAGCAGCGGCCGCACGATTTCTTCGATGCGCCCCACCACCTCCTCGAGCGTGAGCGACGTGGAGTCAATCACGATGGCATCCGGTGCCGGACGCAGTGGCGAGTTGGCGCGGTTGCGGTCGCGCTCGTCGCGCTCGCGCAGCGCCTGCAGCACCGCAGTCCGATCGGCCTGCGACTGGCCGGCCGCTGCAGATGAGGTGTTCTGCTCGTACCGCCGCTGGCTGCGCGCTTCGGGCGATGCATCGAGGAAGACCTTCACGTCGGCGTCCGGGAACACGACCGTGCCGATGTCGCGGCCTTCCATGACCACGCCGCCGCGGCGGCCCAGGTCGCGCTGCAGGTCCACCATCCAGCTGCGGATGGGCGGGTGCACGCTGACGCGGGACGCCGCCTGCGTCACATCGGAGTCACGGATGCGATCCGTCACGTCTTCGCCGTCGAGAACAACGCGGTTGCCCGAGCGGTCCGGCTGCAGAGCGATCTGCGTGCCGCGCGCAAGCTGGGCCAGCGCGCCGGCGTCGTCGAAGTCCTGATCGTTCAGGATCGCTTTCAGCGCGAAAGCCCGGTACATGGCGCCCGTTTCGAGGTTGAGCAGACCGAAGTGCTCCGCCAGGTGCCGCGCCACGGTGCTTTTGCCCGCACCGGCCGGCCCGTCGATCGCAATGATGGGACCGCGCTTCATTCTGTGCCCTCTTCGCCGGCGGGCTTCTCGCCGCGATTCTTACGTGGATTCGATCGCGGCGACGGAGGCTTTGGACTGAACTTCCCGCGCCCCTTTGGTCCGGGTCGAAATCCGCCGCGTGCGCCACGCTCAGGCCTGTTCCCGCCGAACCCTCTGCGTTCCGGACGCCCGCCCGGCTTGCCGAATCTGGGCTTGCCGCCGAACGTTTTCCCGGGTCGCGGTGGGCGATTTTCGCCGGGCGCCTCACGGCGCGGCGGACGGCCCTCGAACTTCCTGCCGCCAACCTGCGGTCGCGGACCTTTGCCGAAGCGTGGGCGCTCTTCCCGTCCATCGGGCCCTCTTTCGGGCCGTTCTTCGCGTTTGCCGAACGGCTTCCGGAATGGTGGACGGCCCTCGCGCTTCTGGAATGGTCCCCCGGGCCGCTTCTGCCAGGGCTTCCGCTCGCCCCGATCTTCACGACGGCCCGGACGTTCTTCGCGTCCGCCCTCGGTGCGCGGCTTCTCGAACCGGGCATTGCCCGGCCGCGCGTCCCCCGGCCGCGCAGTGCCAGGTCGTACATTGCCGGGCCGCGCACTGCCCGGGCGAGGGTCCCACGCGCGCTTCTTCTGGAACGGGCGCGGAGGCCGACCCTCATTGCGCGGCCGCTCGCCACGCCTCCGCTCCTCGCCGGAAGCAGCCGGGCGAAACTCGCGGCGCGACGGGAATCCACGGTCCTGACGCTCACGATCCCGGCGCTCACGGTCCGGACGCGGCCCTCGGCGCTCCTGATCAGGACGCCGTTTCTCGCGCTCCGATGGCTGCGGCCGCTGGTGACGAGCACCTTCCGCCGCACGCCGCGGTTTGAACCCTGCGCGTTCTCGAGTCGCAGCGGGCAGGACCTCCTCTTCCGCAACGGGAGCCACCTCGGGCAGCGATCCCTCGACGAAGAGCAGCGTCTGCGAGCCGACCGACATCGTAGCGAACTGGCGCGCGGCCATCATGCCGTGCAGCACGTCGCGGATCCGCGAGCGCGCCGTCAGGGGCGACAGAAAAACCTCTGCTTCCTCTGCCGTGGCCGCAACGGCCGAACGCAAATACAGCGACGCCAGCGCAGAGACAGCCGTGGGCTGAGCGGTGTTGGAGCCCGTGGTCAGCTGCGCGGCATACCGCTCCTTCGTCAGCTGCCAGCGCGTCGCTTCCCCCGCGGTGTAGAGGGGCAGGGCGCGGAGCGTCGTCCACAATTCGATCAGCGCTCGCAACACGGCGGCTTCGGTCACTTCGCGTCCGAGCGCCTCACGCAGCTCCAGGGCGGTCTGCGCCCCGTTCTTTTCCAGCGCTTCCCATGTGCGCATGACGATCGGCGCGGTACGGCCTCCCGGGGCTGTCTTCCACTGGCGGTCGCCGCGAATCGCCGCGACCCACGGCAGCACTTCGGGGGCGACCAGAAAATCCGGCTGTTCGGAGAAGGTGCCCAGCAGATTCAGCGGGATGGCGCGTCCGGCGTCGATCAGGCGCGTTGCCAGTTCCATCGCCTTCTGGATCGCGGCCGGAGGCGGCGTGGCGCTCGGCGCACCCATGCATGCCTCGACGAACGATGGAGCGGGCGAGGGGAACTGCGCGTGCCGTGGCAGAAACAGGCAGAAGCCGATCTCCTCGAACCACGGCGCGACATCGTCGTAGGTTTCCAGCGGCGCGGCATTCTGGCGCCACAGCGCGGCTCGCGCGATTTGTAACTGTTGCTGATTCAAAGGAGGACCTGCTTCGGAGCAGCTAGATACGCTGGAACGCCCGCTGAATGTCTTTCCATGAATATCGTAAAGCAATGGGCCGTCCGTGCGGGCAGCTCATCGGATGTTCGGTGCGGGCCAGCTCCCCAAGCAACCATTCCATGCGCGCCGTATCGAGGGGCATGTTCACCTTGATGGCAGCGTGGCAGGCGATGGAGGCGGCAATTCGCGTCCGCGCGGCTTCCAGATTATCCGACTGCACGGAAGCCCCAGGCTGCTCCAGTACTTCATGGATCATCCGCTCCAGTTCATTCCCGGCCAGCCCCGAAGGCGCGGCTTTGATGGCGATGGTGTGGGGACCGAAGGGCTCCGTCTCGCAGCCATTGCGTTCCAGCTCCTGAGCAAGCAGGGAAAAGAGCACCATTTGCTGCGGCAGCAGGTCGATCAGCATGGGCATGAGCAGTCGCTGGCGCTCCACGCGCTCGGTCTGCCGCTCGCGCAGGATCTTTTCGAAGAGGATGCGCTCGTGGGCGACGTGCTGGTCGATGATCCAGAGTCCCTCATCATTCGTGGCCAGGATAAACGACTCGCGCAGTTGGCCCAGTGGCTTGAGCGAAGCCAGTGAGTGCAGCGTCGCGGCGGGCTCGCCGCCAGCCGGCCAGTCGTCTGCGGGAACCTGCTCAGAACAACCATGGCCGTTGGGAGACGCAATCACCGGAGGAGCAGGAGGGGCAGACGCAGCGCGCTCAAGGTGAGCGGCCGCCGCGACAGCAAATGGGAGCGGCCTCTCTTCCGGGCGCGGTTCCTTCGGAGCCAGCCAGAACGGTGCGGCTTCGCTCGCCTCGGGAGGCGGCTCGGAGCCGGGAATCTCTGAAGCTGCTGCGTCATCAGGAGCCGTTTCCGGGACCAGCGCTGACGCCGCGCGCGGGCTCTCGGTCAGCGCGGTCAGGAAACTCGCCGCGGGGCGCGTCTTCATCAGCGTGGCCCGGATCGATTCGCGCACGAAATTATGCACGAGCTGTTGCTGGCGGAAGCGCACCTCGGTCTTTGCCGGGTGCACATTGACATCGACCTCGTGCGGCGGCATCTCGAGGAAAAGCAGCATGACGGGAAAAGACGTGGGCGGGATGATGTTGCGATACGCCTCGGTGATGGCGTGCAGGATGAGCCGGTCGCGAATGAGTCGCTGGTTGACGAAGATGTAGATCGAGTTGCGATTGAGCTTCTGCAGCGCGGGGCGAGACACGAAGCCGCTGACGCGCAGAAATCCCGGATCCGGCGGCCGGTAGTCCGACCCCTGCCGCCACGGCGGAGGTTCGGGCAAGCCGGCATGCTCAAAGCGGCGTTCGGCAGCAATGGGCAGCAACTCATCGAGTATGTCGCGGCCGAAGATCTGGTAGATGCGCTCCGACGGCTCGCGCACCGGAGGCGCGGTTACCAGCGCATGGGTTGCGCTGTGCAATTCGAAGTGCATCTCGGGATGCGCGAGCGCATAGTGGGTAACCAGAGCGGTGACGTGGGCCAGCTCGGTGCTCTCCGCGCGCATGAACTTCCGCCGCGCGGGCGTGTTGAAGAAGAGGTCGCGGACAGAGATGCTCGTGCCGTGCGGTCCGCCAGTATCTTCGACGGCCAGCACCTTGCCTCCGGCGATCTCGATGCGTGTCCCGGTGGCCTGGTCCGGCGGCCGCGTGACCAGCTCCAGTCGCGAGATCGAGGCAATGGACGGCAGCGCCTCGCCGCGGAAGCCGAGCGTCGCGATCGACAGCAGGTCGTCCGACGAGCGGATCTTCGATGTTGCGTGCCGCTCGAACGCCAGCAGCGCATCGTCGCGGATCATGCCGCAGCCGTCGTCGGCCAGGCGGATGAGCTTGCGTCCGCCCGCCTCGACCTCCACGCGGATGCGCTTCGCTCCGGCGTCGAGCGAGTTTTCGAGCAGTTCCTTCACCACCGACGCCGGGCGATCCACCACCTCACCGGCGGCGATCTGGTTAGCGACCTGGTCGGAAAGAACGCGGATGCGGCCCATGCTGGAATCCTGGCTTCGTGTTTCTGGCTTCAGGATACGCGGATGTGCTTGCGGCAGAGTGCGTTCGCTTGCAGTGTCCTGTGGATCGCGTTGCGTCGTTCACAGGCCGGCAAGAATCGCGTCGGCAATGGCCGCAGCTTCCACGGCTGGTCTCACGTCATGCACGCGGACGATGGACGCTCCGGCCAGGATCGCCGTCGTTGTGGCGGCCAGCGTCGCGTTTCCGCGCTGCTGCATCGGAATTTCGCTTCCTGTTGCTCCGGCCAGCGTGCGTCCGAGAAAGGACTTCCGCGAGACGCCGGCCAGCAGGGGCTGTCCCAGGCTGAGCAGGTCGTCCAGATGCGCGAGCAACGGATAGTTGCTCTCGTATGCCTTGCCGAAGCCGTACCCGGGGTCGAGAACGATGCGGTCGCGCTCGACGTTGGCCGCCGCGGCGCGCTCCAGGGCTTCCGTCAGCCCGCGCTTCACCAGCGGGACGACCTCTTCGTCTTTGAGCCGCGGCTGCGTGCGCCATTCGGCGGGCCGACCCCGCGTGTGCATCAGCACCACACCGCAGCGCAGGCGCGCGCAGGTGAGGCCCATCTCCGCATCCCACGCGAACGCGCTGACGTCATTCACAATCTCGGCGCCTGCAGCGACCGTAGCCTCGGCTATCGCCGCCTTGTACGTGTCGATGGAGAGGATCGCCTCCGGCTTGTGGTGCAGGACGCCTTCGATTACCGGAACCACCCGCTCCCGCTCCTCCGCAGGGCTGAGCTCCTGGGCGCCGGGCCGCGTCGACTCGCCACCAATGTCAATGATGTCCGCGCCCTGCTCGAGCATCGCGAGCGCGTGCTCGATTGCAGCATTCTTCTCGCAGAAGGCGCCGCCGTCGGAAAAGGAATCCGGCGTGACGTTCAGGATGCCCATGATCAGCGTGCGCTGGCCCAGCGCGAGAGACCGCGTGCGCAGTTGCCATGTGCGGGTGGGCCGGCGAACAAATGCCATCGCCTTCGATGCTACACTCCAGAAAAATCCCGCCCCAGCGACAAGACCGAGAATGAGATTCCCGCCGAGATCCCTGCCGACCTGCTTGCTCGTTGTCTTGCTTGCCGCGTTTCCCGCTGCCGGGGCTCGTAAACACAAGCGTCCTCCTCCCCCTCGGCCTCATCGCATCGTTCCACTGGACCAGGCCGTTCGCACCATCCTTGCGGATCCCGCCGTCGTCCGCGCGCACTGGGGCATTTCGGTCATCACGCCGGAGGGCCGGACGATCTTCGCGTTGAACGATGGACAGTTCTTTGAGCCGGCATCGAATGCGAAGCTCTTCACCACAGCCGCCACGCTGGCGTTGCTGCCCGCGAACGCCACCTGGACCACGCGCGTCGTCACCTCGGGCACACTCGGCACCGATGGCACACTGACTGGCGATGTTCGCATTCTGGGGGCGGGCGATCCAACGCTCTCCGGACGAGCGTATCCATGGGACGGCAAGACGGAGCGGCCGAATTCTCCGCTGCAGGCACTCGAGAGCATGGCTGACCAGATTGTCGCGGCCGGTGTGCATCGCATCCACGGCGATGTCGTCGGCGATGACTCCTGGTTCCCGTACGAGCGCTACGGCGGGAACTGGGGCTGGGATGACCTGCAGTGGGAGTACGGCGCGCCGGTGTCGGCGCTCACCGTGAACGACAACGTCATCTATCTGAATGTCGTGCCGCAGGCGGGAGCGGCTCCCGCCGCTGTGCCGAACCCAACGATCGCGCCCACCAATGCGCCTCCCGCGCCGACCGTGGTCACCTGGAATCCTGACGTCCCCTACTACACGCTCGAGAACTCGCTGACGCTCGCGCTGCCGGGGACGCAGGCGCACTCGGGCATCGACCGCGCACTGGGCAGCAAAACCATCCGGCTCTTCGGCGCGATGGCGCCCAACGGCATTCACGATGCGCTGGCGATCGAGGATCCCGCCGAATTTGCTGCGATTGCGCTACGGCAAATGCTGCTGGCGCGCGGTGTGACGATCTCCGGCACCGCGCGCGCCTGGCACAGGCTGCCCGTGGACACCGAGGACTATCGCGCCGAGGTGAGTCAGGCAGTAGTGCTGCGCAAGCTGACGGACGCAACCTTCGCTCCTCCCGTGACCGGACTGCGCGTGCTCGCGACACACGTCTCGCCAGCCCTCTCGCAGGACGTGACGGTTACGAACAAGGTGAGCCAGAACCTGCACGCTGAGCTGTATCTCCGCTTGCTGGGCCGGCTCGAAGCCGACGACGGTTCGATTGCGCAGGGTGTCCGGGTCGTGCGGCAGTTTCTCATCAGCGCGGGGATCGATCCCGGCGACTTTCTCTTCTTCGATGGCTCAGGCATGTCGGGGCAGGACGTCATCACGCCGCGTGCCGCCACCACCCTGATGGCT
>DATEPN010000030.1:0-7751 GCA_035273225.1 Acidobacteriaceae bacterium | reverse complement strand
CTGCAGAATGAGCTTGGCTCCGGTGCAGCCTTTGCGGCTGCGCCGGAGAACAATTCTCTGGTAACTCGCTGGCCGAACCGGCCCCTGCGGCTGGGTCGCATACGGTTGTATTCTTCCTGTCGTGGCCCTGACCCTCGGTTCGTCCTCTCTTCGTCAATCCCGGCAGTGCGGCGAGTTTCCCTCGGTGAAAAGCTGGCAATGGTGCCTTGCGTGCATTCTTGTGCTCATTGCTGGCCAGGTTACCTCGGCCTCCGCGCAGACTTCTCCGGCTCCCAAAACGGCCTACGACAGCGTTGATCCGATCATTGGAACCGCGGGAGACGGCAACACATTTCCCGGCGCCTCGCTCCCGTTCGGCATGATCCAGTGGAGCCCCGACACCAACACCAGAGCCTGGTACAACTACGGTGCAAAACGGATTTACGGCTTTTCGCTGACGCATATCTCCGGAGCAGGCTGCCCGCTCTACGGAGATATTCCAGTCCTGCCGTGGACCGGCGAGCTAACCGTCAGCCCGCACCAGAACCGCGATCTATATACCGAGGCCTTCGATCATTCTGAGGAAACCGCGCAGCCGGGTTATTACGCTCTGACCCTCGCGAACGGTATCCGCGTTGAGATCACCGTGACCGACCACGCCGGCATCGCCCGGTTCAGATTTCCGCCCGGCAGTCCCGCACGCCTGCTGCTCAATCCAGGGGGCAGCGCGAACTCCGAAGTGATCGACAAAAAGCCGAACGATCCCGCGCGCGCGCAGGACGGCTACACGCTCCGGATTACTGGAGACCATGCCGTCTCTGGCGAAGCACGCGCCGGGGCCTTCTGCGGTTCTCCCACGCGTTACACACTCTATTTCGCCGCAGTGTTCCAGCAGCCGATTGTCCGAAGCACGATGTGGCACGACGACACCACGGATGCCACCGCTCAACAGGAGAACGCGCGTCACGCGGGCGCCCTGCTCGACTTCGGCGATCAGAAGGAAGTGACGATGAAGGTCGGGCTTTCGTTCGTGAGCGCCGAAAACGCCCGCGCCAATCTCAACGCCGAAATCCCTGGCTGGGATTTCGACGTCATCCATGCCGCCGCGCGATCCGCGTGGTCCCACCTGCTCGACCGCATCCAGATTCAGGGCGGCACACCCGAACAGCGCATCATCTTCTACACCGGCGTGTATCACATGCTGCTCTCGCCCAACCTGTTCAGCGATGTCAATGGTGATTACATGGGCTTCGACAGCAAAGTTCACCGCGTTGCCGGGAATCCGTCCAGGGGGACACCACAACGCGCTCAGTACGCCAACTTCTCCGATTGGGATATCTACCGAGACGTCATTCAGTTTCAGTCCCTGCTCGTCCCCGAGCGCGCCAGCGACATGGCGCAATCCCTCGTTAACGACGCCGATCAGTCCGGGTGGCTTCCGCGCTGGCCGTTTGCCAATGACAACCCGTATGTCATGGGTGGCGATTCATCGACGATCCTTCTCGCCGACGCCTATGCCTTTGGAGCCCGTGGCTTCGATGCTCACTCGGCCTTGCGGCATATGGTCAAAGGGGCAACGCAAACCGGGAATGGCATGCACGGACAGGCAGAGCGGCTCTATCTGGCAGACGTGCTCAAGCTCGGCTACGTGCCCATTGATCACGACACGCTCGCCGCCTCGCGCACGCTGGAGTTCGCCAGCGACGACTTTGCGCTCGCCCAGATGGCGGGCGACCTCGGCGACACCCGGGTTCAAAATGAGTTCATCCAGCGAGCTGGGAACTGGCAAAAGTTGCTTGACCCGGAGACGCACTGGATCCGCCCACGTAAGGCCGACGGCAGCTGGATGCAGGGCTTCGATGCCGACCGAGCGCTGCCCAAGCGTCCGGACGCCCCTGTCAGCACCGATCAGCACGGCTTTGAGGAGGGGAACACCTGGCAGTACTCGTTCATGATCCCCTTCGATTACGCCCGGCTTATCCCCGCGATGGGGGGCGACAGCGTCGTTGTGCCGCGCCTCGACCGATTTTTCTCGAAGCTCATTTGCTGGGGCGAGCCGTGCTTCAACATGGCGAACGAGCCAGACTTCGTCGTGCCTTACCTCTACGAGTACACGAACGTGCCCTGGAAGACCGACGAGGTTATCACCCGAATCGAGCAGCAAACATTCTCTACGAAACCCGACGGCATTCCGGGGAACGATGACCTCGGCGCCACCTCCGGGGTTTTCGTCTGGAATGCGCTCGGTCTCTACCCGGGCGTCCCCGGCATTGGGGGATTCTTCCTCGGAACGCCTATGTTCCCGCAGGCGACAATTCACTTCGGTGATGGCCGCGACCTGAATGTCCGCCGCGACGGCTCCGGTATCTACGTCAACGCCGTCTCCCGTGACGGGGAGCCCTACGACAGCTACTGGCTGCCGCTCAACAATGTGCCTTCGAGGACCACGACAACCCTGCACTTCAGTTTGCAGCCAACCGCACCGACATCAGCTCCGCTGAAGCCGCCCCCCGCGTTCCTTCCAGAACATTGAGGGAGTATGCGGCAGCTCGCTCGAGCCAACGGACTACCAGCTCGCTCCTTCCACTCAATGCTGACTTCTGACTCCTGATTTATGTGTGGCCGCTACTACCGCCGATCCGACAAGCAGCGCATAGCCGAAGCGTTCCGTACTGGGGTGCCGCCGAGCTTTGAGATACTGCCCTCGTATAATGTCGCGCCCCAGACCTTCCAGCCCATCGTTCGTCTCAGCCGCGACACGCACGAGCGAGAGCTCGTGCAGCTCCGCTGGGGGTTCATCCCCTACTGGGCCAAAGACGCGAAAATCGGCTACAGCACGATCAACGCTAAATCTGAAACGGTAAGTACCAGCACTGTGTTTCGCGAAGCTCTGAGGTATCGGAGGTGTCTCGTACCGGCGGACGGCTTCTACGAATGGCAGAAGCTGGACGCGAAGAATCGGCAACCGTGGGCCATTGGCCTTCGTGACGGATCGATCTTCGCCTTTGCTGGTCTGTGGGAGCGCTGGAAGGACAGAGCCAGCGGCCAGCCGCTCGAGACCTATACCATTCTCACCACCGAAGCCAACGAACTTACCGCCCCTATTCACGACCGAATGCCGGTGATCCTGACGCCGCACGACTACGAGCGCTGGCTTGCTCCCGCGAATCCTGCACGTCTTCCTGTCGATCTCCTCCGCCCGCTGTCTGCGGAGGAAATGACTGCCTGGAAGGTCAGCTCCGAAGTGGGGAATGTCCGTAATGACGATCCCGCGCTGTGTAATCCAATCTGATCGCCCGGGAACACCGCAAACCTATGCAGCAGAGAATACTCGGACGCACAGGATACGGAGGTCACCTTCGGCGGCGGGAAACCCTGCACTTCGCGCGATCCGTCTGATGTAATAAGACGATGGCGAAGAGAATTGCTGTTGCGAAACAGGCGTTCGCGTTGTGCTGTGGCCTCGGCACGGCCGCTCTGTGTTTCGGACAGCAGCCTTTCCCTGGTGAGCCCGCGCAGACGCAAGCGCCGCCGTCCGCCACGCAGCAAAATCGGCCACAGCCGTCCCAGGATTTCCCGCCCGATCCGAACCTGGAGATGCCCACATTTCACGTCAGCACAAGCGTGGTGATCGTCCCGACGCTGGTCGAAAAGAAGAACGGCGACGTGGTGTATGGCCTGAAGCCCTCAGATTTTCAGGTGCTGGACAACGGCGTCCCACAGAAGATTCATGTCGACGATGATCTCGACACCCAGCCCGTTTCCCTGGTTGTGTGTGTGGAGCGCGGACGTGATGCGCCGCTCGAGTTCAACAAGATCGGCAAGCTGGGGCCGCTGTTAGAGGAATTCATTGGGAACGGACGCGGCGACGTGGCGCTGGTCGCATTCGACTCGCGGCCCGTCTGGGTGGAGCCATTCACGGATAACGTGGACTCCATCACAAAAGACCTGCGGCAGATGCCGGCCGGCGATGGAGGGGCCGCGATTTTGGACGCGGTGGGCTACTCGGTGAACCTGCTGGAGCAGCAGCCGCAGGATCATCGCCGCGTGCTGCTTCTGATCAGCGAATCGCGCGACCACGGCAGCCACCGCTTCACCGTTCCTCAGCTGGTCGAGCGCATCGGAACGAGCAATACGCTCGTGCAGAGCCTGGTCTTCTCGCCATCGAAGTCGGAGATCATCGACTGGGCTCGCGGCAACAGTGCCGGCGCCGGGACGGAACTGAATCTCCTGGCTCCGTTGATGATGACCGTGAACGCCATGCGGCGCAACACGCCCAGGACTCTCGCAGCCCTGAGCGGCGGCGAATACGCTCCGTTCACACGTGACAAGGGATTCCAGGGCCGTGTACTGGCGGCGGCGAGCCATGCACGCAATCGCTACATTCTCAGCTTTCACCCGACGGATCTTACGCCCGGGCTGCACGCAGTTCAGGTCAAGCTGACGCAGGACTATGGAGCGCAGGTAGTCGCGCGGAATAGCTACTGGGCTATCCACCGCGACGATACTGACGCGCATTGAGCTCGATGCTTCGTCTCAAGCCGGCGCATCCAAAAGCAGGGAACAGTATGGGTGAGCATGTAAAGCTGCGCGCGTCCGACGGCCATGAACTGGACGCATATGTAGCGCGCCCCCCGGGCGCTCCCGCGGCGGCCCTCGTCGTGATCCAGGAGGCCTTCGGCGTGAACAGGCACATCCGGTCCGTGGCGGATGGATATGCGCAGGACGGATTCCTGGCCATCGCTCCAGCGTTGTACGACCGGCAGGCGCGCGGTGTGGAATTCGGCTACACGGGCGAGGAGGCGCAGAAGGGGCTGGCGCTGGCACGCAGCGGCAATCCCGACGACTGGGTGAAAGACGTCGCTGCCGCAATGGAATATGCGCATCGAGAGACTGGAAAGAAAGTTGGCGTGATTGGCTACTGCCTCGGTGGCTCGGTAGCCTGGCTGGCGGCGACACGCCTGCATCCCGATGCGGCGGTCGGCTACTACGGTGGCCGGATCATCAACTTTGCCGGTGAGGGGCCGCAAACTCCGGTCATGCTCCACTTCGGCCTTCAGGACCAGCACATTCCGAGGCATGAGATCGACAGCAAGGTAGCGGCGGCCCATCCTGACGTCCAGATCTACTGGTACGAAGCCGGGCATGGTTTCAACACCAGTGACCGTGCCAGCTATAACGGTGAGGCGGCGAGGCTCGCGCGCGAGCGCTCCCTCAGATTCCTGCGACAGCACCTGGCGGCATGACAGACGAGACTCGTCACGCAAACGACATACAACTGAACGCGACCGGCTGCTCTGCTGAAGCAGGTCCCGAACAGACCGGCCGCTGGGGCCGCGATTACTCGCATGCATGGCGCGCGCTGCGGCACCGCAATTTCCGTTTATTTTTCGGCGGACAGACCGTATCGCTGGTCGGCACATGGATGACGCGCATCGCCACTTCATGGCTGGTGTACAGGCTGACCGGGTCGTCACTGCTGCTGGGCACGGTGAGTTTCGTGGGGCAGATTCCCACGTTTCCATTGGCGCCGTTTGCGGGTGTCTGGGTGGACAGGCTCGATCGCCGCCGGGTGCTGATCTGGACGCAGACACTGGCCATGCTGCAGTCGCTGCTGATGGCGTGGTTCACCTTATCGAAGCGTATCAACATCACAGAAATTCTCGTGCTGAGCGCATTTCAGGGGCTCGTCAACGCGTTCGACATGCCGGGCCGGCAGGCATTCATGGTGCAGATGGTCGAAGATCGCGGCGATCTGCAGAACGCGATCGCAATCAACTCCTCGATGGTGAACGCCGCGCGCCTGATCGGCCCTTCGCTTGCCGGGCTGGTGATTGCAGCAAGCAGTGAAGGCTGGTGCTTTCTGATCGACGGCCTCAGCTACATCGCCGTCATCATTTCGCTGCTGATGATGCGGGTCCACGTCACGCAGGTGCGCAGCCGCGCGGCTTCGATGTTCGAGCAAATGCGCGAGGGCTGGTCCTACGTGGCGACGTTCGCGCCGGTCCGGACGATTTTGCTGCTCTTTGCGCTCCTCAGCCTGATGGGCATGCCGTACATGGTGCTGATGCCAGTCTTCGCTGGCGATGTGCTGCACGGAGGGCCGCACACGCTTGGCTTCCTCATGGCTGCGGCGGGAGCGGGTGCGCTGGTATCCGCCCTGTCACTGGTATTGCGGCGTTCGGTCCGAGGGCTAACGCGAATGATCGCGATTGCGGCGATTGTGTTTGGCGGTGGGTTGGTGGCCTTCGGCTTCTCCCGCTGGCTGTGGCTCTCGCTCGTTGTGCTGCTGTTCACCGGGTTCGGCATGATGCAGGGTATGACGGCGAGCAATACAGTAATCCAGACACTCGTGCCGGAGGACAAGCGCGGCCGCGTGATGAGCTACTACATGGCGGCGTTCGTCGGAATGGCTCCGTTCGGCAGCCTGCTGGCGGGATCGATGGCGAACTGGATTGGCGCGCAGCGCACGGTGATGGTGACGGGAACGTGCTGCATCGTGGGCGGCCTGTGGTTCTGGTCCCGACTGCCGGGCGTTCGGAAGGAGATTCGGCCGATTTACGAACAACTGGGGATCATCGCGCCGATTCCGGAGGAAGTGGAAGAGACGGGGCCGAACTAATTCGGGGCCGATTGTGGGCAAAAAGAAATCCCCGGACGGTATCAGGATCCGGGGACTCACAGGAGGCAATCTCAGTAGACAAAGACAGAGTAGCCTCCGTGGCCGCACCTGTCGTGGAGACAAAGATGGCTTTTTGCCTCCACCTTTGGATGGGTTACTGCGTGGCGTCCCGCCTAATGTGCTGACCTAATTCTGCCGAGCCTTCTGTTCGGCGCCGCGGCCGTTACCGTTGGCGTTCTGCTGTGGTGTCAGAAGGACGCGGCGGAGTGCGCGAATCAACTCCGGTCCAGTCTCTTCCAATTCCCGGACGTGCCAGGCCGCGAGCGACGCCAGCAGCTTTTCGCCGTGAGGCGTCATGCGCAGCAGGATGCGGCGGTGATCGGTGGGGTCAGGACAGCGGCGCAGCAGGCCCTGCTCGATGGTGCGATCGACCAGTTCGACAGCGCTGTTGTGCTTGAGCAGCATCCGCGCGGCGACGTTGGCGATGGTGGGATCCAGCTCTTCGGGCATGCCCCAGACGCACTGCAGCAACTGATACTGCTGCGGACGCAGCCCGGCTGCGGTGGCAGCGAGACTGGAGAAATGGAGGAATTTTCTGAGTTGGAAGCGAAATTCCGCCAGGCGGCGCATCTGCGCCCGGGTGAGCGGAACGGGTTCGCTGGAAGTTGACGGCTTCTGGGAATGGCGAGTCAGGGACAGGACCCCGGAGTTCTCCGCAAAAATCATGGTAACATCGTAGCACGATATATCGTGCTACGATGTTTGGCTGGCTCCCTCGGGAGGTGCGCCCGGGTCGGCGAGGATGGCCCTCGCATCGTCCTCATCGTCTGTGCTGACCTGCAGTTCGAGTGGCCCCAGTCCCGGTTCCATGATGCGGGCATTCTCACCGGAGAGGAAAACCTCGATCCCGGCCGACTCCAGCCGGAGCTTGGCCATCTCAGCCTCGAGCGGTTCAGTAAAGCTGGCAATTGTCACCACGTCTGCCATAAATGAAATCCCTTTCCTGCGCGTCGTTGATCTGTAACTTTACTGCCTTGAGGCGAGCCTTGCACCCGACTGCGGGGCACGTGTTTGTGTGGACGCGGCGAGGGACGTGCGGGGCTGCCTCGGCCTGCGGAAGCGACGGACGTTTCGCGACGTTTAGAATGAG
>DATEPN010000029.1:0-5974 GCA_035273225.1 Acidobacteriaceae bacterium | reverse complement strand
TCCTCTGGACTGCGGAGGATGCCACCCGTTCCCAATGCCTCAGACGATACGCCTCTCGGTCTGAGCGGGCAAGCTGCGCAGAGCTTCCGTGTCTGAGGAACTCCGGGCCATTGACCGGCTCCCATAAATATGGGAACCTCATGGTGTGAAGACTACGCTGGAGATTCCGGACCCGATCTTCCGCCGAGCGAAGTCCGTTGCCGCCGCGCGCGGTATCGCCCTGCGCGCGTTTGTGACCGAGGCGGTCGAAGAGAAGCTGGCGGCCGTCTCTCAGCGCGAGGAGAAGCCCTGGGTCAGACTAGCGGGTGGTCTAAAACACCTTCACAAAGAAACAGCCCGCATCAGTGCGATCATCAAAAGCGAGTTTGAACAGGTCGAGCCTGAGGATTGGGAGTGATCCTCGACACCAACGCTCTTTCCGCAGTAGCCGACGACGATGCGGGGGCTGTTCGTATCTTCAGCGAGGCGGGAAGCATTGAACTGGCGGTCATCGTCCTCGGCGAATACCGCTTCGGCATCGCGCACTCGCGGCGCCGTACAGCGTACGAGAAATGGCTCGAGGAACTGATCGCCGCAACCCGAATCCTGCCTGTCGATGAGGGCACCTCATCCCATTACGCCCAGATCCGCGCCGAATTGAAAAAAGACGGCCGGCCAATCCCCAGCAACGATCTCTGGATCGCCGCACTCGCCCGCCAGCACCGGCTTCCACTCATGACCCAGGACAGGCACTTTGACGCTGTCCACGGACTGAAACGAATCGGATGGTGAAGCGGAGCTTCAGCCCCGCGCTCACAGGTTCAGCGATTTCAGATAATCCCTGAAGGCGGGGCCGAGGTCGTCGCGCTTGAGGGCGAACTCGACGGTGGCTTTGAGCATGCCGAATTTGTCGCCGGCATCGTGGCGCGTGCCTTCGAAGCTGTAGCCGTAGACTTTCTCGGTTTGGAGCAGGGCCTTGATGCCGTCGGTGAGCTGGAGTTCTCCGCCGGCGCCGAGGGGTGTGGTCTCGAGCAGATCGAAGATTTTGGGCGTGAGGATGTAGCGGCCGATGATGGCGTTTTTGGAGGGGGCGTCGGCAAGCTTGGGCTTCTCGACCATGCCTTTGACGTCGAAGAGACGCGGATTGTTGGGGACGGGTGTGCCGTCGAGGACTCCGTACGCGGAGATGGCCGGGCCGTCGACGACCATGGTGGCCAGGATGGAAGCCTGGGTTTGCTCGAAGACGTCCATCATCTGCTTCAGGCAGGGGGTCGGCGCATCGATGACGTCGTCGGGAAGGATGACGGCAAATGGCTCGTCGCCGACGAGGTCGCGCGCCATGAGGACGGCGTGGCCGAGGCCCATGGGCTCCTTTTGGCGCACATAGGAGAGGCGCACCATGTGGGAGACCTGGCGGCTGACGGCGAGCAGGTCGGTCTTGCCGCGCTTCTCCAGCGAGCACTCCAGCTCGGGGCTGACGTCGAAATGGTCTTCAATGGCGGACTTGCCGCGGCCGGTGACGATGACAATCTGGTCGCAGCCGGCGGCCAGCGCTTCTTCGACGCCGTACTGGATGATCGGTTTATCGACCAGCGCCAGCATTTCTTTGGGAATGGACTTGGTGGCGGGTAAGAAGCGGGTTCCAAAACCTGCGGCGGGAAAAACCGCCTTGCGCACTCTCATCGTCATGGATTGATTGGCTTTCCTTCCTCGGAATTTGTGCGTTGAAGATGACCGGGCATTCTACCAGGAGACTGGAATAGGATGCGAGGCCGGTGGCTCGCGTTGGCGACTGAAAAGTGGGGCAGGATCCCACATCTCCAACTGCCGGAGATGTGGGGCACCCGGAGCGCATGCCGGACCCCTGCGACGCGACCCTATACTGAAATTTATGCCCCGCACGCTGACCCGTTCCCATGCGCTGCAACAACGCGCCGAGAAGCTGTTTCCCGGCGGAGTCAACTCGCCGGTGCGCGCCTTTCCCGCGGTTGGCGGCGAGCCTCCGTTTCTGGTGCGGGCCGAGGGCGCGTACCTGTGGGACGCAGACGGCAATCGCTACATCGACTACTTCGGCTCGTGGGGGCCGATGATTCTGGGGCACGCGTTCCCGCCGGTGGTCGAGGCGATTCAGCAGGCGGCGGCGCGGAGCGCGAGCTTTGGCGCGTCCACCGCGACTGAGGGCGATCTGGCGGAACTGGTGGTGGCGGCGTATCCCTCGATCGAGAAGATGAGGTTCGTCAGCTCCGGAACCGAAGCGACGATGTCGGCGATCCGGCTGGCGCGGGCGTTTACGGGGCGCAAGTACATCATCAAGTTTGAGGGCTGCTATCACGGGCACGCCGACGGACTGCTGGTGAAGGCGGGATCGGGCGTGGCGACGTTCGGCATTCCGGGGTCGGCCGGCGTACCGGAGGAGGCGGCGCATTTCACGCTGGCGCTTCCCTTCAACGATGTTGGCGTTCTGGAAGCGGCATTCGCGGCCCATCCGATTGCGTGCATCATTGTCGAGCCGGTGGTCGGGAACGCGGGGTGCATTCCGCCTGCGCAGGGATACCTGCAGGCGCTGCGCGAGCTGACGCAGAAGCACGGGGCGCTGTTGATTTTCGACGAAGTGATGACGGGCTTCCGGCTGGCCCTGGGCGGGGCGCAGGAGCTGTACGGTATTCGTCCGGACATGACGACGCTGGGGAAGATTCTCGGCGGCGGATTGCCGTGCGGGGCGTTTGGCGGGCGGGCGGAGATCATGGATCAGCTTGCGCCGCTGGGTCCGGTGTATCAGGCGGGGACGCTGAGCGGGAATCCGCTGGCGATGGCGGCGGGGATTGCGATGATCGGGTATCTGCAGCAGCATCGCGCGGAGGTTTACGCGAAGCTGGAGAAGCTGAGCGCGAGGCTGGTGGACGGCGTTGCGGGCGCGGCGGGGGCGGCCGGCGTTCCCATGACAGCGAACCGCGTGGGGGCGATGTTTACGTGGTTCTTTACCGGAGAGCCGGTGAGGGACTTTGCCGGCGCGGCGCGGAGCGACACGCAACGCTTCGGCGGCTTTCATCGCGCGCTGCTCGAGGCGGGTATCTGGCTGCCGCCGTCGCAGTTTGAGGCGGCGTTCCTGAGCACGGCGCACACGGAGAGCGATATTGAGCAGACGATTGAGGCGGCGCGGCGGTTCTTTGCGAGTGAGTAGGCAGCCGGCAACAGGGTAGAATCGGCTGCATGAGGCCCTCTGAGGTTCTGCCAAGGCACCGCGAGTTGATCCGCCAGAAAGTATTGCAGGCGGGAATGGCGAACCCGCGTGTCTTCGGCTCCGTCGTCCACGGTGAAGACAGAGAGCAAAGCGATTTTGATCTGCTGGTGGACCCATCGCCACAGACGAGTCTTCTCGACCTGGCGAAGCTGCAGGTGGAGCTGGAGTCTGTGATTGGGGTGAAAGTCGACCTGAAGACGCCGAATTTTCTTCCAGACAGCTTTCGCGACCAGGTACTTGCTGAAGCCCTCCCCCTATGAACAGGAGAACCCCCAGGGAACGCGATTACCTTGTGCACATGCTGGATGCGGTCGGCCAGATTCAGGAATACACTTCGGGCAAAAGCTACGGTGATTTCTCAACCAATCGCCTCCTGCAGGACGCCGTGGTCCGCAACATTGAAATCCTGGGCGAGGCCTCGCGCAAGCTGCTGGAAATCTTCCCGGGCGCGCAATTGCGATTTCCGGAGATTCCGTTTGCTGCCATCTACGCGATGCGCAACCAGTTGGTGCACGGATACTTTACGGTAGACCTGCAAGTCGTCTGGAACGTCACTGAACGGGATATACCGCAGCTCCGGGCTGCTTTGGAGGCAGCTCTGGACAGCGAAGCAGGCGAGTAACGGCTACGCGCTGTTTATCGCAACGACGCGCGTCAGAAGCTTAGCGCCAGGCCGGTGCCGATGGTGAACGGCGAGACGCCGGGTCCGGCATAGATGTGGCCGTAGCCGGCATCGAAGATGCGCCAGCGGACCATGGGCAAGAGGCTGTGCTCGACGCCGAGGTTCGCCTGCCAGGCCGGGCCCCACGAGCGTCCGAACATTCCGTTGCCGGTGGCGTAGCTGGCGTGGCCTGCTCCGCCGCCGACCTCGAGGAAGGGCTTGATGAAGGGCAGGCTGATGGCGATGCGCGGGCCGATGGTGGCTTCGTAGAGGTGGGTGCTGTCGCCGCTCGGCTCGGCGAGAGCGCGCAGAGACCAGCCCAGCACGTGACCCTGGAAGTATCCGCCGCCGCTGCCGCCGCGGATGAATCCCTGACCTTGTCCGACGGTGGCCATGGAAAACTCCGCGAAGATGCCGCCGGAATGGCTTCCGATGCCGGTGATGGAATCCTGAGAGCGCGCGGGAAGGACAAGAAAGGCGGACAACAAGGCCAATGCAGCGAACCTGCAGACCGATGTCACGAGGGGCCTCCGGTCCCCTTCTGACGAAGCGGACAGCATGGGGGACGGGCAGGTAGATGCGTGCAGGTCTGTGGAGGGATTTCCGGCAACGACGATGCGTGTGCACGGGATGAACGCGTGCAAAGGGATGCGCAATGGCCGAGGCGCGGACAACGTGTGCGGGGACTTCGGCGTTCTCTCTTAGTGGAGGGAAATCATGCCAGCTGATCCGAACACCATCGGCCTGTTGCTGTTGTTTATTGTGGTCTTCCTCGGCTGTATTTTGTGGGCGACCAGCGGGCATACCGCGGAGGCGGACACGGAAGACCAGGACATTTCAGCGCCAGGCAAGACTTCCTAGCCCGTTCCAGGCCTGATCAGGCGAGGCGCTGCCTGGGCAGAACGGCGCGCGCGACGAGCGAAATGCCGAAGCAGACGATGAGACAGCGCATGAGCAGCATGGGCTGATACCGCCAGGCCAGCGCGGCGAGGCAGAGCGCGAATCCGGCTGGGTACGATTCGGCGACGACGCCTTCGAGCCAGTTCGGCTGCGCTCCGGAGGAGGGGATGCGCGGCGCGAGGCTGGGCAGGATGCGGGGCACGCGGCGGCGATACTCGTCGTAGGGCGCGCCCATCTGTTTCGCCAGGTAAGCCTCTTCTCCGAGAATGAGGCGGGTGTAGAAGATGACGGTGCCGATGAGAAAGACCAGCGCTCCGCTGGGCGGCATGAGGATGGCGACGCCGAGGGAGAAGATCCAGGTCCCGAGGTAGAGCGGATTGCGGACGAAGCGGTACGGGCCAGCGGCCATCAGCGTGTGTCCGTGCATGGCGCCGGAACTGACGATGGTTGAGCCCAGGTACGAGGTGCCCCAGATGCGCAGCAACGCTCCGGCGGCGGCACAGACAATCGCCAGCACAGTGACAAGGAGCGTCGACTGCTCGAGAGGCAGCCAGCGCCAGCGGGCCAGCGTGGTCGAGATCGCGAGCCAGGCGGTGGTGTCGGGAGCGACGGCGCCGTAGCGCGTCCACGGCGCCCAGAAGCCGAGGACGTAGAGCACGGCTGCAATCACGATGCGAAAACGAAATTCGAACTGGGTAGCTTTCATGGAAAAGCAGCCGGTAGTCGGTCGCCAGTAGCCGGTAGCAGTTGTTTAGAGCTGGCTTGGCTCTCGCCAACTCAGACGTGAGGACGACTTGAACGATCAGCGGCCAGGCTACAGGCTACCAGCTACGGACTGCGGCTATTGGAGCGCGTCCTTGAGGCGTCCTCGCGCTGCGGAGAGGCGCGATTCGGCCTGTGGGCGCTCCAGCTTGAGCTGATGCATAACGACGGCTGTCTTGACGGAGCCGGCGCGCGCGAGCAGATGCCTGGCCGCGTCGTAGTCCAGGCCGGTGATGGTGGAGACGATACGGGCGGCGCGGTCGTTCAGCTTGGCATTCGTCGGCTGCAGATTCACCATGAGATTGCCGTAGACGTAGCGCATGCGCACGAGTGAACCGGTGGAGAGCATGTTGAGCACGAGTTTGGCTGCGGTGCCGGCTTTGAGGCGCGTCGATCCGGTGACGACTTCAGGGCCCGTTTCGGGCGTGATG
>DATEPN010000028.1:0-5972 GCA_035273225.1 Acidobacteriaceae bacterium | reverse complement strand
GTCCATGCCGAAGTGATCACGAAGACTCTGGACACGGCCTACGAAGATGTCCGCGAGGAAGATCTGGCCCGCCGTCATCTCGAACGCAAGCGGGTGCGCAAGCCCGGGAACGAAAAGGAGACCGCGCGGGTGGCACGGATGCTGATGCGCGCGGGATTCTCCACCGGAACCATCGTCCGCGTCCTGAAAAAGTGGGACGTCGGCGACGACGCGCTGCTCGCCATCGAAACAGCGGACCCCGACGAGAGCGGCACCCCGGAGTAGCACGCCTGCTACGATTCTCGAAATCGTAAGCTGCACCGCGTCACGAGCGGCCTTTCGGCCATCCATGCAGGTGTCGGCCCGCGGATTCTGTCATGTACGTCTTTGCCCTGCTCAGCGCGCTGGTGACTCTGGCTGCTGCCTTCAGCCTGATCAGTCATCGTCTGCTGCGACTGCCGACAACCGTCGGCGTCATGCTGCTGTCGCTGGTCGTGTCCACGCCGCTCGTTTTGCTGGCCGGGTCGATTCCCGCTGTTCACGCCAAAGCCGCCGGACTGATCAGCCACATTGATTTCTCCGTCGTGGTCCTGCACGGGATGCTCGCCTTTCTGCTCTTCGCCGGGGCCATGCAGCTGAATGTCGGCGAACTGCGCCGGCAGAAGGCTCCGGTAGCGACGCTGGCCATCTTCGGTACGGTCATCTCTGCATTGCTGGTCGCTTTGCTCATCAAAGGAGTGCTCCGGCTCACAGGCCTCGAACTCGGTTTCCTGCCCTGCTTTCTGTTTGGCGCGCTGATCTCGCCCACCGATCCCATTGCCGTGGTCGAAATGATGCGGCGTGTCGGCGCACCGGCCGCCCTCGAAGCGCAGCTGACAGGCGAGTCGCTGTTCAATGACGGCGTCGGCGCCGTTCTCTTCCTCACGCTCCTCGCCTCCTTCGACACCGGCCAGACCTTCACCTTCGGCGCGTTCAGCTGGCACCTGCTGGTGAAGGCAGGCGGCGGCATCGGCCTGGGGCTCGGCCTGGGGTATCTCGCCTACACGCTTCTCCGCACCGTCGACGCCTATCGCGTCGAGGAACTGCTCACGCTGGCGCTGGCGATGGGCGGTTACGCACTGGCCGACGTGCTCGGCCTCTCCGCGCCGCTCGAGGTCGTTGCCGCCGGTCTCGTCGCCGGCAGTGTCGCTCGCGAAATGGCCATGTCCGAGCTGACCCGGGAGCGCGTCGATCGCTTCTGGGAGCTGATCGACGACATGCTCAACGTGATGCTCTTCCTGCTGCTGGGGCTCGAACTGCTGGTCATGCCCTGGCACCTGCACTACATCTACGCCGGCCTGCTCGCGATTCCAGTCGTGCTCGGCGTCCGCTGGATCAGCGTCGTGCTCTCGCTGCTGCTGGTCCGCGTGCTGCACCGGCCCGCGCGCGGAGCCATCACCGTCCTCACCTGGGGCGGATTGCGCGGCGCTCTGGCCGTCGCGCTGGCGCTTTCCATCAAGCCCGGGCCGGCGCATGACCGGCTTCTGGCCATCACCTACATCGTCGTCATCTTCTCGATCGTGGCCCAGGGACTCACGATGGACCGTCTGCTGCGCCGTCTCGGCTTTGCCGAGAAGCCCGAATCCGTCGTCGCCGACTGACACATCGCGCCGCACCGCTGTGCTATTCTTCAGCGTTCCTATGGACGAGCGCACGACACCGATTCGCGTTCTGGTCGCCAAGCCCGGCCTCGACGGACACGATCGCGGCGCCAAGGTGATCGCCCGCGCCCTGCGCGACGCCGGCATGGAAGTGATCTACACCGGCCTGCGCCAGACGCCGGAGATGATCGTCAACGCCGCCATCCAGGAAGACGTGGACTGCGTCGGCCTCAGCATTCTCTCCGGCGCGCACAACGTGATCGTCCCCCGCATCACCGCCCTGCTCCAGGAGCGCAACGCCAGCGACATCCTCGTCGTGCTCGGCGGCACCATCCCGGAACAGGATGTGGCGTCCCTGAAGAGCAAAGGCGTCGCAGCCATCTTCGGCCCCGGCACGTCGCTCGATGCGGTGGTGCGGTTCATCCGCGAGAACGTGAAGCCGAAGGGCGTGAACGTCTAGACTGGCCAGGGGGTACCCCCCCACCCCCGGGGTCCGGCTAAGCATTTGATTCTTCATCGGATGCGGGGTAATACCTTTTGGGTATTACCTTGACCGTCTCGCCAACCCATTACAAATACCGCAAACATAGCGACCTTCCTGAAAGAGAAAAGCCCGCGCGGAGCGGGCTTTTCTCTGAAATTCCTACCTATTTTCAGGATAACTGGTTTGGAGCGAAAATCGAGCGGGCGGTCCGGCGCGGAAGCGCTCTGGAATGTGGGAGAACACGAAAGTAAGGCTTGACGAGAAAGCCGAAACAGCGCACACCGGCCCTGAAGACCATTTCTGGCCAGCGATCTGTCTGTTCTTCTTCCCCGACCGGTGTTCTGCGGGTGAAACGTCCGGATTGCCGACCATGAGGCCAGAGTGGGATTTCTTTGTCCACCAGATGAAGTAGACTCTTGGCGGTGCAGGGAGAAAGTGTTGTGTGACATGAGTTGGAGACGCGACCTTAATTCTTGGTTGGTCCGCAGCCTTGGCTGGTACGGAGCGTGTGCCGTCACCTCCGTCTGCCTTGCTGTCCTCGCCTCCGGGGCCATTGCAGTCGCATTGGGAAAGAATCCGCGAGACCTTTTGGTACCCGCGTTGATGGGAACAGCAACACTCACCGCGAGCGGAGTTCTCTTTGGAATAGCCGCGAAGGAACCAGGCCGTGTCCGCATCCGTCCTGCCCTCGGTGGACTCGCGGCATTAAGTGTTTTCGGGCCTCTGACCATCTTCTATTCGGCGTTGCATCTGGGGCTCATTCGAGCGGAGACGTTCGACGGGCTCTTAGTGACCACTCTCGTTAGTGCCCCCTTCGTGGTGCTTATTATGTACTTCACGATTCGCATTCAACTCAAAGGCAAAAAGGAACTGGTCTAGGCGTCTACATCTTTTCCGTTCGGTGCTTGTGTGTCGCCCAAACCAGCGAGCGCGTGTTCGCCACGTTGGAAGCGTGTTGGCGGTAAACAATTCAAAGCATCTGGCCGGATCACCGCTAACTCGTACCTTTCCAGGGCGGGCGCCCAAACGCCGGAACGGGAGTGTCCCAGCGGATCGAGTTCTCTGCCGCAAAACTGCTAAGTCTTAGACCGCCACCCGGCAGCCATGCGGTCCTTGAGAATGCAGCGGTCCATCACCACCTTGATGCCCGCCTTCTCGGCCCAATCCGCCGCCTCGTCGTGGACGACGCCTTCCTGCAGCCACAGATAGGGAATCTTCAGCCGCATCACGTCCTTCACCACCTCCGGCACATGCTCGGGGCGGCGGAAGACATTCACCAGATCGATCTTGCCGTCGAGGGCGGCATAGGCGGCGTCGAGATCCGGATAGGCCTTCTCGCCCAGCGCATTGTCAATGCGCGGATTGACTGGGATAACGCGGTATCCCTGGCTCTGCATGAACCGGGAGACGCCATAGCTGGCGCGTCCCTCCCGGTTCGTCAGCCCAACCACAGCAATGGTGCGGACGTTCTCGAGGATGTCGCGGATCACGGCAGGTTCGTTCATGCCTGATTCGATGCAGCGGCGTCAGTAATTGACGATTTTTGCGAAGGATTGCGGGTCGAGGCTGGCTCCGCCCACCAGCGCGCCGTCGATTTCCTCTTCCCCCATCAGCGCCGTCGCGTTATCCGGCTTGACGCTGCCGCCGTAGAGGATGCGGAGGTTATCGGCGACTTTCGCTCCCAGCAGCTTCGCCACCTCGCCGCGGATGACCTTGTGCGCCTCCGAGGCGATCTGCGGCGTCGCCGTTTTGCCCGTGCCAATGGCCCAGACCGGCTCATAGGCGATCACAATGGGGGCAGCCTGCTCCGCGGAGATCCCGGCGAGAACGCCGCGCGTCTGCCGCAGCAGCACTTCCTCCGTCCTGCCGCTCTCGCGCTCCGCCAGAACTTCGCCGACGCAGACAATGGGCACCAGTTCGTGCTTCAGCGCCGTGAGCAGTTTTTTGTTGATCGTCTCGTCGGTCTCGCCGAAGTACTGGCGCCGCTCCGAGTGGCCGAGGATCACGTGGGTCGCGCCAATCGCCTTCAGCATCAGCGGCGAGGTCTCGCCGGTGAAGGCTCCCTCTTCGGCGGAATACATGTTCTGCGCGCCGACGGCGACTCCGGAACCCGTGACCGCTGCGATGACCACGGAGATCGAGGTGAACGAAGGGCAAAGGACGATTTCGTCCCGCTCGTGGCGGGCGACAAGAGGCAGGAAATTCTTCACGAACTCCTGCGCCTGGGCAGGAGTCTTGTACATCTTCCAGTTGGCGGCAATCAGCGGCTTTCGGGGCATCGTTCGATGGTTCCTCAGCCCGATTGTAGAAGATGGATCGTCGCGGGAAGGTGATGCGCGATACAACTTCGCGTCTGCCCGATACAACGTCGCCTCTCTCGTGTATCGTGTTTTGTGATTTTCCTTCAGCGTGGATGACTACCAGCAACGCGTGGCCGCCGGAAGCGGCCGCCCGCACCAGTACCGGCCGTGTACGAGCCTCGAACGAGGACTCGTTCGGCTACCGCGCCGACCACGGCATCTTTGTCGTCTGCGATGGCATGGGCGGAGCCGCCGGCGGGGAAATCGCGAGCCGCATCACCGTGCAGACCATCCTCGACCGCATGACCGGCGATTCCGAGCCCACTCCCGAAACTTTGCATGAAGCGATCTCGACCGCGAACCAGGCCGTGCTGGATCACGCCGACAGCGATCCGGGGCTGTATGGGATGGGAACGACGCTGGTCGCGCTACTGCTGCGTCCCGGCACGCCATCCGGATCGGCGCTGATCGCCCACGCGGGCGACAGCCGCTGCTACCTCTTCCGCGACGGGAACCTGACGCGCTGCACGCACGACCACTCGCTCGTCGACGAGCAGATACGCCTCGGCACCATGACCCAGGAGGAAGCCGATCGCTCGCCCTTCCGCAGCGTCATCACCCGCGCCATCGGCACGCAGAAGTCCGTCATGGAAGAAGTGGTCGACCTGGCGACCCGGCCGGGCGATGTCTTTATGCTCTGCAGTGACGGCCTCACGCGCGAGGTGAGCGAAGTGCAGATGGCGGAAATCCTGGGGGCCGAAGGCACTCTGGACGACGCCGCCGCTCGGCTGATCGACGCCGCCAACGAAGCCGGCGGCCGGGATAACGTCACCTGCGTCCTCGTGCGCGTGCGGTGATCCGGAGAACCCAGCATGAATGACATCAAAACCATCGGCGTCCTCGGCGCCGGCACGATGGGCAACGGCATCGCGCACGTCTTCGCGCGCAGCGGATTCACGGTGCGGCTGTGCGAGGTCGAGCAGCGTTTTCTGGACCGGGGAATGGAGACGATCCGCAAGAATCTTGGGCGCGAGGCGGAGAAGGCGAAGATTACGCAGGCGGAAGCCGATGCCGCGATGCATCGCATTCACGGCACGCTGGACCGGTCCTCGCTGGCGCATTGCGATTTCATCGTCGAGGCCGCCACCGAGCGCTTCGACATCAAGCGCGACATCTTCCGTGACCTCGACCGGATCGCCGCTCCCGACGTGATCCTCGCCTCGAACACTTCGTCGATCTCCATCACCAAACTCGCGGCGCAGACGCAGCGGCCCGAGCGCGTCATCGGCATGCACTTCTTCAATCCCGTGCCGGTGATGAAACTGGTGGAAGTCATCCGCGGCCTCGCGACCTCGCAGGAGACGTACGACGCCGTGCAGGATCTGGCGCAGAAGCTGGGCAAGACACCCGTCGAGGTGAACGACGCTCCGGGTTTCGTCTCCAATCGCGTCCTCATGCCGCTGATCAATGAGGCCGCGTACGCCGTAATGGAAGGCGTTGCTACACCGGAAGCCGTCGACCAGGTTTTCAAACTCGGTATGGCCCACCCCATGGGTCCGCTCACCTTAG
>DATEPN010000027.1:0-30241 GCA_035273225.1 Acidobacteriaceae bacterium | reverse complement strand
TTCATCCGCGCATTGTTCTATGAATATCGCTATGCCACGCCGCAGGAGAGGCGCGAGACAGGAGCATGGTGGGTGCGAACGCTGCTCGGCGCATATCTTCGGCCGGTATCGCTGGAGAACATTGAACAGGTCTGATGATGCATTGAGACCGGCAGGCGATCCGGGCGACGTGCTCGTCGACGACTACCGGAAGTACCAGCGCCACTGGGAGGAAGCTGGGGGCATCTTCATCCACCACACCTCAGCCAGGTCCACCATCGCAGCCCTGAGGCGGATTGGTCTGCTGAACTCTGGGCCTGCGGCTCAGCGGTGACGTCCGCCGCCCCCATGGCCACCACCACCGAAGTGGCCGCCACCACCGCCGAAGTGTCCTCCGCCGCCGAAGGAGTGGCCGCCGCCTCCGCCGAAGTGCCCACCACCCCCAAAGGAGTGCCCGCCGCTACCGAATGCATGGCCACCGCCGCCGCCAAACAAATGTCCCCCGCCCCCGCCGCCGAAGGAGCGACTGCCGCCCCCAAATGCATGCCCGCCGCCACCAAAGGAGCGGGACGAGAAGCCTCCGGACGAACGACCGCCGAATCCGCCACCGAACATCGAGCCGCGCGAGGGCTGGCTATAACCGCCGCGGAAGGGCTGCGATGGTGCGCGATACGTCTGCCCAAATCCGCCGTAATTGCGGCCGCCGTTCATTTGCGGAAATTGACGATAGCCGCTCATCTGCGATCCGCGATTCGAGCCGAATCCACCGCCATTGCGCGCGACCATCGGCCCGCGCCCATAGGCATTCCCGAACGATCCGCGAGCACCGCCGATGGATGGCTGCGGACGGATACCACCGAACGGTGCGGTGCCTCCGCGGAAGCCGTTCAATGGCTGCGTACGACCATACGTTCCGCCGCCATAGCTGCGACCGAGGCCATTGAATCCCGAGCCGCGGTTGAAGCCCATTTGTCCGCGACCATAATTGTTGCCGTAAGCTCCGCGGTAGGTGTTGCCGTACCCGCCACGGAAGCCCATCGGGCCGCGCTCCGCGTTCAGCCGCGCCGGTCCCGCTCCGTATTCGTGGTAGCCGCGGGAGCCCATGTACCCGCCACGATTAGCCCAGGCTCCCCCGGTACGTCCCCCAAATCCGCGACCATAAGCGCGATCGCCGTAACCGCGTCCCCAGCCGCCACGACCGTAGCCGCCATGCCAACCGACGGCGCGCGGACCTCCGTGCGCAAAGCCCCAGTCGCGCACCTCGCGGCTGTGGCTGTACCAGCCACCACCGTGGTACAGCAGACAACTGTCGCCCCAGCCAATGCCCCAGCCACCGAAGGCCCAGCTGAGTCCCGTAAAAGCGGCCAGCGTAATGCCAACGCCAAAGCCGATGACGGCGCCAGCGACATCTACACCGAAATCGACTGCGTCGAATGCGGGATACGGAGCAACCGGCGCACCATAAACGACCCAGGGGTTATACGTCGGCACGTAGACGACCTGCGGATTCGCGGGCTGCACGGCGATGTAGCCCTGATTGTCATCCACGGTCAGCTGCGGAGTGCTTTGCAGCGTGCCTGCAGCCTGGGCGCGCTCGCGCATGTCCTGCACCGCATTCATCACGTCCTGCGGTTGGTTGTAGTACGCATTGCCCAGGTCCGTCGTCCACTGAAGATTCTGTGCCATCTGTTGCAGCACCTGTGGAAACGCGGTGAGCGACTTCACGCCGGGATCCCAGTCCTGCGCGTTGGCGCCGGCTGCAATCTGTTCCGGCGCCGCATTGCCCATTGACTGACGCCAGCGGTCCGCATCGACGACCTGAGCCGGATAGGTAGACGCCGCCAGCACTTCGGCGAGAAGCGAGTCCGGATACAGCGCGATGGGCGCGACCAGCTGATTGAGCTGATCGGAGCTCATCGGCTGGACGGTAACGGGACTGCCCTGCTGGTATGTCGGGTTCGGGTACCCCTCCGAGTACGCCTGGTTGGCATCGGGCGGCGGGGGAGGTTGCTCCCCGTACTGTCCGGGCGTGTACTGCTGCTGATCGGAGGAGTAAGGCTGCTGCGGGTTGGGCGGTACGTAATTCGGATCGGGGATGATGGGGTTCTGGCTGTCGTAGGGCTGCTGCGGGGCCGTCGACTGCCCTGTATCCGGCGGTGGAGGCGGGGGGACGTACTGTCCGGACTGGGCAAAGAGTTCCCCGCCCGTAGCGGGAACCAGCAGCACGGCCAGTCCTACGGCCAGAGCCTTGCGCAGGATCCGCACCGGCTCAGGATCTGCATCATCTTGTTGTGTTTCGGAATCGGAACGCCGTTCCCAGCGGAAAGGCCCGGCAGTGCGCGAAGACGGCAGGAGCGCGCGAGTAATCATAGTCCCCTTCTGTGGCCCAGTCGGCGGCAGCGAGGACCAGACACAGCCGTACTGCCGGCCTCGATGCGTCACGTCCGATCAATGATCCCTGCCGGGTTCGCAACTTGCCTGCAAAATCGGGAAGGGCTTCGTCCAACTGAAACCCGGTTCTTCGGATTTGGTTCCGCGCTGTTTCGCTCCGGCAGCGAAATAGTTTGCCGCATCCGGCCGCAGGATTGCATTTCTGTCATTTCGGATTACAGATTGCACGCGCAGCTCTGAGTAATCCCTGCCATACCGGGCTCGCTTGCCGTTTTTCGTGCCGCAGAGATTCTGTCCGCACAATACCTTGCTAACGGTCTTAGCGCTCCGCCGTCTCAGCAGACGCTTCGGCGGTCAGGTTGGCATCGCTCTCATCCGGGAAGCCAAAGCTGGCCATGTATCCCACAGCGCACGTCACCAGGGAGCCGATCAGCACCCACCAGGTCCACGCGATCTTTGGGATCAGAATGATGTGCCCCGGGAGCGGAATCAGCATGGCATGCGGTTGAATCCAGAGCAGCAAATTCACCACCACCCCTGCCGCCATTCCCGCGATCGTACCCCGTTCGTTCGCGCGTCGGGTCACGGTACCCAGCAGGAACACGCCCAGCATCGGTCCCCACAGAACCGATGCGATGGAGAGCCCGATCTCCACCACGTGACCGCCATGGCGCGCGAACATGGCCAAAACGAAGAGCACCACAGCCCAGATGACGGTAAGGAACCGGGATAGCTGCGTGCGCGTGCGCTCGGACAAATCGGGGTGGCGCGGCAGGTAAAAATCGACGACCGCGGAAGAGGAAAGCGAGTTGAGCGCGGCACTCAGGTTCGACATCGCCGCCGCCAGGATCGCAGCGATCATCAGCCCCGCCACGCCCACGGGCATCTGCTCAACGATGAATACGGGAAAAATGCGATCCGCGCTCACCGCCGGAGCTGTGCCGAGCTTCCTGTAATAGAGGAACAGGCCTGCACCGATCAGCAGGAAAAGCGTGAACTGAAAAAAGACCACGACGCCGCTGGTCAGCAGAGCCACCCGCGAGTCGCGTAGATTCTTTGCGGCTAGCAGCCGCTGGACCATCAGCTGATCCGTGCCGTGGCTGGCCATGGTGAGAAAGCACCCGCCGATCACGCCCGCCTGAAAGGTATAGGTCTCCGCCATGGACCAGGAGAAATGCAGCATCGTGAGCTTGTGCGCGGCGGAAGCCCCTGCCAGCAGCCCGCTCCAGCCGCCCGGAATCCGGTGGCAGACCGTCGCGAGCGCAACAAGCGATCCACCAACGTACAGGAACATCTGCACCACGTCCGTCCAGATGACCGCCGCCATGCCGCCCTCGAATGTGTAGAGCAGAGTCAGGGCGGTGAGGATGGCAATCGAACCAACGTCACCGGTCCCGACCGCAACCCCCACGACAATCGCCACAGCGAAAACGCGCACGCCCTCGGCAGCGGCGCGCATCGCGAGGAACAGCGCTGCAGTAAAGCGGTGCAGGCGGCGTCCGAACCGAGCACCGATGAGCTGATACGCGGTGAGCAGTTCTCCGCGGAAGTACCGCGGCAGAAACAAAATACAGATAACCACCCGTCCGAGCAGGTAGCCGAGCACCAGTTGCAGAAATCCGAAGTCGCCGGCAAAGGCAAGCCCAGGAATACTGATAATGGTCAGCGTGCTCGTCTCCGCCGCAACGATGGAAAGCGCGATCGCCCACCACGGGAGATTGCGGTCGGCCAGGAAATAGGAACGCAGGGAGCGATCGGCGGACTTGCGGAACCGCAGGCCGAACAGAGTGATGCCTGCCAGATACAGCACAACCAGCAACAGATCGGGGGCGCGCAGGTGGATAGGATGCATCAGGAGATCTCAGCACCTCGCTGCGCGCGGAGTGCCGAAACGCAATAGCAATGCCGGGCTGCCGGACTCACCTGCCCATCCTGCAATGGATTCGCGAAAATGTCCAGCAGCGCCCAATGTATGGCACCGGCACTGCAAGGCTGCTTCTGGCATTGCTCGTGCTCTATAGCTTCTTCTCCGATTCGCAAGCGCAAACCGAGGCGGCACCGTGCCCGTTGCCGCTCACGCGCCGTTCAGGACATGTTACGCGCTCTATAGCTGGGCACCATCAGGGACAACAATGGACGTATAGCAGTTCTTCGGATTCTGTTATGGTGATGCTGGAAACCGCCCCGCACAGCGTCCAGCGGGAACGACTATGCCAACCCGCAACGAAGAACCGGCCTACAAACGGATCCAGGGAGCCATTCGACGGCGCATCGATTCCGGACAGCTGAAGCCCGGGAACGTTGTGCCATCCGAACGCGAGCTGGCACGCATCCACCGCGTCAGCCTGATGACGGCCCGTCACGCGCTCACCGAGTTGGCGCGTGACGGCCTCGTGGAACGGCGGCACGGGGCCGGAACTTTCGTCGCCCCCCCCAAGGTGCAGTTCAACAAGCTACTCGGCTACACCGAGCAAATGGCGAGTCTCGGTCTTACGGCGCATTCACGCGTCGTATCGTCCATGGCCGTCAACCACGAACACGAAATCGCCGCGCGCCTTGGACTCGCCCCGACCAGCCGGCTGGGGCGGCTCGAACGGGTGCGTATGGCCGGCGACGAACCGGTTGCGCTCGAGGTTTGTTACTGGTCGGCCGACGACTTTCCGGACTTGCTGCATGCGCCGCTGGACAGGAATTCCTTGTTTTCGCTGCTGGAGCGCGAATGCGGCGTGTCGATGTCCTATGCCGACGAGGAAATCGACGCGACCGATGCGGATCAGCGCATAGCCGATCTGCTGCACATCCCGAAGGGCGCGCCGCTGCTGCGCATGCGTCAGCTCATCTTCTCCAACACCGGAAAGGCCACTGTTTACGTGACCGGCTTCTATCGCTCCGGGCGCCATACCTTGCGCATCCGACGTTTTCGCTAACGTTCATCCGAGCAAAAGTAAAGGCAGCCGATCTTCCGGCTGCCTTTTGATCGACGTGCGGCAAGTTAGCCCTGCGACGGGTGCAGGACGCGGAAGGTGTTGCCGCCGTTTGACCAAACCAGAACCAGCGCATCCTGTCCCTCAGGCACGCTGGAGAGAGCCTGCGCCACTTCCTGCGCGTTGTGGGTCGGCTTGCGGTTGACCGAAACGATCACGTCGCCCTGTTGCAGGCCCGCCTCGTCGGCCGGACTCCCTGGTCGAACGCTTTCCACGACCGCTCCCTCGACATTGCGCGACGCCTGGATCTGATTGCGCACATCAGGCGTGAGGTCGGCCAGGCCGAGACCCCAGCGACCTTTCCCGCTGTGGTTTGCTGCAAGGACCTCGTTCCCGTTGTCATTCATGGATCCCAGCGTGACGGGCACAGTCATCGTCTTGCCGTCACGCGCCACTTCGAGATGAATGGTCGTTCCGGGCGCGTTTTGCAGCACAAGCATCTGCAACTGTCCCGAATCGGTGATCTGCTGGCCGTTGATTCCGGTAATCACGTCGCCTGTCTTCAGGCCGGCTTTGTCTCCCGGCGACCCGGCGTTCACTTCCGTCACGACCGCGCCCTCAGCTTTGTTCATGTGGAAGAAGTGCGCGTTCGAGGGCGTCACATCGCTGATCGTCACGCCCATCACACCGTGCTCGATCTTGCCGGACTTGATCAGTTTCTCCACGACGGGCTGCGCGACTTCAGACGGAATCGCAAAGCCCATTCCCGAAAAGGAGCCTGTCGGGGAGATCAGGAACGTATTGATGCCGATCAGCTGCCCTCTTGCGTCAACGAGCGCGCCGCCCGAGTTACCCGGATTGATCGCCGCGTCGGTCTGGATAAATTCGCCGGGCTTGTGGCGGTCTGCCTCAGGATTGGGCCGATTCAACGCACTGATGATGCCGCGCGTGACGGTGAAGCGGAATCCGTAGGGATTGCCGAAAGCGAGAACATTCTGCCCTGGATGTAGCTGGCTTGAGTCTCCCCACGACACACTCGGCAGATTCGTCGCATTGATCTTGATGACCGCCAGATCCGTCAGCGGATCCGTGCCGATCAGTTTCGCTTTGTAGACGTCGCGGTTGCTGAGCGTTACGTTGATGTCGATCGCGCCCTTCACGACGTGATTGTTCGTGACGATATAGCCATCCGGCGAAAGGATGACGCCGCTCCCCTGCCCCTTTTCAATCTCCGGTCCCCGTGGACGCATCGGCATCTGGAAGAACTGACCGAAGGGTGAGTTCTGCCCGAAGAATTGCTGCATTTGCTGCTGTTGCTGCTCCTGGTCCTGGTCCTGATTCTGCGCACCCTCTTCCGAGGCGATCTGATGCTGGGTCATCTTCGACGTCACGTTGACGTTGACCACCGCCGGCGTAATGCGGCCAGCGAGGTTTTCCATTGCCCGGTCGAGTTCCATCAGGGTGTTATTGTCCTGCACGGATGCGGCAGGGGGTGGCGCCATGGCCGCCACTGCGGGACGAGCAAATTCCCACACTCCCATGCCAACCAGCGCTCCGGCGGCTACCGCTGGAACAGCCAGCTGTTTTAGCTTTCCGAGTTTCATGTCTGCTTCTCCTTGGGTTCAGTTTTGCAACTAATGAATTAGTTAGTAAGAACAAAAATTTTTACTAGATCGATGAATGCATCGATCCTCCCTTAACGGGCGGCAGCAACATCACCGTCCGATACGTGCGCACGTGCCATCCTGCCTCGTCCTCTTCAAGAACCTGTACAGTCTGCATCTGCAGGCGACTTGGCGCAGGGGGCCCGGCTGGGTTCACCAAGTCCTCACGCATACTCACTGGGGCGAAATCCGTTACGGACGTCTCAACCACCATCAGCAGGTGCAGACGAGCTGGGGCGGTGGCGTTGGCCGGGGCCTTCGGTCCGGAGTTGTCCAGCCTGGCCATCACCACCGACGGCTTCCGTGCCTGCACTCCGTGAACCGCGATCATCCGCTCGTCGTCACGATGCTCGGAAGATGTACGCGGTCGCGCAGCAGCGTTGTGACGAGTGGCGATCGGCTTCCGCTGAGCCTCCGCAGGATGAAACATCGCCGGGACGACAGCCGCCTTTGCCTGCGCGGGGAAATCCACCGTGCGCGGCACCTGCGACTGGGCAACGGGAGCATCGGTATCCGGAGCAAAACCCACGAACTGTGGCGCGAGTTCGAGCACGCCGCAGCAGGCCATGCACAGCGCTGCCGCCAGACCCAGAGCCCCGCGGCCCACCCGCGTCGTGGCTGACCTCGTCTCGAGGATTCGGGCGATCCGTAGTGTCGCTTCCTTCGTCTTTGCGACCGCCGCCTGCGCCATTTTCCACCCGCGGCGCTCGCAGCCGCGCTCCAGCAATCCAATCAGAGAGCCCGCATAGGCGGGGGCATTCCCGGTAGCGGCGAGCACGGCGTCATCGCACGCCATCTCCCGCTCGAGCGACAGGCGCGCGTCGATCCACCAAACCGCCGGATGGAAGAACAGCACGGCCCGAATGATCTTTTGCAGCAGATTGGTCCAGTCGTCGCGCCGCCGCAGGTGGGCCAGTTCGTGAATGAGGATCGGCTGTAGTTCTTCGGCGCTCATCTCCCGCAGAGCCCACGCGGGCAGCACAATCGCAGGATGGCGAAAACCGATCGCCGCAGGAACGCGCGCCCTGTCTGAGACGACCAGTCGGACCTGCCGCTCGCCCGCGCCCTGAAGCACATGCCGCAGCGCGGGCTCGAGCTGGTCGATTGCGACTTCCGCGCAGCTTCTGCGGATCCTTCGCACCTGCCACACACCGACAACCAGCCGCGCAAGTGCGAACAGCGCGATCGGAATCCAGACGACGAGGAACAGCACCGACCAGGATGCCGGCACCGTCACCTCTGCATGCGAAGCAACGCCGAAGCTGTGGCCGCCGAATTCGAATGCTCCCAGCACCGGAAGACCGGCGACACCGATCAGCGTCATCAGCCAGACGGCGAACCGAGTGCCGGCGTTCTGCCGTCCCAGCAGCCGCAGCAGCAACCACGCGCATGCGGCCAGCAGCAATCCCTCGGGCAACGAGTTCACCACGCGCTCAACGGCCATCTGCGCAAAGCTGGTCCCGGCGGTCAGATCCGTCATCGCGCGTCGCTCCTCGTCCTTGTTTCCAGCATCTTGCGCAGCCGCTCGAGCTCGTCAGGTGCAATACCGCGATCCTCAAGGATGTTCAGCACCAGATCTTCGTGGGAGTTGCGGAAGAAGCGGCTGACCAGGTGCCGGATCTCCGACCGACTCGCCTCGTGGCGTTCTACCAGCGGCCGAAAGATGTGCGCGCGGCCATCCTTATCATGGCCCACGTAACCCTTTTTCTCGAGGATCCGAATCGTGGTCAGGACCGTGTTGTAAGCAAGCACGGGTTTGGCGGGAAGAGCATCCAGAATCTGCTGCACCGATCCGGGACCGTTCTGCCACAACACCTGCATGATGCGCAGCTCGGCTTCGGTCAGCGTTTCGGATGTCCTGCGAGGCACCGGATTCTTCCCTCCACTTCGTTAGACCTGGCTCGGTCGCAGAAGTAACTAATTATTTAGTTCAACTCCGGATGTGCTGTCAAACTGCAGCTAGCTGGGCCGGATCTCGTTCGTCTGCTGTGGTTTGCCAAAATGTCGGGAGCAGATCTACGCAACCCCTGACCGGACGAGCTTCGCTGTGGTGACCGCCTGCCCGGTGTGGCGCAGCGTGTGGTCGGCACAGTGGACCAGCAGGCCTCCGACGGTGGTTGGCAGCGCCTTACGTCCGACTTCCCGGGGCTGCTCCAGATCCGCTGCGGCAAGTGCCCGAATCCGCTGCAGAGCAGAGTCCATCCCGCGATGGAACGCGTCGAACAGTTCCGCCCGCGAACCCGGCGCTTCCTGTTCGGCTTTCAGCATCGCCAGTTGCTCAGAGCTGAGCTGACGGCCCTCAGCATAGGTCAACAGCCGATCCAGGCTGCCGACAATGTGCCTCAAATGGAACGCCAGAGAACCCACCTCTGCAGGACGCGCGTGGATCTGTTCGTCCGTCAACGATTCGCACGCCGTATCGATGTCTTCACGGCTGAGCTCCAGGGCATGCACGACGCCGCGGATGACGGCCGGCATATCACTATGGGTGCCACGCAGCCACGGTTCCGGTTGAGCGCTCACGTTTTCCTCCTGAGTCTTAGATTACGTGCCTTGCTGCGGTTTGAGTGAGCGGCCGCCGTCCGTAAACTGGAACCATGGCGCCGATCATCACCGCGCAAAACATCTCGAAACGATTCGGCGCGGTTCCGCTTTTCGAAAACCTCTTCTTCGCCGTGCACGACGGCGACCGCATTGGCCTGATCGGTCCCAACGGCGTCGGCAAATCGACCCTGCTGGCCATTGTTGGCGGCGAGCAGGAGCCCGACTCCGGCGAAGTCGCCGTTCGCAAACGAGCCCGGATCAGCTACGTCCATCAGATTTCTGACTTCGCCCCTGGAGCGACGGTGCGAACTGTGATCGAGTCGGCGATGGTCCGCGCGAGCGTGCCACAGAACGAACAAGAGCAGCGCCTGCGCGAAACGCTCGGGCGGGCGGGGTTTTCCGAATCCACGGAAGCCGGAGGTGTGGCAATGAACGCCGAGGCCGCCACCCTGAGCGGCGGCTGGCGCAAGCGGCTGGCCATGGCTGAGGCTCTGGTGACCGACCCGGATCTTCTACTCCTGGATGAGCCCACCAATCATCTGGACCTCGACGGAATCGAATGGCTTGAATCGCTGCTGCAGTCGGCGAGTTTCGCCTTCGTGGTGATCACGCATGACCGCTACTTCCTGGAGAATGTCGCAACCGCCGTCGTCGAGATGAACTGTATCTACGCAGAAGGGTCGCTTCGCGTGAGCGGAACCTATTCCAAATTCCTTGAGGCGCGCGAGGCCTACGTCGAGTGGCAGCAGCGCGCTCAGGAAAGCCTCCGCAATCGCGTCCGCACGGAAATCGAATGGCTGCGCCGCGGACCGAAAGCGCGCGCCACCAAAGCGAAGGCGCGGATTGACACCGCGAACACGATGATTGCCGATTTGGCCGAGTCGGTGGCGCGCACGCGCACCGCGGAAGCCGGCATCAGCTTCGACGCAACCGGCCGCCAGACGAAGCGACTCATCGAAGTCGATGCGGCTTCTGTTGAACTGGGCGGCCGCACCGTGCTGCGCGGCGTCAGCTTCAGCCTGATGAATGGCACGAAGCTCGGTTTAGTCGGACCGAACGGGTCCGGCAAAACCACCCTGCTGCGCGCCGTGACGGGCGAACTCCCCCTGAGCGCCGGTCAGGTGCGCCGCGCACCGGGATTGCGCATCGTTTACTTTTCGCAACTGCGGGAGCTGGAGACATCCCTGACACTCCGTCGCGCGCTGGCTCCCGATTCCGACTCCGTCGTCTATCAGGATCGTGTGGTGCACGTCGCCAGCTACGCATCGCGGTTTCTCTTTACCGGGGAGCAGCTCAACCAGCCGGTCTCGCGCCTGAGCGGCGGCGAGCGTGCGCGCGTGCTGATTGCGCGGCTGATGCTGCAGCCAGCGGACGTTCTGATTTTGGATGAGCCGACAAACGATCTTGACATTCCGACGCTCGAGGTCCTCGAAGAGGCGCTGCTGGAGTTCCCTGGAGCGCTCGTGCTCGTGACGCACGACCGGTATTTGCTGGATCGCGTGACGAATGCCGTCATCGGGCTGGACGGCCGCGGCCATGCTGCGATATTCGCGGATTACCTGCAATATGACGCGTGGCGGGAGGATAGTGCTGCGGCAATTCGCAGCCCTGCCCTCGGCAAGCAGACGAAGACCGAATTTCCGGTTTCCCCGCCACCGGCCCGAAAGAAGCTCTCCTACATGGAGCAGCGCGAGTACGACGGTATGGAAGCGCGGGTTGAAGCCGCCGACGCACGCTTGCAGGCGGCGCGTGCCCGCATCGAAGATCCCGCGGTCGCCACCGACGCGGCGGCCCTCACCCAGGCTCTGGAAGAACTCGATGCCGCCCGCAGCGAGCATGATGCTGTGTACGAGCGCTGGGCTGAACTGACAGAAAAGATCGGCGGCTGAGCACCACACCGCAACAGAAGCTGCTTCTCCTGCTAGCCGTGTTCAACGCGTGCCTTCACATCCGAGTACGCAGCTTCGATAAGCCTTCTCAGCGCGGACGAGTTCGTGGGTGTCCCTGGTTTTAGGTTCACATGGCGCATGAACCTGCCGGTACCCTGAAGCAGGCGAGCCGGATCCGGCAACGATGAGCCTTGAAAGAATCCTGCGTTTACGTGCGATGTGAATACATTGACGTAGCCAAAGGCGGCATCTCCCAGACAGGCGGTTGGACAGCCGTCGTGCAAAAGCTCCCTCACTTCGTCTCCGCATTTTCGCATCACTTCAAACCACTCCTGCGCGATGGCGCCCAATTCACCCGCATGCGCTTTCATCCAGCCATCTACGGGGGGGTGGCGCTCGACAGCGCCGCTCACTCTAAATAATTCCACCCGTGCAATCATGGCGTTTGAAAATTGCCTCCTGATTTCGCAAACAAACCTCGGCTCGGACCCGAGTCGCAGCCGTACGTCCAGGGTCCGCTTATAACGTCCGAGTTACGGTCATCCCGGGTTTGGCTCTGTCGATGTGAGTCGGCGCTGCATGAAGACGTACACAGCTCCAAACCCAATCACCCATAGGATGGCCATGGTCAACCGGCCGAAGTTGTAGCCTCGCCCAATGGGCTCACCGGCAATCTTGATGTCGGTACTCGCGGTTCCTTCAGGATTCCAGAGCACCTGCACGAACTGATTCACGTGATATCCGTTGCGCAGCCACGCGGACGCCTCAGCCGCTGATTGCGTGCTGTGGGTCCTGACGATTCCATGGCACGGCATCCCTTCACCTGGGCCTACGTAAATGAGTCCGGTCCGGCACCTCTCGACTGGCACGGCAAAGCTCACCTCATATTCCACCCAATAGCGCGTACGTCCCCTGATGCTTCCGGCTCGGTTGGAAAGGTGCGTGTCATCCTGCAGCGAGGCATGGACAATGCTGCCCTCCGCCATCGGCCAGGTCCTGCGAGCATGGATATCCAGGGTAAGCGTCGAGAGGCGCTCCGCGAGAGCCAATAAACCCACGAGCAGAAAGAAACCGGCGACCAGCTTCCACATGCGCACGTAAACCGCATTCAGCAACCGGACTGTTCCTCCGCTTTGCTGAGCTGGTTCGGAGCGTTCGGACCGGGGCTGAATTTTGCCATGGTTCTGTCTTCCTGCAGCCTGCCGGCTGCGCCTGTCTGGGTTGGGAAAGAGGCAGTGAGCGTATTCTATGCTTCCGAATCCTTCTCAGGGCAGTGTCGCTGCTCGTCCCGTTCCTCGGTGAGCGACTTGGAACGTCAGCGGGTCCTGCAGCGATGGCACGGATCATAGAAGTCCTGAATTCGAGCGAGTCTTAAAGGGGGACCGGCTTGGCTGTACGCAGGTTGCCACAGTCCGCACGACGACCTATAGCCGCACTCTGGTTTGCGGTCTTTGCGTGGCTCGGTACCTCCCTGTTTTTCCTTCGCCTCGTGATGGCGCCTCATGCCATCATTTTGTACGTCATATTCCCTTCTCTGGCTGCCGGAATTGCCGGGTATAGCTGGGGTGGAGCTATCCTGGACCCATCCCGGGTACAGACTTACGGCCAGAGCGTGCTTCGAGGCCTTACTGTGAGCGCCGGGACATTCCTGATATTTGCCTTGTTTTACGCGTGCGGCCTCCCCCTATTGGAAGGGGGATGGTCGTTGAGACGTGCAGGAAGTCTCTATCTCCTGACTCTCACGCTGGGAATTCTTGAGGGCGGACCGCTTGCAGCTACCACGGGTATGGCCGCCGGAGTCACTCTATTCAAATTCGGCCGCCACTTCTTCGCTGAAAGTGACGGCCGAGTTACTCTCCGCTAAAACGACTCCCGGATCCTGTTACGCGGTCGCAGACAGTGGGGCCTGGAGATTCGGTGCCGGGTTGGCTTCAAGAACATGTCTTTCGCGCCCCGAACAATCCTCCAACTTTTTGGGGTATTTTGAAGCGTGGATCCCGGCTCATCCCAACCCGCCGACTGCGCAGAGTCGATGGCATCCGCCAGGGCGGCTGCAGGCCTGGTCACAGCACCGGTGCCTTCGGCCTCTCCTGATCCAATCGCGGTCGTTACGGGCCTGGCGGAGGAGCTTTCGAGGATTGCCGATATCGCTCGATTCGGCCTCAGCCAGGACGAGTTCATCGCAATCCTGCGTGAGATCGGGCGCAAGCACAACTTCAACCTGTCCTCCGGGATCGAGCCGGCGAGCGCACAGCGAGAGGCATTCTGGCGCGGTCTGCACCTGCGCGACCTGGCTCTGGCGCAGGCATGCGCGCGAGGCAATGAACTGGCGTGGAACGAATTCCTGCGGGAGTTCAGGCAGCCGATGCAGCAGGCTGCGATTGCGATTACCCGATCGTCTTCCGCCGGGGAAGAACTGGCCGATTCGCTGTATGCGGAGTTGTTTGGCCTGACGCAGCGGGATGGCGTTCGCTCATCGCCCCTCGCCAGCTACTCCGGGCGCGGACCACTGATGGGCTGGCTGCGTGCCACGCTGGCGCAACGCCACGTCAACCATTACCGCCGCACCTCTCGCGAGGACCCGCTCGACGGCGACGATTTTCCGGCAAGGGCAACGCAGGCTCCGCCTGAGCCACACAACCTCATCCGCCTGAGCAGGGCGGTGCGTGAGGTACTTTCGACGCTTGCCCCGGAAGACCGCTTTCTTCTCTCGGCTTATTTCCTGGATGGGCATACTCTGCTGGAAATCGCTACGCTGCTCGGCGTGCACGAGGCGACCGTCAGCCGCCGGATCAGAAAGCTCACGGACACGCTTCACAAGCAGCTGGTCAGGAAACTGGAGGCTCGAGGAATGAGCCGCCGCGCTGCGCAGGAGGCGCTGGGCACTGATCCTCGCGATCTCAGCGTGAATCTGCGGAATCTGCTGCAAACCTCGCAGTCTTCCGCGTTCTCCGATCAGGAAGCAAAAAGGGCGGAACAAACATGACCCGGCACCGCCAATCCGCAGCTCATCTCGATGCCGATCAGCTCAACGCTTTCCTTGCAGGAGCATTGAGCGAAGAGGCGCGCCGGGAGAGCCTCGCGCATCTGGCGGAGTGCGAGGAGTGCCGCGGCATCATATTTCTCGCGCAAGCGGCAGTGCCGCAGCCCACACCTCAGAAGTCCGCGGCCAAACCGTGGACTCGCTGGTTGCCCGCCTTCGCGCTCGCCGGTGCCACAGCTGCCGCGGTCGTCGCAGCTGTCGTCTGGACGCGCCCGCATCCAGCCATGCGACCGATGGAGCCTCAGGTTGCCGTAGCGCGCCCGCCTGCCACTGCGGCGCTTCCGCCTGCCCAGGCTCCCCCTACGAGCGGACCGTCGCGGCCGACGATGAACGCGGCGCGCACGCGCAGCGAAACGACGCGGGCAAGAGAGGCCGCTCCCGAGCAGCCCACCAATGCGATACAGCAGCCCGGTGCAGGGGTTATGGGAGGGGCGATTGGGGCACTCGGCGCCGGACCATCTGCCGCGACGAGTTCCGCTCCGCAGCGGCAGGAAGCAACTCCCGCAGCAGCGCCTCAAACCGCTGAGACTGGGAACGCTCCTGGCATTCCGGCAATGAAGGCGGCACGACCGGCGATGGCGAAAGCCGCTCCTGCGCAGCAGCAGCCCGCGCCAAACGCTCCGGCTCTGAAAGACGAGCGCGCCGCAGCTGGCTTCGGCGCTGATCTCCACGCGCTCGACCTGAAGATCGAGCCCAATCAGGGATCACAGGATGGTCGTTCAGAATTGAAGGGCACGGTCCTCGACCAATCAGGCGCAGTCATCCCCGGAGCGCACATCACGCTGCAACGCTCAGCAGATCGCAGCACCGCCGCCCTCGCCACCAGCGACTCGCAGGGACAATTCACGGTGGCCGCCGTTCCGCCGGGACAATATGCCATCCAGATCAGCGCGCCGGGATTCAAAACGGAGACGCGCCCGCTCGATCTCCACGCGCGCGATCTGGCCCTGCTCTCCCCGGTGTTGCAGGTTGGTTCTTCTTCACAAACCGTGGCGGTGACGGCCGCAGCTCCCACGCTGGACACTTCATCCGCCGAAGTGGCAGCATCGAGCACCGCCGTGTTCTCGTTGCCGGGCAGGGTTGCCCCGGTTCAAACCGTGCAGCAAGGCGGCCGGATACTTGCCCTGGATGCCGCGGGAACATTGTTCTTCAGCCGGGATGCCGGGAAGCACTGGAAGAAGGTGAAGCCAGTGTGGAAGAGCGCCGTTGCCCAACTCGCCCTCGCGACTCAGGCAAATGATTCGTCCGTTCCGGCGAACGAGCAGACACTGAAGGCCTCCGGCAAAGTCGCACCCGTCTTCCAGATCACGACTGCCGGCGGCGCCGTGTGGCTCAGCAGCGATGGGCTTCACTGGCACCTCGGCTAATTCTCAAAAATTCCCTGCAAGTTTCTCGCGCCGGCGCATTCCCTGATCAGAACGGCGCGGGTCAGCACAAATTCCGCGCCGGGGAGAACGTGGCATGCTCGCGCACCGCTGTCTTCGACGCCGCCTGTTGTTTGCGCTGTCGCTTTTTGTGTCTGTCTTGTTCGCGCCGATCTCGGACGCACAAACCGCCAGCGCCGTTTGGTCACACCAAACGCTCTCGCTGACTCTGCCGGTGTACGCGAGTCATGCAGGTTCCGGACGGCTCACCGTCGAACTCCTCAGTCCCGAAGACAAGGTGCTCGCAGAGGCACAGTCCATCGAAGAGGCTCGAAACGGCGACAACTCCTGGCAGCAGGAGCTGAGTGTTCCGCGCTCGGTGCCCTTCGATCATCTCGTCTGGGAGCGGATCCGCTGGCGTTTCCAGTTCGACAGCACTGCAGCCCCGGCCGTCCAACACATCCGTTCCGTTTCCATGATTCTGCGCCGCCCGAGGATGCACATCCTGGGACAAACTTCTTATCTGACGGGCGCGCAGGCGGCTGTGCGCGTCGTCGTGACGGACGAGATCAGCGCCGAGCAGGACAATCCGCACATCGCGAGCAGCGGCACGTTGCGCGTCGATCTGTTGGTCCCGAATACCAGGCCGCGCGTGCTCTTCACCGGTCATCTCGACCGGCGCGGTACCGCGGAAGCCAGCTTCCGCTTCCCCGATGGACTGACCGGGCAGTGCAGTCTGCGATTCGTTGCCGAAACTCCGACGGGCACGGTGGAAACCACCGAACCCGTGCGCATCGAAAACAAGGTTTCGATCCTGCTAACCACCGAAAAGCCGATCTACCAGCCTTCGCAGACGATTCATATCCGCGCTCTCGCACACGACCGCTCAAATGAGCACGCTGCAGCCGACCGCAAGCTTGCCTTCGAGCTTGAGGATTCCCGCGGCAACAAAGTCTTTCGCAAATCCACCGAAACGGACCGCTTCGGCATCGCCTCGGCGGAGTTCACGCTCGCCGACGAAGTGAATCTCGGCGCATATCACCTGCACGCTCTTATGGGCGACAGCGATTCACCGCTCGGCACTGCCGAAGTGACGGTGAATGTGCAGCGTTATGTGCTGCCGAAGTTTCGCGTCGCCGTCGAATTCACCGCGGTGAACGGGAAACCAAAGCGCGATTATCGCCCCGGCGATCATGTGACCGGCGTGGTGCACGCGAATTACTTCTTCGGCAAGCCCGTCGATCATGCCGCAATCACGGTCAAAGCCACCGGCGCGGACGTGGCCGAATTCGAAGCCGCCCGTGTCGAAGGCCAGACCGATGAGGCGGGCGACTATCATTTCGATTTTCGCCTGCCCACGTTTTTCGCCGGGAGCGCGCTCGCTCAGGGCTCAGCGCCGGTTCTGATTGAAGCCAGCGTGAAAGACGGCGCAGCACACACCGAGGCGCGCGATGAGTCGATCACCGTGAGCCGCTCGCCCCTGCTCATCCTCGCCGTTCCGGAGAGTGGAACACTCGTACCCGGCATCGACAATCAGGTGTATCTGTTGACGTCCTATCCGGATGGCACGCCTGCGCAGACTGAATTGACGGTTGAATTCCGCACATCCGCGCAAAAAGCCGTCACCGACGCGAGCGGAGTCGCGACAATCACGATCCGTCCGCCGAACGGAACGCAGGTGATACAGGTTGCAGCCGACGACCGGCACGGCCACCGCGCATCGAGCACGCTCCAGCTGCAATCGCGCAGCGGAGAGGATCAGCTGCTGCTGCGCACCAGCCGCGCCGTTGTCAAACCCGGCGAGCCGCTGGAGATCACCGTGCTCTCCACCCGGCATCAGGGCGCAGCCTACATCGATCTGGTGCGCGACGGACAGACAATCGTGACGCGCGATGTGGATCTGGTGAACGGCCGAGCGAATCTTTCCGTGGACGTGACACCGGCAATGACCGGCACGCTTGCGGTCGACGCGTATGTCTTCAGCAGCAATGCGCAGGCCGTGTCCGACCGTCGCCTCGTCTTCGTCCAGCCGGCCGACGATCTTCACATCGAAGCGACGGCGGATGCGAGCAGCTATCTGCCTGGATCCGAGGCGCAGGTGCATTTTCACGTTATCAACTCACATGGTAAGGGCGTGGTTGCTGCTCTGGGAGTGCAGGTCGTGGATGAGGCGGTCTTCGCGCTGGCGGAAAAGCAGCCGGGATTTGCGAAGATCTTCTTCTATCTCGAAGAGCAGCTGATGAAGCCGCGGTACGAGATTCACTCGCTCTCGCCGGAGGCGATCGTCGAGCCGACTCCGGACGGGCAAGCCGAGCAGCGGGACCGCGACGCGCGCGTGCTCTTCTCCGCGGCCGAAATGATCAATCCGCATTCGATGGATGTCGTGGCTGGCCGGGACCTGCCGCGGAACGCGGCCGCCGAATACGCGCGCCGCTATCAGGAAGCATTCGCCGAATCCGTTCGCCTCCTGGCCGACAAGCTGAATCAGACTGCCGCAGGTCGACACCAGAGCAACCTGCCGCAGTTGTTTGCCGCGCTTCAGAAGCCGCATGACGCGTGGGGAACCGATCTGCACCTGGAGCCGATGCCCTGGTACTACCCGCGCGGAAGCTACTACCAGGTTCGCAGCGCCGGCCCCGACCAGCAGTTCAACACGGCAGACGATCTCACCATCACGCTCTTTGCCCGCGATAAGAAAATCATGGCGCCGGGGCTGGCCGGTTCCATCGAAATGAACATCGAGCACGATCGCGGACCGTTCAACGGGCTGGCGGAGATCTCCGGCACCGTTTGCGACGCCACCGCGGCGGTCATCCCCGGCGCTTCGATTCAGCTGCGCGCAATCGCAAGCGGCTCCATCCGCCGCGCCGTTACCAGAGCGGATGGATCGTTTCGCCTCGCTGGTCTGGCGCCCGGAGGCTACGAACTTCGCGTCTCAGCCCCGGGATTCGTGATCTCCGAGCGACGACTCGACCTCGGCCCGCGCGATGGGGCCATCGCCCGTGCGACGCTGAACGTGGGCGCGGTAACGCAAACCGTGGCGGTGGCGGCCACTCCAATGGCTTTGCAAACCGAAGAAGCCAATATCGCCATGCGGGCTGTGCCGCAGTCGAAGGCAGCTTTGGGCGGTGTCATCGGAGCACTGCTGGATAAGAAAGCGATGCGCTCCGTGGCCGAGAATCAGCTGAACGCAAAAGATGAACAGCAAACCGGCGCAGAACCGCACGTGCGCTCGTATTTTCCTGAAGCGCTCTATATCAACCCCGAGATCGTCACCGACGCCGGCGGCTCGGCAACCGTCAGCATTCCCATGGCCGACTCGATTACGACGTGGCGCATGGCCATGTTCGCCTCAACAGCCGCCGGAGCGCTCGGCACCGGAGCGTCCGCGCTGAAAGTCTTTCAGGATTTCTTCGTCGAACTCGACCTGCCGGTCACGCTCACCCAGGGAGATCGCGTCTCCATTCCCGTTGCCGTCTACAACTACTCCGGTCACCGAGGCGACGTAACGCTGTCTCTGCAGCCGGAAAACTGGTTCACGCTCGTGGATGATACGGCAGAAAAGGCGGTCAGCGTCGATGCCGGCCAGGTGAGCGGATCGCAGTTCACGGTTCAGGCGCAGCGTATCGGCAAATTCCGGCTCACGCTCGCTGCGCGCATGAACGGCGCGTCCGGCCGACGCGACATTGTTGTTCGCGAGATCGAAGTGGTCCCCAACGGACGCGAGCAGAACATCGTTTTCAACGGCCGCCTCGACTCGTCCGTGCAGCACAGCATTCAGTTCCCCCACGACGCAATAGCCGACGCCAGCCGCATCTTCGTCCGCGTCTATCCCGGTCCTCTGAGCCAGGTGGTGGAAGGCATGGATTCCATCCTGCGCATGCCCTTCGGCTGCTTTGAGCAGACTTCCTCCAGCACCTATCCCAACGTGCTCGCGCTCGACTACATGAAGCGCAATCACAAGCTGACGCCCGAAGTGCACGCCAAAGCCGAAGGGTACATCGCGAACGGCTATCAGCGCCTGCTCACCTTCGAGGTGCCCGGAGGCGGATTCTCCTGGTTCGGCCAGGCCCCTGCGAACAAGATCCTGACTGCCTACGGTCTGATGGAGTTCCACGACATGTCGCGCGTCTACGATATCGACCCGCGGCTCATCGCCCGCACCAGCGAGTGGCTCGCCGGCCGCCAGCAGCCGGATGGCAGCTGGAAGCCCGATACGCAGTTCATCAACGAGGGCGCAACAAATCGCTACAACAGCGACGTGCTGCGCATCACTGCTTACATTGCGTGGGCACTCGAAACTGCCGGCAACCAGGGCGCGGCGGTTGCCAAAGCGAAAGACTACATCGCGAATCACCTAAACGAGAACGCCGATGCCTACACGCTCGCCGTGCTGGCGAACTTTGCCGCCGAGGCAGACAAGGATTCCGACCTCACGCATCGCATCATGGGCAAGCTTCTCGATGCGCGCACCGAAAAGGGCGACCTGGCCTGGTGGAGCAGCGAGGAGACCAGCGTCTACGGACGAGGCGAGAGCGCAGCCGTCGAAACGACCGGCCTCGCCGTCCAGGCGCTGCTCAGGAGCGGGCAGAATCCCGAGGTGGCGCGCCGGGCGCTTGCGTGGCTCCTGTCGAAGAAGGGTGCGGACGGGAACTGGGGAACGACCCAGGCCACCATCATGGCGTTGCGCGCTATCCTGCTCGCCTCCGATCACGCCGCAGGCGATGCGCACGGGACGCTGGAAGTCCTGCTCAACGGCAAGGCCGTGCACACGCTGCAGCTGACGGCAGACAATAACGATCTCTTCCAGCAATTTGTGCTGCCGGTCTCCGAGGTATCGCCGGAGAACAACATCGCGTTGCGCTTTAGCGGAACCGGCGGTGTCGCCTACCAAATCGTCGGACGTTACTTCGTTCCCTGGCCCTCATCGCAGCAGCGCGAAGCGCTGTCCATCGACGTTGCATACGACCGTACCCACCTCGCGCAGAACGAACTGGTCAGCGCAACGGCGACCATCCGCAACAATCTGGGCGCAACCGCAAACATGGTGATGGTGGATCTCGGCATTCCGCCGGGCTTCGATCTGCTCAGCGAAGATCTGCAGGATCTCATCGAGAAGACCGCGCAGGCGAAAACCGGAAGGCTCGAGAAGTTTAGCCTCACCGCGACGCAGGCCATCCTGTACTTCGATTCTGTCGGCGCGGGTCAGACGGTCAGGATCGCCTTTCGCCTGCGCGCAAAGTACCCCATACGCGCGAAGAACTTCGCATCGCGCGTGTACGAGTACTACGACCCAACGGTGAGCGCTACAGCTGCACCCATGCAGTTCGAGGTCAGCAAAAAGTAAGTGTGATCGTGTGCGGGATGAGAAAAGGTCTTCCGTTACCGGGTGGGTGGGTCTTGTTCATTGCTGTTCCAGGATCGCCGCCGACGGGGCGGCATGGGAATGGAACAATATCAGATGAAGGGCGGACGACAACGCCAACTCGAAGATTCTTGCTGAAATGATGTAGCTTAGCGGAAAACTGGCGGAGAGGGAGGGATTCGAACCCCCGATACCCTTACGAGTATGCCTGATTTCGAGTCAGGTGCATTCAACCGGGCTCTGCCACCTCTCCGGCTCCGGTAATTCGAGAATATCGCATCGAGAAAAGACCGTCGACCCGATCACCACCGCACCAGCCGTTATTAGTACCGCAGCCCCAGACGCAGAGGAAAATCCTCCTGATCCTCGTCCGCCTCGAACTGCTGCAGATGCTCCAGCAAGCGGACACGATGCGTATGGCGCAGAAGGAGGTGCAGCGCCAGAGCCGCAAGTGTGACTCCCGCGATTCGGGCAAAGCTGACTTCGATTGCAGGCTCCAGAGCTACCGTGAAGACAACGACTGCCGGAAAGAATCCGAGGTACGGGATCAGCAGCAGTGCGAGATTCGTTGCGGAGTTCGACTTTGCGCCTGTGAACGGAACCGTCCTCACGTTCAGGAAGAACGCGTCCGTGAGCAGAAAGCTCGCAGCGATCGCGACCAGGACCTGACCCGCAACGAACCGGCCATCGATCTCCGCCCGAGGCATCGCGATCGAAACCCAGCCAGCTGCGGCCACAGTCAACAGCAGTGCCCAGCTGAGCACCCAGCGCCGCGCTGCTTGTGCATGCGGCAAACCCGGTCTGCCCGAGATAGTGCGGAAGATCCACCGGCCACTCTGATCGGCGGGTGCGAGAAAGGTGCTGCGCAGTCCTGCGACGGTTAGAAACGCGATCATCGGAACAATGGCGCGCATGCCCTCGGATGTGAATACGAGGCTGATCTGCCCCGAACCGGCTTGAAGCCGGCACACGGTTGCGATGACCAGAGCCGCAGCCGCCCCTCCGTAGATCACCAACACCATGCGATAGCGAGGTACGCGAACCAGGTTGAGCCCGATGAAATGCCAGATTGCCCGGGACGCAGGATTGCGTGCCAGCGTGGCGTGCACAAAGCCATGCGCGGGCAAAACGAGCAGTTTCTGTCGTTCACGCCGAACCGCGCCCTCGACCAGATCGCGCGTTCGGCGTCGCCACGCCAGCGGATAGGAGATCGCGGCGGCCACCACGGCCAGAGATGTCGCAGCCACTCCGATGCGCGCCAGAAGGTGAAAGGCCGGCGGCGTGGCAGGTCCGTCCAGGATGCGCTGATAGATGCCCTGGAACCAGAAGGGCGGAAACCAGAGCACCTCTACGGTGACCCGCTGCAGAACGGTTCGGAGTTCAATGGCAACCGCTGGCCAGGAAAACAAGAACGTGAGCAGGAGAAGAACGAGCGCCCCCTGCAGCCAAAGCGAGATTTTGCGGAACCAGCGCTCGCCCAGCGCCGCAAGCACAAGCGCCTCCAGCGCAAGGAGGGCCGCCGCTCCAAATACCCCGCTGGCAGCGATTGCGACGGTGTGAGCGGCGAGAAACCGCAGCAGGTGTGGCGGGTCAGTTGCTGCGGGCAGAACAATGATGGCAAGGAAATTCGAATCGAAGATGGCGGCCGCAATGAGAAGGAAGATCGCTGCGATCCGCGCCTGAAACAGCCGCATCGGCCGTACCGGCAGCGTCGAAAGGATGTGGACATCGAGGAGATCGGGGAAGAAAAGATCCCACTCAAAAACAGCGACGATGGCCATGGAAACAAGTGCATACACTACGTAGAAGTAGTGATCACCGGCCTGCTGCCAATACGAGCGCGTCCGATGCAGCGGCAGATGATAAGCCGGATACAGATACATTGAGATCACGAGACCAGGCAATCCCAGTGCACAGGCCGCCTGCACAAGGCGCGTCTTCGCGTCTCCCTCCGCGGAGGCAAGTTCGCTGGAAAAGAAGCGCTCGAAGAAATGCCGTACCAGCGTGGAAAACTGCGATGGGTCGGCTCCCTGCTGCTCGTCCTCGCGGGCCAGGACGGAAAGGGAGAACACCACATCCCGCTTGAGTCTGCGAGACGAAAGGCCCTCAGGCATACGCGATCCTCATCGCCTCGACCATGGCGCGCGCCGCAGTACGCGTGTCCTGCTGCCGTACCAGCTGAGCAAAGACTCTCTCGAGGTTAGGCAGCTGCATCAGCGTGGTCAGTTCCGCGGGTGCCGCGTCGGCCACGATTTTCCCTTCTGCGATCACGATGACCCGATTGCAAAGCTGCTCCACAATCTCGAGTACATGCGAGATGTAGAGGACCGCCTTGCCGGAGGCTGCGAGTTCCTGCAGCAGATCGCGAAAGAGCCGGGCCGACAGAACGTCCAGCCCGGACAAAGGTTCGTCGAAGACGAACATCTTCGGGTCGTGCATCAGCGCGGCAATCATCAGCACGCGCTGTCGCATGCCCTTCGAGTAGACAGACATCGGCGAGTAGCGCCATGAATCAAGGCCCATCAGTTGCAGCATCGCCTCCGCTTTTTCGCGAATCGGCTTTTCGCGCATGCCCCGCAGCCTGCCCACCAGCTGGAGGTATTCCATCGCCGACATCCAGGTGTAGAGGTGCGCTTCTTCCGGGATGTAGCCGAGGGTGGCACGCCATCGGACAAGGTCGTCGTGAATATCCCGCCCATCGAACAGCACACGACCTTCGTTCGGATGCAACAAGCCAGTGATGATTTTCACTGTGGTCGACTTCCCCGCCCCGTTGGGCCCGAGAAATCCGACGATTTCACCCGGACGGACCGTGAAGCTGATGTCGCGGATCGCGGGGATACCGCGGTAGCTTCGGGACAGGTGCTGCAATTCGAGCATGGCACATGCTCCTTCATGTACCCTATGTAGCATACTGCTCTTGCGCCTGTCAATCGAATGCTACATAGGGTACAATGGGCGGCATGCCGGGCGAGGCAAAACTATCCCACACCGCGGCCATGATTCTGCAGGCTATCCATGCAGGTCAGATTTACGGCTTCAGCGTGATGGCCATGACAGGGCTGCCCAGCGGCACTGTCTACCCCGCGATGCGCCGTCTGGAACGCGATGGCCTGATTGTTTCGAAATGGGAGCAGCAGTCAATTGCCGATGCGGAGCAGCGTCCGCCGCGCAAGTATTACCGTCTCACGCGCACCGGAAAGGCCACGCTGGAAGCCGTCTATAAACGATATCCCCTGCTCGAAAAAATGATCCCTTCTCCGGAGATGGATCGCGTATGACGCTCCGTCCGCTGGACTCGCTCGCAACGGCGATTGTGATTGCCGCTGCACAGCTGGTTCCGCGGGTTGACCGCTCTGATTGGATTGCCGAGTGGCGGGGCGAATTGTGGCACACAGCTCATCAGGCGAGCGGCGAAATCTGTGAACTGGCCGGAATGACACCTCTGCGCTTCAGCATGGGCGCAATGCAGGATGCATTTTGGCTGCGGGCAGCCTGCATCAGCGGCTGGGCAGCCCATGCGCTTCGTCGCGGTTCAGTGGCTCGCTGCACAATGGTTCTGCTGTCGTTGGCAATCCTGGGCCTGATCGTTTGCTTCGCTCTCCCGCGGTCTCGCACAGCGTTGTTCGCAAATTTGTACCCGGATGCTCGCGAGTTGGTCGTGCTCTCGAGCAAAGGGCAGGAGGGGACGCGTACCCCGAGCATCCATCTGGCTGAGTATCGGGAATGGGCCACTGACACCGCTGGGCTGTTCTCGCAAATTGCGTTTTATCACCCGGCGATTAGCGCCCTGCACATCCCGCACCACGCTACCCCTGAACTGTCCGTGATCGTTGGAAGCAGCAATCTCCTGCATCTGCTGGGAGCAATGCAGCCCGGAGACCGCACAGCACGATCACAGGAAACCGGCCGACTGTTCCTCAGCCGCTCTGCCTGGCAACGCTGGTACCGCAGCGATCCTGCCATCTTCGGCCGCAGAGCGAATGTCACTGGGCAGGCTGTCGTCATCGCGGGTGTCGTTCCCGACTCCGAGTGGCACCTGCCGGGCCGCGCTGATGCGTGGCTTCTTGAGGACACTGCCGGTCTGGATCGTCTGGCTCCGAACGCGAAGGGGTTTGTTATCGCGCGCATCCGCGATTCGGCATTTCCTCCGCCGCGTGCAGGCTGGCGCTGGATGGTCCAGATGCGCCACGGCAAGCTCTATCGCTACGCCTGCATCTCTCTCGCGAGTGTCTCGCTGCAGCCGGTGGGCGAATTCCTGATGGCCCTGCTTCTTGCGGTCCTCGCGCTGCCGGCGACAACCGCTCTTCCGCTCGGTGACTACCCGCTCAGCGGCGAGCCCCTGCGCCGCTGGCTCATTGCCCGCCGGTGGCTTTTCCTGGGCTCGAAGTTCCTGCTGGTCGCCATGATCGTCTTTCTCTGGTCGACGGCTATGGCATTCGCAAGCCAGCCAGCTGATTTGTCTGACGCTGCTGGTATCGAGGCACTGGCTGCGTTCCTGCCTCTTCTCATCGGATTCCGGTGGGTACTACAGGACCAGCGGAAGCGGTGCCCGGTGTGCCTCTGTTTGCTCTCGAAGCCCGCGCGCGTCGGGCAGCCGTCCTGCAACTTCCTGGGATGGAGCGGTACAGAACTAATCTGCATCAGCGGACATGGATTGCTCCACATTCCGGAACTGCCCACCAGTTGGTTTGCCACCCAGCGTTGGCTTTGCCTGGACCCCTCATGGCATTGCCTCTTTGCAGAAGCCGCGGCCACGTCGCCTGAGTCAGCGTAAATTCATAAAAAATCTGTGCTCCTCCACAAAAGTACAGACCGCGAACAAAAGCGATTTACTCCAGCGACTGGTTTGCGTATGGCACCAAAGTATAACGGCTCCTGTGCTTTGCAGCGAAATTCCCACTTGACAACGTCTTTGGCGCTTCAGTACCGTCGCGCGTTGCACCATACTGCGGCCTCTGCTTCCGGATAACGGCTGCAGAGGAAACAGTAGCCTCCCTGTTGTCTCCGAGTGCCGCTCCCACGCGGCACTCCTTTTTTTGAGGCGCCCACCGGCACCAACGTCATGGCTCTTCTGGAACTTTGTTTGAGAGGGCCTCATCCTGCCTGCTTCAGCACACGCAACCAATCCTAAAATCAAGTCATGAAGTCCGCAGATGTGGCGATCGCCGGCGCAGGAATCATCGGCCTGGCGACAGCCCTGGAGCTGGCAAGTTCGGGCCTTCGGGTAGCCGTGTTCGATCGCGGAGAGGCAATGTCGGAGGCCTCGCGAGCCGCCGCGGGTATGCTGGCGGCAACAGATCCCGAAAATCCACCAGCCCTCGCGGACCTGGCCCGCTTCAGCCTTTCGCTCTATCCCGAGTTCCTGAGCCGCGTCGAGCAGCTTTCCGGAGCGAAGATTCCCATCCGCACGCGATCGACACTCCAGGGTGTGCGCTCCTTACCGGAGGGTGCACGGGCCATCGGCGACGCGGACGTACAGAAACTCGCTCCCGGCGCGCACACGGCCGGATTGAAATTCCTGCTGCTGGACGAGGAGAGCTTCGATGCCTGGGATCTCGCCGAAGCGCTGCCGACGGCCGCACGCGCCGCCGGCGTTCAGCTCCACGAGCACAGATCGGTGCTGAAAGCGTCGAACTCTAACGGAGCCGTGGGCCTGGAAACTTCCGCAGGACATTTCTCTGCGGGCGTTTTCCTCAACGCGACCGGGGCCTGGGCAAGCAATCTCCACAGCAACCTTCCTGTCGGACCGCGCAAAGGCCACATGCTTACGGCGGAGCTAAAAGCGAAAGTGCTCATGCAGTGCGTGTTGCGCACCGCGAATGTCTATATCGTGCCCCGCGGCAAGGGACGATATACCGTCGGCTCGACCGTGGAAAACGCCGGATTCGACAAAGAAGTCTATCCGGACCAGATCCACGAGCTCTTCCAGAAGGCGGCAGACCTGTGGCCGGCGTTCCGTGATGCGACCATCGCCGAAACCTGGACGGGGCTGCGTCCCGGATCGGGCGACAGCTTGCCGATTATCGACCGTGCGGACGACCATTGCTGGGTCGCGACCGGCCACTTCAGGAATGGGATCATGCTCGCACCGGGAACGGCCCGAGTTCTCAGGCAATGGATCACCGGCGAACGGGCCACGGTCAGCATGGAGCGATTTCGCTTGTCTCGTTTTAACGGAACGGTGCAGCGGCAGGTTCGCTAACCCAAACGGATGGCAGCTTTCGTAATGCAATTTGCGGGCGGTGCCTCCCCGCCGCGATGACAGCGCCCTTTCGCGTAAGCTATAAGAAGAGCTGGATTTTATGCGCCGTCCGGCATGGTCAGGCGCGAATTTGCGCCGCAATCCATCGCAAACGGCTGCGGCAGCATCCCGATATTCGGAAACGATTTCTACCCGACGGGGCGAAGGAAGGCAGATGGCAACAGCAACTGTAGTGAAGGGACTGGAAGGCGTTGTAGCAGCACATTCCGGCATTTGCTGGATCGATGGGTACGCCGGAGTGCTCGCCTATCGCGGCATTGATATTCATGAGCTTGCGGAGAGATCCACGTTCGAGGAAACCGCGTACCTCCTCTGGCACGGACACCTTCCCGGCCGGGTGCAACTCAATGATTTTTCGCAGAAGCTGACCGATGCCCGCCGCGTTCCCCAGCAGATTTACCAGTTGCTGCGCTCGCTGCCGAAGTCTGCGACGCCCATGGAAGCGCTGCGCACGGCGGTCAGCGCGCTGAGCATGTACGACCCCGACGAGGCGGCCGTCGACCATGATTCCAATGTACGAAAGGCCTTCGCTCTGACTGCCCAACTGCCGATGCTCGTGGCCGCGTTTGATCGCATCCGCAAAGGCCAGGAGATCATCGAGCCCGATCCGTCGCTGCGCCATGCAGCCAATTTTCTCTGGATGCTGCATGGCAAGAAGCCGATTCCGGCCGCCGAGCGCACCTTCGACATCGCGCTGATTCTTCATGCCGATCACGAGCTGAACGCCTCCACGTTCGCGGCTCGCGTCATCGCCGGAACCATGGCCGACATGCATTCCGCGATCACCGGAGCAATAGGCGCGCTCAAAGGTCCTCTGCACGGCGGCGCGAACGAAGCGGTAATGAAGATGCTTTTCGATATCGGCAAGAAGGGCGGCGATCCGGTCGAGTACGTGAAGAGCCTGCTCGCGCAGAAGAAAAAGGTGTTTGGATTCGGCCACCGCGTTTACCGCACCGAGGACCCGCGCGCAACACATCTCCGCCGCATGTCCGAGCAGCTCAGCCGCGACTCAGGAAATACGAAGTGGTACGAGATGTCGCGGGCGATCGAGGAGTTCGTCAAGCACGAGAAGAAGCTGAACGCGAATGTTGATTTCTATTCAGCTTCGACGTACACGACCCTGGGCATCGATCTCGATCTGTTCACGCCGATCTTCGCTATCAGCCGAATCGCGGGCTGGACAGCCCACGTGATCGAGCAACTGGACGACAATCGCCTGATTCGGCCGCGCGCCGAATATACCGGGCCGGACTATCCGGTCAAATACGTGCCCATCGAGCAGCGGTAATCCGCTTCAGACCAGCTCAGTCGACGGAGGAGCCGTAGCAGCCAGGCTCCTCTTCGGTCTCCAGGCGCAGCCTGCAAAGGGCGACTGCGTCCGCCGCCCCCACCATAGATACATCAGGAACGCCATAACGGCCAGCCAGGGCAGCACGAGCACACTCCCCTCCGGCCCCGTGGCTCCGCCGCTCCAGATCAGCGCTCCCGCCGGATGCGCCTCGAAGAAGTGTCCCCGGGAGACGAGGCCGCTGTCGGGCGTGCCGTAGAAGAACGATTGCCCCCAGTCCCACGTGGCATGGAAGCCAACCGCCCACCACAGTGACCCGGTGTACCAAAGGCTGAGCGAGAACACCAATCCTGCACCAACGACCGAAGCCAGCCCAATCGGCGACTCGCCGGTATTGGTGATGTGTGTCAATCCAAAGACCGCCGCAAACAGTAACGCACCCCACCAGAAACCGATGCCGCGCGTCAGCGTGAACTGGATGTAGCCGCGGAAGACAGACTCCTCGAAGAATCCGGCCAGCAGGAAAACCACTCCCCACGCCATCGCATGCCTCAGAAGCGAGTCCGCCGACTGCGGTGCCCGCGTCAGTTGCAGATAGCCGAGTTTCCACAGCGTGAACACCAGCAGGGAGATAGCTACAAAGCCCCACAGCATGCCGGAGAGTAGCCGGACGATGCGAAACCGTCCCTGGAATCCATAGCTATCAGCCGGGCGCCTCTCGATCACAGCCATGATGCAGGTCGCGATGACCGCCGGGATGAACTGGCAAAGTTCCACGACGATGCCGGCCCGAGGCGGCATGGGCCTCCCCGGCTCCCAATGCAGCAGAGGCAGGCACACCCATTGCAGACCGAAAAACATGACGAACCACAGCACGCAGAAGAGAAGGATCCCCCACCCGGCGCGGACTCCCTGCGGCCCGAGAAATATCCAGCTCACGTTCCGCGCAGCCTGAGGATCGTGCTCAGTCGGCAATCGCGTTCTCCAGCGCCCGACCAACCCGGAACACGGTGCCCTCGTCGAAATGGCGGCCGAGGATCTGCATCCCGATCGGCAGCCCGTCGCGCGACTTCCCGCAGGGCACTGAAACCCCGCAGATTCCCGCCAGACTCGCCGTCACCGTGTAAATATCCGCCAGGTACATGGCGACCGGGTCGTCCGACTTCTCCCCGATGCGGAAGGCCGGCGTCGGCGCGGTCGGCGTCAGGATGGCATCGACCTCTTTGAACGCGCGCAGGAAATCTTCGGCCAAAAGCCGTCGCACCTGCTGCGCCTTGCGGTAATAGGCGTCGTAGTACCCATGGCTCAGCACATACGTGCCGAGCAGGATGCGCCGCTTGACTTCCGCCCCGAACCCGACATCGCGTGTGCGGCGGTACATCGTGGCCAGCGTGTCGGATTGCGGCGCGCGCAATCCGTAGCGCACGCCATCAAAGCGCGCGAGATTCGAACTGGCCTCCGCGGTCGCGATCACGTAATAGGCCGGAATGGCGTAGCGCGTGTGCGGCAGCGAAATGTTCCGGAT
>DATEPN010000026.1:0-5223 GCA_035273225.1 Acidobacteriaceae bacterium | reverse complement strand
ACGATGAAGCTGATGAAGTTTTCGGCGAGGCCCATCAGGTCGTCGAGGGTCGCAAAGGCCCATTCCGGCTCGACCATCCAGAACTCGGTGAGGTGGCGGCGGGTTTTGGATTTCTCGGCGCGGAACGTGGGGCCGAAGGAGTAGACCTTGCCGAGGGCGAGTGCGGTGCTTTCGATGTAAAGCTGGCCGCTCTGCGTGAGGTAGGCTTCGTCGCCGAAGTACTCGACCGGGAAGAGCGTGCTGGTGCCTTCACAGGCGGCGGGGGTGAGGATCGGCGGGTCGGTGAGGACGAAGCCGTTGTCGTCGAGGAAGTCGCGGGCGGCTTTGATGATCTCGGCGCGGATGCGGAGGATCGCCGCCTGGCGCGGCGTGCGCAGCCAGAGATGGCGATGCTCCATCAGGAAGTCCGTGCCGTGCTCCTTGAGGGAGATGGGGTAAGGAGTGTCTTCGGGGACGCGCTGGACGAGGTCGACATTCTCCACGTCCAATTCGTAACCGCCGGGTGCACGTTTATCGGCGCGGACTTTTCCGCGGATGATGACGGAGGATTCCTGGGTGAGGCTCTTCACCTTCTCGAAGACTTCGGGCGGGACGGCGGCTTTGGGGACAATGCCCTGGATGGTGCCGGTGCCGTCGCGGAAGATGGGGAAGAGCAGCTTGCCGCTCTCACGCAGGTTGTAGAGCCAGCCGTGCAGAGTGACGGTCTGGCCTTCGTGCTCGCCGATGCGCGCGATGGTGGAGAGGGGTGCGTCGGCGGGGGGCGCGGGGACGGTGGCCATGGAGGGAGATCCAGACGAAGTTTGATTGCTGGCGTTTTCGATTTCCATGATTCTTAGTCTCTGATCTTCTGTATCAGGGCACGGCTTCAGCCGTGCCGCACCAGCGTCAACACTGCTGGGCTTTAGCCCCTGTCTTGTGCGCCGCCAACCAGGTATAAGACCATCTGAACTCCTCGGGCGCACTCACCAGTCCTGCTGTCACAGGATTTTGTGCGATGTACTCCCTGTGGCGACAAAAGCTAATCTCATCGAGGATACGCACTTCTGAGAATCCCCGTTGCCAGATCTCGCCCCGGTATCCATTTTCTCTCTTCATGCGAAACGAGAAGCCACCCTTGACATATTGAATTGCCTTCTCGATGGAGATATCAGATCCAAGCTCGAGCAGCAGGTGGATGTGGTTCGGCATGATCACGAAATCGTGAAGGATGAATCGTTTCGAGGCGACACATCGACGAAGGACATCGACGAGAAGCGCGGCGTTGCGATCGGTTTGCAGCACGGCTTTGCCCATCGTGGTCTTTGTTGTTACGAAGAACGTGCGCGACGCATTGCGGATGTGGTCCGGAGTAACGTGTCGCCGCGGAATTGCCATTGCGGGCCTCAGGGGCTAAAGCCCCTTCACTCAGAAGCATCCTTCGGCACGACTGAAGTCGTGCCCTGATACAGATTTCCTGACGTGCAGAAGCATTCTTCGGCATGACTGAAGTCGCCCTCATACAGATTTCCGGACGTGCAGTTTTGCCGATATGCCGTCTTTATCGTGAATGTGGGCGCAGGCATAACGCAATCCGAGAAACTCGTCGTCCGGTACTTTGGGCACGGGATCCCTAAAACTTGTCGAAGGCGCGTTTGGCTTTTTCGGCGACGCTGTCGGTGGTTTCGCCGAGGGTGTAATGGATTTCGAGGACGCCGGCAGGCGTTTGCGGCGCGCTGCGGAGTTCCTGGAGCGTGTCGTCCCAGCTGATGGTGCCTTCGCCCGGCCAGAGGTGCGCGTCCTTGTCGCCCTTGTTGTCGTGCAGGTGCGAGGAGCGAATGCGGTCGCGCAACTCGGTGAGCGCGGCCAGCACGCCATCGGCGAGGTGGGCGTGACCCACGTCGAGGCAGACGCCGATGGTGTCGAGGTGGGCGACGTTCAGGATTTCGAGCAGGTGGGCGGGTGTGGCGACGTCGCTCTGCAGATTTTCGATGAGCAGCCGAACGCCGAGGGGACTGGCATAGGTGCGCAGGTGTTCGAGCGCGGTGATGGCGTGCTCGAGGGCGCGGGGGCCCCATGTGTCGTCGCGTTCGCCCAGGTGAATGATGAGGAAGCGGATGGGGATCTGCTCGGCGACCTCGAGGGCGCGCTTAATCTCGTCCATGCCGTCGATGCGGCGGGCCTTGTCCGGGTGGATGACGTTCACGGCAGGCGTGCCGCCGCGGCCCATCTCCGCGTCGGGGAACATGGGCGCGTGCATCGAGAACGGCTCGACGGTATTGGAGCGAAACCAGTCGGCCAGTTCGCGGACATGCGGGCGGCTGGTGTAGTCGAAGTGCTGGCGCGCAGCAAAAAGCTCGACGCCCTGGGCTCCGGCTCGGGCAAAGACGTCGAGCAGGCCGGGATGGAGGCGTTGCTGCAGAAACACATGGGAAGAGATGGCTTTCAGCATGAAGACGACCCGGGTTGGGGGCGTGGTTCTATCTTCTCACCTTGGGTTGAGAGTCCGGCGAGGCTCAGCTGCGGGCGTCCGCCGAGGGGCCGTAGATCGCAGGCACGGTTCCACCCATGGGACGCAGATACGCGCTCAGTTGTCCCCGGTGGTGAATGGCGTCGAAGAGAATCATCCACAGAAACTGCGAAACGGGCTGCTCGGAGACCATTTTGCCGTTGAAGAAGAACTGTGCGGGGCCTCCCCAGGCGGCATCGTCCATGTTCTCCACGACGCGGACAAGGTCCTGATGATGCTGCTCGTAAATTTCGAGCATCTTCTCGAGGCCAGGAGCAGGCTCCATGCGCCATTCCGTGCGGCCGTTCTGGGCTGCTTCCACGCAGGATCGCAGTTCCATGGTCAGGGTCCAGACCAGTTGCTCGGCCGAAGGGGAGCGCTCGTGCGGGCGGTAATCCAGCCGATCCGCAGGCAAGGCCCGCAGGACTTTCAGAAAGACCGGCAATTCGGCCTTGCGCCGCTCGAGGAAAAACAGACGTGTGCTCATGGGGTGAGTCCTCAATCCCATCACTCTACGACAGTTCCGGGCGAGCTGGGCGGGCGCAGAGCACCAAAACGCGGGGAATCGGTCATCCAAGCAGTAGTTGCCGCTCGATGGGGTGGATTGCCAATACCGTCCAGCACGCGCTGGTGCACTGGGGATACCTCGCGCTGATCATCGCCTTGCTCGGGGAGGATGCGGGGTTGCCTCTGCCCGGCGAAACGGTGCTGATGTTCGCGGCGTTTCTGGCGCACAAGACGCATAAGCTTTCGCTGCCGCTGCTGATCGTGATCGGGATTGCCGCGGCGGTGATGGGCGACAACATTGGCTTCTGGGTCGGGCGGAAGCTGGGGCCGCGCGTGCTGCGCTGGCTGCTGGCGAAATTTCACATGGAAGACGACCTGACCGCGGCGAAGGACCAGATCCGGCGGCATGGGGCGGCGACGGTGTTCTGGGCGCGCTTTGTCTTCGGACTGCGGACGGTGGCCGGGCCGGTAGCAGGGGCGCTGGGCATGGAGTGGCGCAAATTCCTGGTGGCGAACGCTCTGGGGGCGGCTGCCTGGGTGACCGCCATCGCCATGATGGGCTACGAATTCGCCAACAAATTTCAGTCGCTGCTGGATCTGTTTGAGAAGGCATCCTGGGCGATCGCCGCCGCGATTGCCGGGATCGGGTATCTGCTGTGGCGGCGGGCGAAGAAGCAGGCGCTGGCGAGGAAGAACGCGGCCGGTGAGTCGTCGCAGGCGGCGTGACGCAGGATTTTGCGTGCTCCAGGTTGACAGGGTCGCGTCGAGCGGCGTATCTCCTGGGCTCCCCCGGAAATGGAGAAATTCCTATGCGTATGCTCATGCGCGTGTCGATCCCTGTCGAAGCCGGCAATGCCGCCGCGAAAGCCGGAACGCTGGGGTCGATCGTCGAACGCATCCTCGCCGAAGTGAAACCGGAAGCGGCGTACTTCTATGCCGACGATCAGGGCAATCGCTGCGGTTCAGTGATTTTCGATATGAAGGACTCGTCGGAGATCCCCGCTCTGGCCGAGCCGTGGTTTCTGGCGTTCAACGCGAAGATTTCGTTCCGGCCGGTGATGACTCCGGCGGACCTGGCTAAAGGCAGCCCGGGGATCGAGAAGGCCGTGAAGCAGTACGCACGCTAGGAATTCAGCGCAAGATACGGACGAATGACTCGCAGTTTCCTGGGAGCAGCAGTCGTGCGCCTCGCGTCGTGCGGCCGCTTGCGCGGGAACTAGAGCTTCTCGATCCACTCCGGAGTGAGGTTGGGGATGCAGAGCTGAAAATCCCCGCCGATCCAGGTGACATTCGCCAGGACTTCCGGCTTGTCGCGATCCTGATAGAACCGTTGCGGCGCGGTTCTGCCAACGAAGCCCCAAACCGGCTTCCTGAACCGCGCTTTGAGGATCGACGTCATCTCGTTCCATTGGTGGGTGACGGCATTGCGCGCGCGCGCAAACTCCTGCGGGCGGCCGACGCTGCCGCCGACGTTGCCGTAACGGGTGCGCAGATCTTTGAATCCGGGAACTCGGAGCGGACCGATCGCCAGTTCGTTCCACGGACACCAGTACTCGCTGACTTGTTCTTTGCCGGTGGTTCTGGAGATCCGGACGAAATCGTATCCCGTCCACTTATAGACGCAGTCGCCCTGCTCGAAGCGCACGAGGACCGGCGCAGGGGTTGGAAGGAATGAACCGCGCTGTTCTTCTGTCAGCGCCTGAAAGCTCAATCCGCTATTGAGTTCCTGAGAAGTGCTCATTCGTACCCCCGCCTGGAGAAGTATGCGGAGGAATGATATCCCACTCTTCCTTGCGGATTGCTTCCAGGTGCTGCACGTTCAACTGGGCAGTTGTCAGGGATCTGTGCCACCATAATGGGCCATGGCCGAGCGCCCCAGCGCCGAGCACGGTCTGCACCGGCAGCTCGGACTGCGCGATCTGGTGCTGACGCAGATCCTGTGCGTGGTCGGCAGCTCGTGGGTGGGCGTTGCCGGCGGCCTCGGAGAGGCGCAGTCGCTGGTGTGGGTCGCGGCGATGCTGCTGTTCTATCTGCCGATGGCCGCGTCGGTCGTCTGCCTGAACCGGCGGATGCCGCTCGAGGGCGGCCTATATGTATGGGCGCGGCAGGCGTTCGGCGACCTGGTGGGTTTTCTGACGGCGTGGAACCTGTGGGTCTACGGCGTGGCCGTGACGGCGACGATTCTCTATGCGATTCCGACGGAGATCTCCTATCTGATCGGGCCGGCGGCG
>DATEPN010000025.1:0-2454 GCA_035273225.1 Acidobacteriaceae bacterium | reverse complement strand
CGAGGACGACGTAGTGCCTGGATGCAGCCGCGGCGCTGTTCGGGCCGTGATCGGCGGTGACGACCGCGCTCTGCGCGCAGCCAGAGACGCAGAAGAAGAGGAGCAGAAGGAAAGGCACCGTATAGCGCACACCGTGCAGCGGATAGTCGCGACGATGATGCACGACACTTGGCGTGGGTACGTCCATATCTCGACGCTTCATTTGTTGGCCAGGGGTTTGCGGGCGAAGTAGTAGAGCGAGCCGGCCAGCAGCGCGAACATCAGCACGGCGAACCAGTCGTGATAAATCGCGGTGTGCGGGAACTGCACGGGGTTGTCGCGCTCCGACACCGACTCCCACAGCTTCATGCCGACGCCCATCAGGCCCACGATGCCGCCGGCGGCGATGAGTCCGCTGGCGTAAAGGGAGCCGGGGCTGATTTCACTTTCGCCTTCGGCCGCTCCACCTTCGCGGGCGGCGGCTCGGTCGGTCATCCAGCGCACCATGCCGCCGACGAAGATGGCCAGCGTGGTGGCGATCGAGAGGTACGATCCGACGGCGAAGGTGAGCGAGCGGATGCCCATCAGCTCAACCGCAATGACGAGGAAGACGCCGAGCAGGACGAGTCCCCAGGGAAGCTTCTGGCTGAGGATGCCGTTGATGACGGTGGCCATGAGGCGGGCCTGCGGGGCGGCGGCCTTCTCGCTGCCGATGCCCTGAATCCACTGCACCTCGATGACGTGGGTCTGCGGATTGTAGAGGTATTTGCCGTCGGCCAGCTCATGCGACCCCAGCGCGTTCAGGAGGATATATTGGCTGCCCGGCTTCGACTGCGTGGTCTTGTCGGGCATCGCGACGCGGAATTCCTTCCGTGTGAAGGCGCCCTGCGTCTGCACGCCGTCGTGGGGGGCGGAGATGTCCCACGCCTTGTCCATGGAGTGGAACTCCTCGAAGCCGCGGTTCATGGCGTTCAGGGTCAGGCCCACGGCGAAGGTCGAGACGCAGACGCCGATCATCAGCGCCAGCTGCTGCTTCCACGGCGTCGCCCCGACCAGGAATCCTGTCTTGAGGTCCTGCGAGGTGTCTCCGGCGTTCGCGGATGCGATGCAGACCACGCCGCCCACGGTGATGGCGAGCGCGCCATAGGCCGGAGCGGTCCAGCCCTTGACGAGGAAGACCGCGGCGGTCGCCATCAGCGTGGCGATGGTCATCCCGCTGATCGGGTTTGCTGAGCTGCCGATCAGGCCCACAATCCGCGATGAGACGGTGACGAACAGAAACCCGAAGACGACGATCAGCAGCGAAGCAGCGAGGTTCGCCAGCATGCCGGTTTGCGCCCCGGGAACGGGCTTGAAGGTCAGGAAGATCCACATCAGCAGGACGAGCAGCACGCTGCCGCCAATGACGACCGACATCGGCAGGTCGCGGTCGGTGCGCGCGTTACCGGCCTCCGCGGCGCTCCCTTTGCGCAGATTGCCCATGCCGGCTTTGAGCGCGTTCACGATGGTCGGGACGGTCTTCAGCAGGGTGATGAGGCCGGAGGCGGCGACCGCTCCCGCCCCCATCGGGCGCACGTAGGCGGACCACATCTCGCTGGGAGACATTTGCGCGATGGGCTTGACCGAGGGATAGAGCGCGCCCGGCAGGTGCGATCCGAAGAAGTAGATGGCCGGCATCAGCACCAGCCAGGAAAAGACTCCGCCGGCGAACATGGTGCCCGCGACGCGTGCGCCGATGATGTAGCCGACGCCCAGGTACTCCGGCACGGCATCCACGCGGACCGCTGCGCCCTTCATGATGTGCTGGCGGCCAAGGTCGGGTTCGTAGTTGGGCGTATCCGGCCATGCGCCGAAGATGTCGCTGTTCTGGAAGAGCGCGTAGACGGCGCCCAGCCCAAGTCCGAGAAAGACGCGGCTGGCGAACGATCCGCCGCGCTCGCCGGCAAGCAGGACATCAGCGCAGGCGGTGCCTTCCGGATAAGTCAGGTTGCCGTGTTCCTCGACGATAAGCTGGCGGCGCAGCGGAATCATGAACAGCAGGCCGAGCCAGCCGCCGAGCATGGCGAGGACGAAGATGCGGAAGTATTCCAGGTCGAAGCCGAGAAAGATGAGCGCCGGCAGCGTGAAGATGACGCCGGCGGCGATGGACTGTCCGGCGTTGCCGGTGGTCTGGACGATGTTGTTCTCAAGAATCGACGCGCGACCCAGCGCGCGCAGCACGCTGATGGAGAGGACGGAGATGGGGATCGACGCGGCGACGGTGAGTCCCGCCTCGATGCCGACGTACACCGTGACACCGCCGAAGATGAGTCCGAAGATGCAGCCGAGCAGGATGGCGCGGACGGTGAGTTCGGGGCGGCTTTCGCCGGGGGGCACGTAAGGCTGGAAGTTCACTGCGGTGGCCGGTTTCACCGGCTGCGTGGTCGACAAGGGCGCCCCTCCCGGACAATCGGAGAAGAGTGAGTGTAGCAGGGC
>DATEPN010000024.1:0-2060 GCA_035273225.1 Acidobacteriaceae bacterium | reverse complement strand
GGGCGGGCGCCGGAGGGGATGTGGCTGCCGGAGACCGGCGTCGATGTGGAGACGCTGGACCTGCTGGCGCAGAACGGGATTCGCTTTGTGCTGCTGGCGCCGCATCAGTGCGCGCGGGTGCGTCCGCTGGCGAATGCCGGGGCAGCGGTGAAGAGCGGCGAGCCGGAGTGGGTCGATACGCCGCATGCGGATGTGGACACGACGCGGCCGTATCTGGTTCGGCTGCGGGAGAAGCGGACGATTGCCGTTTTCTTCTATGACGGACCGCGTTCGCGGGACGTTGCCTTTGGCGGGCTGCTGAACAGCGGCGAGGCCTTCGCGGAACGGCTGGCCGGCGGATTCAGGGCTGATTCGGACGAGCCGCAGATGGTGCACATCGCGACGGACGGCGAGAGCTACGGCCATCATCATCGATTTGGCGAGATGGCGCTGGCGTGGACGCTGCACTGGGTGCAGGAGCAGGCGCGCGCGGGCGCGAGTCGGCCTGGGAAAAAGGTGCGGCTGACGAATTATGGGGAGTTTCTGCAGCAGCATCCGCCGCAGTTGGAGGCGGAGATCGCTGAGGACACCTCGTGGAGCTGCGCGCATGGCGTCGAGCGCTGGCGGTCGGATTGCGGCTGCAACGGCGGGAAACCGGGATGGAATCAGCAGTGGCGGAAGCCTCTGCGCGAGGCGCTGGACTGGCTGCGCGACTGCGTGGCTCCGCTGGTGCAGGAGGAGGGGGCGAAGCTCTTCCGGGATGTGGACGCAGCGCGGAATGGCTTTGTCAGCGTGGTTCTGGACCGCTCGCGGGAGTCGCGCGACTCATTTTTGTCGCAGCACGCAAAGCGCCCGCTGAGCCAGGAAGAGCGCACGCACGCGTTCATGCTGATGGAACTGGAGCGGCATGCGCAGCTGATGTACACGAGCTGCGGCTGGTTCTTCGATGACATTTCGGGCATCGAGACGGTGCAGATCATCGCGTACGCGAGCCGCGTCGCTGAGCTGGCCGCGAAATTATTCGGCGAGCGGGCTGCGCGCTTCGAAGAGCAGTTCGTCGACATGCTGGCTGCGGCGAAGAGCAACGTGGCGGAGCAGGAGGACGGCGCGTCGATTTACAACCGGCTGGTCCGGCCGCTGCAGATCGGGCTGGAGCAGGTGGCGGCGCACTATGCGATCAGCTCCATCTTCACCAGCTATCCCGAAGAGTCGGAGCTGTTCTGCTATACGGTGCGGCGCGTGGCGTACGAGACGGCGCTTTCGGGGCGGGTGCGGATGGTTGCGGGCCAGGCGCTGGTGACGTCACGGATTACGGAGGAGACGGAGGCGGTGGAGTTTGCGGTGCTGCACCTGGGCGACCAGAACATCACGGCCAGCGTGAAGTGCTGGGATACGGCAACGGCGGAGACGCATAAGAAATTTGTCGCCGATGCGAAGGCCGCGGTCACGCGCGGAGACTTTCCGCAGGTGGTGCGGGCCTTCGACCGGCACTTTGGCCGCGAGGCGTATTCGATCCGGTCGCTGTTCCGCGATGAGCAGAAGCGGATTCTGGAGATCCTGCTGCGCAGCACCATCGCCGAGGTGGAGGCGAGCCTTTCGACCATCTACGAGAACCAGGCGTCGCTGCTGCACTTCCTGAGCCAGGCGGGGCTGCCGCGTCCGGAGCCGCTCAATCTGGCGGCGACGTTTGCGATCAATGCGGGGCTGCGGAAGGCGATTGAGAGCGATCCTGTCGATGCCGTGCAGGTGCGGATCTGGCTGGGGCTGGCGGAGGCGGATCAGATCGCGCTCGACAAGCGGCTGCTGAGCTACCTCGTCGATCAGAAGATGAAAGCGGCGATGGAAGAGCTTTACGAAGAGCCGGAAAATCCGATGCTTCTGAACACCGCGCTGGAACTGGCGCGGACGGTGCGCGAGCTGCCGTTCGATTTGAACCTGTGGCAGGCACAAAATCTGTGGTGGGATGGGTTCCGGCATCTGGATCAGGGCGCGCTGCCGGAGGATTCGCTGGAGAACTGGAAGGAACTGGGGCGGCAGCTGCACATCGCGGTGGACAAGATCGTCGAGCAGGAGCCGAACGG
>DATEPN010000023.1:0-8968 GCA_035273225.1 Acidobacteriaceae bacterium | reverse complement strand
CGGGCGGACCGCTCGTGCAGTATGACTTCGCAAAATCGCCGACGTTGAATGTGCCTGGCGACTGGAATTCGCAGAAGGAATCGCTCTTCTATTACGAGGGGCTGCTCTGGTACCAGCGGGATTTCACCGCTCATCCCAGGGCGCATGCCCATCTCTTCCTGCACTTCGGTGCGGTGAATTACAAGGCCACCGTTTTCGTGAACGATCAGCAGGTTTGTTACCACGAGGGCGGCTTCACTCCCTTCGATTGCGAGATTACCCAAGCCGTGAAGGACGGCGACAACAACGTCGTGGTCGCGGCGGATAATCAGCGGCTAACAGAGCGCGTGCCCACGGTGAAAACGGACTGGTGGAACTACGGTGGCATTACGCAGCCGGTTTCCCTGGTCGAAGTGCCGGAAAGCTACATCGACGACTATTCGCTGCAACTGAAGCGCGGGAACAACGAGGCGATTGAAGGCTATGTGCATGTGGCGGGCGCCGCGGTGGGGCAGCGCGTCACAATACACCTCCCCGACCTGCACGTGGACCAAGATGCGACGACAGATGCGAACGGGCGGGCGGAGTTTTCGTTCGCTGTACAAGGGCTGGAGCTTTGGTCTCCGGAGCACCCGCGGCTCTACCGCGTCGAGATGAGTGCTGGGCCGGACCGGCTGGCTGATGAGATCGGCTTCCGCACCGTTGCCGTTCAGGGCGACCAGATCCTGCTGAATGGCAAGCCAATTTTTCTCCGAGGCGTCAGCTATCACGACGAGGCGCCGTTCCGTTCTGGACGCTCCTGGTCCGATCAGGACGCGCAGATGCTCCTCGGCTGGGCGCATGAGCTGCACTGCAACTTCGTGCGCATGACGCACTACCCGCACACCGAGAACGAGTATCGGCTGGTCGACAAAACGGGGATTCTGGTCTGGTCGGAGATCCCCGTGTACTGGGGCATCGACTGGACGAATCCGAAGACTCTGGATGTGGCGAAGCGTCAACTGTGGGAAATGATCCGGCGGGACAAGAATCACGCCGCGGTGATCCTGTGGTCCATGTCGAACGAGACGCCGGAGAGTCCCGAGCGCAACGCCTTCATCCATCAGCTCGCGGTGGCCGCGCGCGCGCAGGATCCGACGCGGCTGATCACGTCGGCCATCGTCACGCACTTCCATGGGACACATGCGGTGCTCGATGATCCACTCGGCAAGGACCTGGATGTGCTTGGATACAACGAGTACATCGGCTGGTACATGGGGACGGCGGAAACCATCCCCGATTACACGTGGGAGAATCCGATGGGCAAGCCGGTAATCCTGAGCGAGTTTGGCGCCGGGGCGAAGGCCGGGCTGCATGGGCCGGAGGCGCAGAAGTTCACCGAGGAGTACGAGGACTTCGTTTATCGACAGCAGTTCAAAATGATGGAGAAGATGCCATTTCTTCGCGGGATCACGCCGTGGGTGCTGATGGATTTTCGCTCGCCCATGCGCCAGCTCCCTGGCATTCAGGACGACTACAACCGCAAGGGCCTCGTGTCTGATAAGGGCGAGAAGAAGAAAGCTTTCTTCACGCTGCAGGACTACTACGGGAAGAAGAGCCAATAGCCAGTAGTCAGTACCCGTAGCAAAGCCGCAGCTCCGAGTTACGGACGCGTTTCTACAGAATGCTGAGCTTCTTTGCCGTTTTGTTCAGCCTCTCCAGTGCCTCATCGAGCTGCTCGCGCGTGTGCTCGCTGGTCATGATCGTCCGGATGCGCGCCTTGCCTTCGGGAACGGTCGGGAAGGCGATGCCTGTGGCCATCACGCCTGCCTCAAAGAGCGCACGGGAAAAGTCCATCGCCATGCGGCCTTCGCCCACAATGATCGGCGTGATCGGCGTCTCGCTGGCCGGAGTATTCACCCCGCCGATGTTGAAGCCGAGGCGGCCCAGCTCCGATTTGAAATAGCGGGTGTTCTCCCAGAGCCGGTCGATGCGCTCGGGTTCGGACTCGAGCAGATCGAAGGCTGCGATACAGGTCGCCGCCACAGATGGTGGGTGCGACGTGGAGAAGAGGAACGGCCGCGCGCGGTGATAGAGGAAATCAATGAGGTCTTTCGAGCCGCAAACGTAGCCGCCCAATGCGCCGATCGCTTTGGACAACGTGCCGACCTGGACGTCGACCCGGCCGTGGCAATGGAAATGGTCGATGGTGCCGCGTCCGTTGCGGCCGAGGACGCCGGAGGCGTGGGCGTCGTCAACCATCATGATGGCCCCGTATTTCTCGGCGAGGTCGGCGAGCTTGTCGACGGGGCCGATGTCGCCGTCCATGGAGAAGACGCCGTCAGTGATGAGCAGCTTGTGGCCGGGCTCGTTCTGCACTTCGCGGAGCAGTTCTTCTGCGTCGGCGAGGTCTTTGTGGCGGAAGACTTTGATTTTGGCGCGAGAGAGGCGGGCACCGTCGATGATCGACGCGTGGTTCAGCTCGTCGGAGATGATGAAGTCCTCTTTGCCGAGGATCGCCGAGACGGTGCCGGCGTTGGCGGCGAATCCGCTCTGGAAGACGACGCAGGCCTCGACGTTCTTGAAGCGGGCGATCTTCTCTTCCAGTTCCATGTGGATCTTCATGGTCCCGGCGATGGTCCGGACAGCGCCGGAGCCGACTCCAAAATCTTTCGTTGCCCGGATGGCGGCCTCGCGAAGTTTGGGGTGGTTGCAGAGACCGAGGTAGTTGTTCGAGGCGAGATTGATCACCTTGCGGCCGTCGTACGTGCACACGGGCGCCTGGACGTCGTCGAGGACGCGCAGCCGAAAATGCGTGCCCTTCTGTTTCAGCTCATTGATAGCGGTGGTGAGGTACTGCAGCTGCGGGCGCTGGGAGAGCGAAGTGGCCATCGGAGGGTGCCTCGTTCCGTATGAATGCGCAACCTGAAATGCTAACTCGGATTGCGAGCGGATGACGGCGATCTGCTTTCGCGGGCGCGGTCCGAACGTCCAACGAAGGGGTTGAGGGTGCCGAGTCTCGCGCCGCTCAGATACAATAAGTCTTTCCAGCGCAGGACGATTGCTTCACCCCGAAAAGGGAAGCTGTATTGGCCAGGTGCGGACGGTTTGAGTGAAGGAAGTTTCCTACGAATGATTTCGCTGTTCCGGAAGACCAAAACAACAGGGCGCATCCTGCTCGCCGTCCTTGCCGGCATTCTTAGCTGTTCTTCCATGCTGGCCCAGAACAGGGTGGCCACCCGCACGCAGATCTCCAGTGAAGGAAGCAACGGCGTGCTTTCGCTCAAAGCGAAGGTGACAGACGTGCAGGGGCAGCCGGTCGAGGACGGATCGGTGAGCTTCGAGACGGCGAAGGGGTCGTTGGGATCGGTCTTTGTTCACGACGGCTGGGCAGCGCTTAACCTGACGAATGCTCCGTCATGGGCGCGATCGGTGTCGGCGGTTTACCACGGCACGGAGGTTCTGGCGCCTTCGGCGGCGAGCGCGTCTGTGGTGCCGGATGCGACCAGCGGGGTTCCCGGATTCACAGTCACCGTCAATCCGTCGTCTTTGTCGCTGACCGCGGGCCAGTACGGCACCGTTCTTCTGACGGTCACGTCCCAGAATGGGTTTGCCGACGCGGTGAACCTGTCGTGCTCGGGACTGCCGTCGGCGTCGAACTGCAATTTCACGCCAGCGGTGGTGACTCCGGCTGCCAACGGCGCGGGGACGAGTTCGCTGCAGATCACCACCACGGCGCCTTCGGGCATTAACACCGGAGCTGAGCTGAAGCCTGGTCCTCTGGGTGGTTCGGGTCTCCGGTTTGCGGTGGTTATCCCGGGGCTGCTGGCACTGGCGGGACTAGGGGCGATTCGACGCAGGCATTTCGGTGCGGTGAAGGTACTGGGCCTGATGTTGCTGCTGGCCGCCGGCTCCCTCGGATTGACGGCATGTAACCAGCGCTATAGCTATCTGCACTACCATCCATCCCCCAACTTCGGCACCGGCCCGGGCAATTACACGATTGTGATTGCCGCGTATTCCTCGAACGGAACGGCCATCACGCAGGCCACCTCGTCAGACGCAAGCTGCGCGGGCGCTACGTGCATTGCGCTGACCGTGAAGTAAGAACGCCGGCAGCAGCAGCGAACGAAGGCTCGGGTTTAACCCCGGGCCTTTTCACTTTTGGCGAATGCCAGAGGCACCAGCATCGTGCGCGAGTGGATCGAGGAGACGAGTTCGCAGACCTGGACGGCGCTGTTGCGGTAGGGGCAGGAAAGATCGGTTGGTGAGCCGGGCGGGAGCAGGAGCCATGTCGCGCCTGCGGCCGCGAGGACGCTGCGGCGCTGATCGTCGGACATGGTGTCAATATTGAGTTCGGCGTTGCGTTGTGCGGCCCAGCGCCCAGCCAGGCTTGGCAGGACAGCGACGACACCGGCGTCCTTGTCATCGGCGAGATGATCGCGTCCGGTCAGAGCACGGAAGCCCTGCTCGTCTTCTCCGGGCCAGTAGACGAATTGCGGATCGAAGGCGAAAACGGCGTCGGCCGGCGTGTGCTCATCGATCCACTGGAACGCCTGCTGGAACGCGTTTGTCGGTGGCGCATCCGGCCACTCGATGCGTGCACATCCGGGCCACGTGGAGCGCTCGGCAAAGAACATCCCGGCGAACAGCAGAACAAGCAAGGCGCCGCCTGCCATCCGGAAGCGGGCCAGCGCACCGGCGCTAAGCACGATACCCACAGCATAAATGACGTGAAACGCCCGGAGGACCTGGAGCGGAACGAGCAGATAGGGTCCGGCGGGTGGCACAAACAAGGCGGCGAGCAGGGTGCTGACGCTCCCGGCGAGGATGCAGGTCAGGCACAGCGCTCCGATTGCGGTGGCGCGTGGGAAACGACCCAACGCGAGGACGAAGAGCATCAACGGCAGGACGAGGCCGAGAACTTCGTACCAACGCCAGCGAGCAAGGAAGAGAAAGCTGCGTTGGGGCAGATCCACCGCCTCGCGATAGGCGACGGAGGTCGGCACCGTATGCGCGAACACGAAGGCCGCTCCTGCCAGAACAATGGCAGCGACGCAGACGATCAGGGCGGCGCGGAGTCGGTTCGTCCGCATGAGGGAAAGAAGCAGGATGAAGCCGACCGTGTAGCAGCCCATAAGCGGATGCAGTACACCCGCCAATGTGAGAAGCAGGGCCGCGCGCAGCCAGCGGGCATCAAGACACGCGGCAGCGGCGAAAAGGCTCAGCGGCGTCGAGAACGACCGCGCGGTGACATAGGGATCCATCAGCACGAGAGCCGTGCCGGCGACAGGCAGCGCGCAACTGGCTGCGGCGAGCGCGACCGCACACCAGCGGGTGAATTCTGCAGCGAAAACGCGCGAAGCCAGACTGTTGGAGGCCGCCAGAAACAACCAGATGGAGACCAGGTGCAGCGGCAGCAGAATCCACGCCAGCGAAAGGTGTGTGAGGCGTACGAGCGCTGCAACTGTCCACGCGAACAGGGAGAGATGCGTGAACGCGTCGGCGAACGCGGCATTCAGCGGATAAAGCGCAGGATCGAGAATGTGGCGGATGCCCGCGGTGTAAATGCCGGCATCTCCGGCAAACGGGTGATAGCCGTGGACGGCCAGCACGAGAGGTGTCAGGAGCCAAGGCGCGATCCGAGAGGACTTCAGCGGCGGCACCGCACGAGGCACATGGTTGCTAAGACGCTGTGCTCGGTCTATCTGCGGCTGTGGTTCAGTGCGGAGCGGCAAGGCTGGCTCTCTGCAGGGTCACGCGACCGACGGTTCGAGATGGAGGCGCTGCTGCACGAGCGTCGTCGCCCGCTCGGCGATGCGCGGATCGTCGCCGAAACCCTCCAGCCAGTGGACGTCGGGTTCTCGGCGGAACCAGGTGAGCTGGCGTTTCGCGTAGTTGCGATGAGCTTGCCTTGTGACAGCAATTGCCTCCGCCAGCGTGAGCTCGCCGTGGATCACGTTGCGTGCCTCGCGGTAGCCCAGAGCGTCGAAGGGGCGAGGGGATTCACCGTACTGGCGGATCAGCCAAAGGGTCTCCTGCACCAGTCCTTCGGAAAACATGCGCTCGGCGCGCGCGTTGATGCGGTCATAGAGCAGCGCCCGAGCAGGATTGAGGCCGATCCGCAGGATGTTGTACCCGGTGAGCGGATCGCGTCCCGTCTGCCAGACGGCAGTCAGTGGTTTGCCCACGGAGAGGCAGACTTCGATCGCGCGGATGAGCTTGGGCCGGTCGTTGATGTGGATGCGTTCCGCAGCGGCAGGATCGAGCCGCTCGAGCATGCGATGCAGCCAGGACGGGCCGCGGCGGTCGGCGCTCTCACGCAGGCGGCTGCGGAGGTCTTCCGAACGCTGCGGTCCGGCGAAGAGGCCGTCGAGCAGTGCGCGGAGATAGAGGCCGGTTCCGCCAGTGACGATCGGGAGGCAATGGCGGGCCGCGATGGCAGCAATCGCCTGGCGAGCGAGCCGGGAATAGTCTCCCGCGGTACAAAACTGGTCCGGCGGCAGGACATCGATCAGATAATGCGGGATCTCGCGGCGCTCGGCGCGGGTAGGCTTCGCCGTGCCGATTTCCATGGAGCGATAGACGGCGACCGAGTCGCAGCTGACAATTTCGCCTCCGAATCGTCGTGCGAGCGCGAGCGAGAGCGACGTTTTGCCGCTCCCGGTGGGGCCCAGCAGGACGACGAGTAGAGGCTCCATAACGTGGAGACAGGGTAGCAGTCCGGAGACGTTCGGGGACAGCAGCCAGCGCTTTACCGGCGGGGACGCGTAAAGCTCAAGTCACCGCTGGCGGTTATTCCACCTGCTGCTTCGCGCGGTAACCGTCGCGGGCGATGATGTCGTACTTCAGCGGCTTGTGCTTCTCGTCGACCATGCGCAGCGGATGGCCTTCCTGATCGACCACCTGAATCTGGATGCGGCGCCAGCTGCCATCCATCTTGCTGTTGCTGGGTCGATAGGTGATCTGGTACTGGTTCCGGATGGACGCGTTGATTTCCTGAAACACGTCGGGGAATTCGGCGTCGAAGCGCGGCTCGAAGTACATGCCTCCGGTCATGCGCGCAAAGCTCTGTAGCTCATTCTGCGCCTGAAGCATGGTGATGTTATTCATGCGTCCGCTGGCAAAATTGCCGCCGCCGTAGGCACCTGCACCGCCGGTAGCGATCGAGAAGATGGTGACGTTCGGCGTTTCTTTGATCTTCTTCAGCATCTTGTCCAGGGTGATCTTGGAAAAGGTATCGACCCCGGAAGAGACGAGGATGACGTATTTGCGGCCGTCGATACGTGAGAGACGGTCGAGCGTTTCGTAGAGCGCGTCGTATTCGTTGGTTTCGTGCCAGGTAGGAATCTGCAGCGACTGCACCGCCTGCTGGATCAGCATTTTGTTCTGGGTGAAGTCGGTCAGGATGTTCGTGTGCATGTCGTAGGTCACGACAGCGATGTAGTCATTGGGCTGCAGCTGCTGCGTGAAGGACACTGCCGCGTTCCACATATCGAAGATGAAGTGGTAGCTGTTGGACGCGAACTCGAGCAACAGAACGGCGGTGATAGGCGCTTTGACCTGATGGAAACCGACGATCTCCTGCGGAACACCATCTTCGTAGACCTTGAAATTGTCCTTCTGCAGATTGGGAATGAACTGGTGGGTCTTTTCCGTAATGACGTTGACATCGACATTAACGACAGGGACATCCACGCGCAGCGAATAGTTGTTCAGCTCCGGGGGGTTCTTAACCTTGGGCGGGGGCGGCGGGGTTTCCGTTTTGGCGGGGCCTTTCTTCGGGATCGCGATAGCGCCGGTGTCGTTGCCGGGCCCTCCGGCTTCGGGATTGGGCTCCTGATCGCCTGGCTGCTGTTTGGGCTGTTGCTGCTGAGACTGGCTTTGGGGCGTGCTGGACGTGTTCTGGGCCCATGACCAATCGGCAGTGGCAAACGTCTGAGCAACCAGCAGAGCGATGATCGGAATGGCCGACGAACGGAGGCGGGAGACCCTCATGAAAGACCCTCTGGACAATATTGGAGCCTCGGATGCCTTTGCGGCAACCGCTGGAGTTTCGAATGCGGCAACCGCTGGGGCAGCTTTTCCGGCTGGCGCGGGCGCACGGTTCATTGCGACAAGCACGGAAGCGGCTTAGTCTATGGACGTGCGTACCAGCCTGAAAGATATCCAAAAGGCTGCCGGAGTATTCGCTCTGGTTGCTGTGGCAGGTTTTTGCGCGTTTGGCCAGGAGTCCAGCCAGACCGAAGCAAAGCCTCTGAACCTGCCTCCGAACCCGCCGGCAGTGACGAAGTTCTTCCCTCTGAACGAGGTGCATCGGGGGCAGCACGGCGTCGCCTACACCGTTTTTGAGGGCACGAAACCGGAGCCGATGGGGGTGGAGATCCTCGGGGTCCTGCATGGCGGGATTGGCCCGCGACAGGACATGATTCTGGCGCGTCTGGAGGGCCAGAAGCCGGAGTTCACGGGCGTAGTCGCCGGGATGAGCGGGAGTCCCGTGTATATCGACGGGAAGCTGGTGGGAGCCTTGTCGTATCGCATCGGACAGTTCAGCAAAGAGCCGATCTGCGGGATCACGCCCATCGGCCAGATGCTGGGCGTGGAGAACCAGGGCACAGAACTCACCGCTGAAGCCACTGCAGAGGGCGCGGGGCTCAGAAGGGGAACCGATGCAATGCTGGAGCGGACCGCCGCGAGTGGCCCTGACGCCAGCGTGGGCGTAATGAACAGCGCCGATCAGCCGCTGATCCAGCCCATGGACACGCCGCTGGTGTTCAGCGGCTTCAGTCCAGCCGCCCTGCAACTCTGGAAGGAGCATGCGCCGGCTGGTCTGATGCCGGTTGCGGGCGTGGGCGGGTCGGCCAGCGACGAGAGGCAGCCTGACCCGCTGGTTCCGGGCTCGGCCGTCAGCGCGGTGCTGGTGAGAGGCGACCTGAACATCGCGGCGACGTGCACGGTGACGTATGTCGATCCAAAGAAGATGCTGGCGTGCGGGCATCCGATCACGCAG
>DATEPN010000022.1:0-5801 GCA_035273225.1 Acidobacteriaceae bacterium | reverse complement strand
CGTCGTGGTGCCGTACCGCGAGCCGGCCTACTACCAGTACCGGCCGACGATCGCGATTCCGCAAAACCAGGTGATTGATCTGGACGGGTTCTTCGGGTTCCATCCGGCGATGGCTCCGCTGAAGCCGCTCTGGGACCAGCGGCACCTGGCGGTGGTGCATGCGTCGGGGTCGCCGGATCCGTCGCGGTCGCACTTCGACGCGCAGGACTTCATGGAGTCTGGCACGCCGGGGCTGAAGGCGACGGTGGACGGCTGGCTCAATCGGGCGCTACAGGCGGAGGACCTGGCGTGGCCGCAGAAGCAGCACACCCCGTTTCGGGCGGTTGCGCTGGGGGAGCAGATTCCGCGGACTCTGGACGGGCGCATCCAGGCGGTGGCGCTCGACAATGTTCGGAACTTCGGGGTGCAGAGCAGCACGGCCGCGGCTGGGTTTGCGGCGATGTACGACCAGAGCACGGATTCCGTGCTGCATGGGACAGGGCAGGAGACGTTTGAGGCGGTGAAGATGCTGCGCGCCGCGGATCCGGCGGGCTATGTGCCGGCGGCTGGCGTGGAGTATCCCAATGGGCCGTTCGGTAATAGCCTCAGACAGGTCGCACAGCTTCTGAAAGCGAATCTTGGAGTCGAAGCAGCGTTTGCAGATATCGGCGGATGGGATACCCACCAGAACGAAGGCGCTGCTGAGGGCCAGCTCGCTGGGCGCCTGCGGGAGTTCAGCCTGGGACTGAGCGCGTTCTGGAAGGACATGGGCAGCGAGGCTGAGAACATCGTGCTGGTGACGATGTCGGAATTTGGACGCACATGTCGACAAAATGGGACAGGCGGCACGGATCACGGGCACGCCAACGTGATGTTTATCCTGGGTGGGCCGGTGAAGGGCGGCCGAGTGTATGGCCGGTGGCCGGGGCTGGAGCAGGAGCAGCTCTACGAAGCGCGGGACCTGGCGATTACGACGGATTTTCGGCAGGTACTGGGCGAGGCGGCGTACCGGACGCTTGGCTCGCGCAATCTGGAGCTGGTGTTTCCCGGATCACACATACAAACCAACAACTTTCTCGGATTAATTGAAGCGTGATCTGAAGGCATCAGACTAGTTACTCCCCTGCGTGGTTCTGATCGGATCGGGGTTGGAAGGGCTGTTTTGGGCCATTTTCTGCATTCCTTTGCACAGTGCCGTGTGCGGCGTCGTCGGAAATCGGAAGGACCCTGGGTGCCGAGAATCATCGAGTTGTGAAGGCGTTGCGATGCGTAAGCCCTTTGCTTGCTGCGACAGTGGGATGCACAGGGGTACGCGGCGGTTTTGGCAGGGTGGTTGCATTTACAGGAGCATGATGACGACCTTCCGACGGGATGTCGGTTCCGGGAAGCCGTCAGGCGTTTCAACCATGGAGAGCCGCTTTCGCACAACCCGTCCTTAGCAGTTTCCCTCAGCCACCCGCAGCAAGCCTCCTCTTTTGAAGTACCTACCAAGAGAAATACCCTCCAACCCCAGCGAAAGCGGCACCAGGGCTCGGAAGAGCCTTGTCGTCGGATGGAGATCAACGATTACCTGGAGTGTTCCGGGGCAAATCACTCAAAGAAAGCTGCTTGCTAGCCCATGGCAAGAGGTGATGTGCGATCCGCTCTCTGAGGTGGTCGATATGGTCGCCCTGGAAGACCTCGAGAGTATGGGAGACGCCGGCGGTCGAGAGCCGTTGGGAGAGCTCCTGGGCGCCGACGATGATATGCGTGAAGTTCTCCTGGGCGCCGTACTCGATGAAAATCGCCCGAAGCTGGAGGATGTTGGGCAGAAGAGGGATGACCATGTTTGCGGGCATGTTCATCGCGATGCGACGGTAGTTCTCAGGGTCGGTGCGCAGTTGACCGTCGACCAGGCGGAACGGCGGATCGCCGAAGATCCTGCTGGACGGATCGGGGGCGAGGGCGGCATCCAGCGCGCCGTCCGCAGCGACGAAGAACTGGCCCTTGTGCAGGGCGGCGGGGACCTCATCCGGCGACTGGAGCGTGGGCACGATCTTCCAGGCGGGATTGCTCGGCCCGGCGTCGGCGACCAGATCGGTACAGCAGGGACTCATGGCGTAAACGGAGCCGAATACGTCAGGGTGGCGGAAGGAGAGGGTGAGCGCGCCGTATCCGCCCATGGAGTGTCCGGCGATGACGCGGTGCGCGGGATCGGCCTGCGTACGGTAGTGGCTGTCGATGTACCGGACCAGGTCTCGGGTGATGTAGTCATCCCAGTTGCCGGTGGTTGGTGAATTGGCATAGAAGGCACCCAGATACTTGTTGAGTCCATTGGGCAGCACGATGAGGAATGGCTGCGCGGATCCGGCCGCGATGAGATTGTCGAGTGAGGTGCGCATGAACTCGGCGGCAGCGTGGCGCGGTGTCGGGTCAGAGTATCCGTGGAGGAAGTAGAGAACGGGGAAGCGACGCTGCGCATCCCGAGCGTATGCGGCGGGCAGAACGATCGAGACAGCCTGGTCAGCGGGATCGCCGAGCAGGTTGTGCTCGAGTCCGGCGGAGTGGACTTTCACGTCAACGATGGTCGATTGCGCTCCCGCCAGGGCGGCGCAAGCAATGACGGCGAAAGAAAAACATATGATGCGGAGCGATGCAAGGAGATGGTCGTTCAGCATGGCCGCCATTGTATTCCGCGGCCTGAACATCGCATGGCGACGGGGCGGATTGGCTCGCATCTGTCCGTGAACAGCGTGGCGCGGTGCTGTTATCATGGAGGTGACGATCTGTCCGTAGGCGCGTAGCTCAGTTGGTTAGAGCGCTACCTTGACACGGTAGAGGTCAGGAGTTCGAGTCTCCTCGTGCCTACCATATTTCCCCAAAAACAATAAAGTTGCTACCTGGGTTGTGGTGGCTGCTCGTGTGGACGGCCACGCTTTCGCCGTCATGCGCGCTCGCAATCGGACAGCGAGGCTGTGGTTCCGGAGAGGTCGCGGTGCGGCGGGATCGCCTTCTCCGCCGCGGGGGCTCGCAACTGGTCGGCTCTGATCAATTTTTGTTCGACGAAATTGTAGGGAGGCACGGTCGCGCCCTGCAGGATGGCGAGACCGAGGCGGATTAGCGCCGGGCCGTAGTTTGCGGCTTCGTGGGAGACGGATCCGATCCAGGGGCTGCCGGGGCGATGCATCTCGTCGATCGCTTCCTGTATGCAATCCTGTCCGACGATGGCGACATGTTTTTCACGATGCAGCTCGCGCACCGCCTGGAGCGCGCCGAGGCCGCTGGTGTCGTTCGCGGCTGAGATCAGGACGCGTCGATCGCGCGGATGCTGGCGCAGGAATTCGGCAACGATCCGGGCACTCTTCTCGCGGATTCCTGCCCCGTCGATGCGGACGAACGAAGCCGGTGCGAGATGGCGCAGACGCTTCTGGATGGCCTGGAAACTGCCGGTGATGCGGCTCTGCACCAGGCTGCCGGCTCCTTCAATATCGAGGCCGAGGACCGAATCGACTTTGCCGCTCCAGGTCTGCTCGGCGTGTTCCGCGAGCAGGTCGCCGGCTTCGAAACCGACGCGGTAATTGTCAACGCCGAAGTAGATGGCATGGGGATGCGGGATATCAACGGCGATGAGAGGGATTCCGTCGGCGGCAATCTTATCTGCGATGACCGGGGCTGCGTGCTGATCGATCTGGAACTCGATGACGAGATCGACCTTTCTTCGCACGAATTCTTCGGCGACATGGATGGCGGTCGCAGGGTCGTAACGGTTATCGAGGACGATCAGTTCGATGCCGGCGCGGACCGCCGCGTGGCGGAGGCTCGCAGTGACGGCTTCGGAGAAGGGCATCTCACCGCACTGCTTGCCAAATCCGAAGCAGGTCTTCTTTGGTCTGCTCACAACGCGATAAAGGCCGTTGGGAGAATGGGCGAGATAGCCACGGTGCACGAGGGTTTTGAGGATCCTGTACACCGTGGTCTTGGGAATATTGGTTTGCTGGTGAATCGTTTCCAGAGGCAGAGGCTGACCGTATCGATGCAGGACCTCAAGGATATCCAGCGCTTTGGACAGCACGGGGATGAGGTAGCCTGGATTGACGGCAGAGCGCGCCAAGGGATCAGCCTCTGAAAAGCGAAACGATTTGGTTAGGCCCTCACTGTGCGGAGCTGAGGGAGTAGAGGGTTACCGGGCCCAACAGGCCCGAAGGGAGCAGCGGCGAATTCGCGCGGTAAGGATGCACGGCGGTGAAGGTGTATTTCGTCGCGCCCGGCTGCTGATCGCCGATCATCCGATTCACCCAGGCATTGGTCACTTTCACGGTGAGTTCGTTGTTGCCGGGCTGGAGTGCTGGGGTCAATTCGATGCGATAGGGTGCATGCCAGACGATTCCGAGCGACTTGCCGTTGACCAGGACTTCGGCGAGATTTTTCACATCGCCGAGATCGATCCACACATGGCCGCCGTTGGTGAACCACGACTGCGGAGCGTCAATGGTTTTCGTGTAGGTGCCGGTGCCGGAGAAGTACTTCACGCCGGCATCGGAGTTATCGCTCCATGAGGCGAGTTGATCGAGGTTGAGTGAAGCGGGCGCTCCCCAGTTCGGCGGGAACGTGACGGTCCATGGGCCGGAGACCGTGGTGAGCTGCTTTTCTTCCGGCGTTGGGACCGTATGAGACGTTTCGCTGGTCGCGGTGCGGAAGACGACGAAAACCGTGCCCCAGGGTTCCATCTGCAGAGGAACGGTAGTGCGTCCGTCGGCGATGTGGAAGGAAGCCGGCTCCGTCTTACCGGTTTCGGCGTACCAGAGTTCGGGCGCTTTGCCTGCGATGTTGAAGGTGGCGTCCACCTTCTGGTTTGCGTCGCTGCGGTTCTCGACAAAGTAGATATCCGCATCCGGGAGATGACGGTGCACAAATTCGAGGCGCGTATTGCTGTTGGGTTTCGAGTAGTCGAAGTCCGGGGGAACGTGCATCGCGCTCAGCGCCTGGGCCGGAGTTTGTCCGGCGTAGACGGTTCCTTTGCCGACGTGGTGAACTCCGGTGCCATTGCCGAACAGCTCGGTACGGAGACGGTTGAACTCTGGCTGATTGTCGGCGAGGCTCGGGTCATCCGCAGGCATGGGGCCCGCGAGGACTGCGCCGTCGGAGACGAGCTTGTGAATCGCCTGCAGCACGGGCAGAGACATGTGACGGCTGTAGGGGTCGAGGCCGAGGAGGCGGTAAGTCGTACCACCGGGCGTGGTGAGGTGCCCGTCGGTCACGTTGAGTTCGTGGATGAGCGCATCGGCGTTGATGTAATCGAATCCGTAGCCCGCGGGAACGTCAGGGGATTTGTTTTCGAAGATGGCGGTGAGGTTCGAGTCCTCTCCGTAGAAGTAAACGAGGTCTGCGCCGAAGTGGCCCTGCTGCAGCATGTAGCTGGTGCGCGCGAGGTAATTAATCCAGGCACCGGCTTCGTCGGCCCATGTTTCATTGCGGTTGAACCACTGACCGAACGGCCCGAGGCTGAGGCCAGGTTTTTTGTCGACGAGCGGCTGATGCGCTGATTCGTGGATAACGATGCGATTAATGCCGTTCAGGAACTCCTGATCGGCGGTCGGCTTCAGCGTCGCAGGGGACCATGCCCATGGTGCTGCGGCGGCTGTCATGGATTCGGCGGCGACGTATTTGCGGCCGTAAATGTGCGCTACGGATGCGGATTCACGGTCATCGGCGTTGTAGCCGTACGTCTCGTTGTTGACGCCGGGGCTCTGCGTCCACATGGCGCTCATTGGAATTTCGTTGAACTTTTTCACCTCCATGCCGTCGGCCACAAAGGCGCGGCCGCTCTCGTGCGATTCACCGTA
>DATEPN010000021.1:0-3684 GCA_035273225.1 Acidobacteriaceae bacterium | reverse complement strand
TTTGCAATCGGAGCCGCCACCGAACTCGCCGTCTTCATGGCTGGATGGTCGAGCCGGAACAAATATTCGCTCCTCGGAGCGATGCGCGCCATCGCCCAGATGATCAGTTACGAGATTCCGCTGATCCTCTCCTCGGTCGCGGTCATCATGATCGCCGGCTCCCTGTCTACCGCGCGCATTGTCGAAAATCAGGCACACTACACCGCAGGCATCGCCCACTGGTACGCGTTCACTCCCTGGGGACTGGCGGGCTTCGTCCTCTATATGATCGCCGCCACTGCCGAGACGAACCGCAGCCCCTTCGATTTGCCTGAAGGCGAATCCGAGATCATCGCCGGCTACTTCATCGAGTACTCGGGCTTTAAGTTCGCACTCTTCTTTCTCGCCGAATACCTCGAGATGTTCGCCGTCAGCGGCCTGGGCATCACCCTCTTTCTCGGCGGATGGTCCTCGCCCGTCAGCTTCCTCACGTGGATCCCGTCCTGGGTCTGGTTCTTCGCCAAGCTCATCGTTATGATCCTGGGCTTCATCTGGATCCGTGGCACGCTGCCCCGCCTGCGCATGGATCAGCTGATGAACTTCGCCTGGAAATTCATGCTTCCCATGTCGCTGATCGTCATCTTCACCGCGGGCGTATGGAGATTCCTTCCTCATGTGATCGCAGGCTCTGCCGCCGTTGGCCTTGTGGTACGCTGGCTCGTCTGTGCATTGCTGGTGATCGGGCCTTACGTACTGCTGGCACGCACTCTCGAGCGCGGCAGGCGGATCGAGAAGCGCACGTATCGTTATGCCGAGTGATACGGGTCACAGTCGCTCAGCGACGCGTGTGAAATCGTGGAGAAGGTCAGCATCAAGACAACACATTGAGGATGACCGGCGGCGCTTCGGACAGCCGCGCAGATTGTACGGACGACGATGACTCTGCCCTTCCTGATCCTCGCTCTGCTCACCCTGGCCGGGGGCATTGCATCCATGACGCTGCGCCGGCTCGTACACTGCGCGCTGGCTCTCACCGTCGCCTTCGCCGGACTTGCCGCCCTTTACCTGAATCTCGGAGCCGAATTCGCAGGCCTCGCCCAGCTCCTCGTCTACGTGGGCGCCATCGCAATCCTGATCGTCTTCGCCATCCTGCTCACCCGCGGCGGCGACACCGAAGGCGAACCGGCCTTCTCGCCCGCAAGCCTCGGCGGAGCCGTCGTCGCGCTCGCCGTCTTTGCCGTGCTTGCCTGGGCGGTCGAGACCAGCAGTATCGCGCACCCGGTCAGCATTCCGAGCGCGCCGCCGAACACCATGCAGCAGATCGGGCTCACGCTGATGCAGCGTTATGTGCTGCCTCTCGAAGTGATCGCGCTGATGCTCACCGCCGCCATGATCGGCGCCGCCATAATCGCTGTCCGCGAGAGACGGAACGAAGCCGCGGCCGCTGTCGATGCGCCTGGAACGGAGATGCGCGTCGGATGAATCCCCTGGCCGGCTGTCTCATCGTCTCTGCTTTGCTCTTCGCCGTTGGACTCGCGGGCGCCCTGACGCGGCGCAGCGCCATCCTGGTGCTGGCAGGCATCGAGCTCATGCTCAACGCGGCCAACCTGAACTTCATCGCGTTCTGGCGCTTCGGGCCGGCCCCTGAAGCCCTGACCGGATTCATGTTCGTCATCTTCGCGATTGCTGTCGCTGCCGCTGAGGCGGCTGTCGGCCTTGCACTGATTGTTGCTATTTACCGCCACGCCCACACCTCCGACGTGAGCGAGATTACGGAGATGAAGGGCTGAGCATGACCTGGATCCTTCGCAACCTCTGGCTCATTCCGGCGCTGCCCATCTTCGCCGCCGGTATCAGCGCACTGCTCAAGCGCAATCAGCAGCGCCTCTCCGCCACGTTAGCGATCGGGTCGATGAGCGCGTCGCTCGCGCTGGCTCTGATCGCGTTCGCAGAAGCACTGTCGCAGCCCGCGCGCCAGGTCTACAACTTCCACTGGCTGCAGTTCGGTAATAACTGGCTTTCCCTGGGATGGCTCCTCGATCCGCTCGCCGCGGTCATGCTGGTCATGGTCACCTTTGTCGGCCTGCTGATCTTTATTTATTCGACCGGCTACATGGCGCATGACGACAACGCCGGCCGCTTCTTCTGCTTTCTCTCGCTGTTTGCCGGAGCCATGCTCGGCGTCGTCATCGCCAACAGCCTGCTGCTGCTCTTCATGTGCTGGGAGGTTGTCGGCCTCACGTCGTACCTGCTCATCGGATTCTGGTATCACCGGCCTGCCGCCGCAGCCGCCGCAAAGAAAGCCTTCATCACGACGCGCATTGGCGATCTTGGGCTGCTCATCGGTATGGTCTGGCTCTACGCCCAGTCCGGTACCCTGCTCTTCTATGCGAACGGCACCGGCTGCCTCGAGCAGAATGCCCTCGCGTCCATGGCAGCGCACACCGCCGGCGGAATCGCTGTCATCACCGCCATTGGCCTGCTCATCTTCTGCGGTGCTGTAGGCAAATCCGGACAGGTTCCGCTGCACGTTTGGCTGCCCGACGCCATGGAAGGTCCGACCCCGGTCAGCGCGCTCATCCACGCAGCGACCATGGTAGCCGCCGGAGTCTATCTCATCGCGCGCGTCTACCCGCTGATGAGCGGCCACGCCCTCGCCGTCGTCGCCTGGGTTGGAGCCATCACCGCTCTGTTTGCTGCCTGCATCGCCGTCGCGCAGAACGACATCAAGCGCATTCTGGCCTACTCCACCGTCTCGCAGCTTGGCTACATGATGCTCGGCCTCGGCGTTGGCGGAGTCGCGGTGGGCATGTTCCACCTCATCACCCACGCCTTTTTCAAGGCACTGCTCTTCCTCGGGGCTGGGTCCGTCATTCATGGCTGCACCGAAGAGCAGGACATCCGCAACATGGGCGGCCTGCGCCGTTTTATGCCCGTCACCTTTGCCACCTACTCTGCCGGCATGCTGGCGCTCTGCGGATTCCCCCTCTTCGCCGGCTTCTGGAGCAAGGACGAAATCCTCCACTCCGCACACGGCTGGTCTGTCTCGCTGGGCCCGTTCTACCTCGGCGCTATCGGCGCGCTGCTCACAGCCTTCTACATGACGCGCCAGATGTACTACGTCTTCTTCGGGCCCCATCGCCTGCCGCAGGCCACGGTCTCCGCCGCAGAAACGGCCTCTCACGTCATCCCTGCTCATGAGATTGAGCCCGTGGTCTCCGCCGGCAGGGACGGCGAAGCCTGCGAGGCGAGCCATGCGCACGAGAGCCCCGCGAACATGACGGTGCCTCTGTCCATCCTCGCCATCTTTGCTGTCTTCCTTGGATTCGTCGGCACTCCGGCATGGCCGTGGTTCCAGTCGTTCCTCGAAGGTCAGCGAACCTCGCTGGATTTCGGTCGCTTTTCCGAAGCCGGCCTGGGGCCGCTGATGGTCACCTCATCACTCATCGTCTTCGCCGGACTCGGCCTCGGCTGGTTCCTCTACGGACGCAAGCCCATCGTGAACCCCGCCGACCCCGACGCGCTCGAACGCATCGCGCCTCCGCTCTTCCGCGCTCTCGGCAATCGCCTATACGTCGATGAATTCTACGGCGCGACCTTTATCCGCCTCACGCGCTTCGCATCCGCCTTCGCCGCCTGGCTCGATCATTGGATTTGGGGCGGAGCCGTGCGCCTGGTCTCGTGGATCGTCACCGGCATCGGCTG
>DATEPN010000020.1:0-2018 GCA_035273225.1 Acidobacteriaceae bacterium | reverse complement strand
GTGGGTTTTGCCGGTGCCCGCTTCGCCGATCAGCACCACCGGCTCCGCCCGCTCGATGTAGCCGCCCGCGGCAAGGTCCGCGATCCGTGCTGCCGACACCGAGGATTGCCGGAAGTCGAACTCGGCCAGGGTCTTGACCCGGGGCAGACGGGCTTCCTGGATCCGACGCACCACGCCCTTGCGCTCGCGTTCCTCGATCTCGGCCGTCAGCAGCGCATCCAGATACTGGACGTGGCCATGCCCCTCACGGATCGCCGCCTGGGCCAGCGTTTCGAACTGCCCAGCAACGGTCGGCATCTTCAGGGCGCGACAATGTTGCCGAACTGTCTGCTCATGAAGGGAGGCGGCGGGCGACGGCGTCTTCCCCCTGGTCATGGCACCACCTCCTGATCCCGGTCGAGCAGCCGGTCGTAGCCCGTCAGGCACGGCATCGGACGGTCGTAGCGTGTCAGAGCGCCGACTTCAGCCATCTCCGGCGCCGGACGCTGCTGTACGGCACAGGTCAGCAGGTAGCGGATCGCCGCACCGTCCGAACATCCCAGCTTCACGGCAGCGTCCACGGCCTGACGCACCGCGTCGTGCCCGAACTCCCTGGCGAGCTGGATGACCGCGATCATGGCCCGCGTGCCGTGCTGGCGCCCCTGGCGGTCAATCAGTCGCTGCCACAGAACATCGAAGCTCGCGGGCCACCGTCCCGCCCGCCGCCACTGCTCCAACGCCGTGGATCCCGCCAAAGCACCGGGTTTACGCTCGAGCACATCGAGATAGTGCTCCAGGTCCAGGATCTGCTGGCGTCGTGAATAGCATCGTTCATGACGGGCAGCACACCGACCGTCATGCCAGACTTCCAGATGGGCCGGATAGACTTTCACCTGCACCGTGGTCCCGGGACGCACTGGTGTGGAATAGGCGTTGGTCCTGACCCTGACGCAGCCGCCGCCATCAACGATGGGAAAGCTGATCTCGGCCAGATCGAACCCCTCCACCGGCAGGGCCAGCAGATGATTGCGCTCTTCCGCCATGGCTTGCCCGACCCGCTGGCTGCGCCCATCGATCAGCCGCCCTTCATCCTCCCGGCACCTCATCAGCAGCAGCTCGTTCAGCACTTCAAGGCTGGCCGCCTTGGGAACCGGAACCCAGTGATTGCGCCGGAAGTAGCCGTTCTCCCCTTCCACGCCGCCTTTCTCGTGACCGGCACCGGGCGTGCAGAAGTCCGCCTCGAAGTGCCAGTGCGAACGCAGGGCTATGAAGCGTTCCGTTTCCTCGCGCAGCCGTCCGCGCAGCACCTTGCGCACCGCACTGGTCAGATTGTCGTAGCGCAGCAGCCTGAAGACACCGCCAAAGTGCCGGAAGGCGAGTTCGTGTCCTTCCAGAAAGGCTTGCTGGGTAGCGCTCCGGTAAGCCCGGTGGAACGCGCCGCCACTGGCCATCGAGCGCATGCAGAAAACTTGAAGCTTTGTGAGATCCCCGGCCAGTTCGGCATAGGCTTCGTACCAATCCACCTGGGCTTCGCCGCCCCACTGGTAGGACTGCGCCACGTAGGTTTCCCGGATCAGCAGCCCAAGTGTCCTTTTACGGTCGCGAACGTAATTGCGGACCGTCGACTCCGCGACCGCGTGGCCCGGCATCTCCGCCAGGATGCGGCGATAAATCCGACGCGCCGTATGGCGCTGCTTGCGCGGAGCCTGCCGGTCCTCCTGCAGAATGCCGTCGATGAACCCTTCGACTGCTCCCAGCACCGGCCTGGGTCGTTGGCGGTATGTGCGAACCGGTGGAAGCGCGCTGTTCACCGCTTGGCGGACAAGCCGGCGGTGGACACCAAACTTCCGGGCGACACCCTTGATCGTGCCGATCCCGAATTCATACTCGCGGCGCAACTGCTCGAATAGCTCCACCTTCGATCTCCTGTCCACCCCGCCTCTCCCGCTTGTTCAGCGGAAGGATGGGACGCCTCGACAAAAGGGGGCCGAATTTCGCCAGCAAAGTGGGCCGTCATCCGATAGATGCCGTAATGGGCC
>DATEPN010000019.1:0-2124 GCA_035273225.1 Acidobacteriaceae bacterium | reverse complement strand
TGTTGCGCTGGACAAGCTCTATATGGACGTAGCCGTCTACAACGAGCGCGTGATGAACGGCGCGCACATGGAATCGGTCGCCGACCTGGCGATCCGGACGGCGCTCGAAACGCGTGGCGTCGCCCACATCACCATTCCTGTCGACGTGCAGGTGGAATCAACGAAGAAGGGCCGGACGAAGCGGAACCCGCCGCACCACACGTCATCGACGCCGGCGTATTCGGATCATCTGCCCTCGCGCGTCGATCTGGAGCACGCGGCTGACATTCTGAATCGCGGCAAGCGCATCGCGATTCTCGCCGGGCAGGGCGCGCTGCAGGCCACGGCGGAGCTGGAAGAAGTGGCGGAGATTCTCGGTGCGCCCATCGTCAAGGCGCTGCTGGGCAAAGCTGCGGTGCCCGACGACAGTCCGTACACGACGGGCGGCATCGGCCTGCTTGGCACCGAGCCTTCGCAGACGGCGCTCGAGGACTGCGACACGTTGTTCATCATCGGCTCGTCGTTCCCGTACATCGAATTTCTCCCCGAGCCGGGCCAGGCGAAATGTGTGCAGATCGATCTCGATCCGCAGCGGATCAGCCTGCGCTATCCGGCGGACGTGGGCCTGATCGGCAGCTCGCGTGCCTGTCTGCGCGCGCTGATGCCGCTGCTGAAGAAGCACGACAAAGGCTTCCTGAAGAAGGCGCAGCGCGCGAAGAAGGACTGGGAAGAGCTGATGGAGGAGCGCGGCACCTGGATGGATACGCCCCTGAAGCCGCAGGTCGTGGGCTGGGAACTCGGCAAGCGCATCCCGCCGAACGCCATCGTCACATCGGACTCAGGCACCATCACCACGTGGTGGGCGCGCTATGTTCCGGCGCGGCGCGGGCAGATGCATAGCTGCTCCGGCAACCTCGCCACCATGGCCTGCGGCCTGCCGTACGCGATTGGCGCAGCGGTTGCGTATCCGGACCGCCCTGTTTACTGCATCATTGGCGACGGCGGCCTGAGCATGCTGATGGGCGAGCTGATCACGATCGCCGCGTACAACCTGAACATCAAGATCGTCGTGATCAAGAACAACACGCTCGGCCAGATCAAGTGGGAGCAGATGGTGTTTCTCGGCAATCCGGAGTTTGCCTGCGATCTCTACCCGGCGGATTTCGTCGCCATCGCACGCGGCTGCGGCATCACCGGGATGCAGATCAAGGAGCCGAGCGATTGCGCGAAACAACTGGATGCGGTCGTCAGCACGCAAACGCCGATGCTGGTGGAAGCGGTCGTCGATCAGTTCGTTGCGCCGATGCCGCCGAAGGTGAAGCCGGGGCAGGCGGCGAAGTTCGCTGAGGCGCTGATGCGCGGCGAGCCCAACCGCAGCAAGATCGTGCTCACCACGGCACACGAGCGCGTTCGCGAACTGGTCTAAGTTGCAGCGCGGCGTCCTGAAAGCTGCGACGCCGCGTCCCGTCGTACCGGCCGGAACCTGTCGCCAGGCTCTCCGGCCCGTCACGGCTCTCGTTCTGTATGCGGCTGCTGGTCGAGTGGAGACGTGTCGTCTTCGCCGGTGACGATTGTCCCCTGATGAAAGAGAATGCGCCAGCCATCGGCGGTCCTCTCCCACAGCGTTGATCGGTGGGTGACACGCTCGCCCTGACGCAGGGTATAGGTCAGCCAGTACGTGTCGGGTCCAGGCTGGCGCAGGCCGAAGTCGCTGCACCTCCAGCCTGCTGCGGCGGCGTCGACGGGCAGATTCCTCTCGAGGTGATCGAGGATGAAGGCGCGGCTGTAGCGACGGCCGGAAGCACCGACTTCCCAGTAATCGGGAGCGGTCGCACGCTCCCACTCGGCGCGTGTTCTGCCGAAGGCCGCGGTGTGAAAGATCGGCTCGCGTTGGCGCAGTTCTTCGAGCACGGGTTCCAGGGCAGGCGGCACAACCGCAAATACGGGATGACTTGGCATCGTGTGATTCCGGGTGGCGCTCGGGTTGACTTTTCGCGCCGTGTGCCTCTACGCTCATCTCCAGCGCGAAGGGCGCATCCAGTCCGCGGAAAGGGCCGTGCCCACCTTCAGAAGTTATAACCGAGCGAATCTTCTTTCAGCCTGATACCTGCGGACTCTCCAGGCGTTTCACGAAAGGAGCTTCGT
>DATEPN010000018.1:0-20804 GCA_035273225.1 Acidobacteriaceae bacterium | reverse complement strand
GGCGGCGGGATGGCGCAGGTCTACCTTGCGCGCCACCGGGTCCATGGCGGACTCTTCGCCATTAAAGTCCTCGCCGAGCATCTGGCGGGTGACCCGCGGATCGTCGGGCGGTTCGAGCATGAGGCGCGCATGGCAGCTTCGCTCGCCAATCACCCGAACATCGTACCGATCTTCGACATTGGCGAGGGCAACGGTCTGCATTATCTCGTCATGCAGTTTATCGCCGGCGAGGACATGGCCAGCGTGCTGCGCCGCCTCGGCCGGCTGAGCATTCCGGCGGCCGCGAATGTGATGGCGCAGGCAGCCGAGGCGCTCTCCTGCGCAGAGACCCGACGTATCGTCCACCGCGATCTGAAGCCGGCCAACATGCTGCTGGATGAGACGGGCCGCATCAAGCTGCTCGACTTCGGGATCTCGCGGATCAACGACCTCTCCGACGGCCTCACGCGCCCCGGCGAAAGCCTCGGTACTCCGCTGTACATGAGCCCCGAGCAGATTCGCGGCGAAGCCTGCGACATTCGCAGCGATCTCTACTCCCTGGGCGTCGTCTTCTTTGAGCTGCTCTGCGGGCGCCGCCCCTTCGAGAACGAATCGGTAACCGCGATCCAGATGGCGCACCTGACGACGCCCGCGCCATCGCTGCAGAGTGTCGATCCGGCGCTGCCTGAGCCCTGCGACGTCATCGTGCAGAAGCTCCTCGCCAAACGACCGGAGGATCGCTATCAAAGCACCGCGGAGCTGCTCCAGATTCTGACGATTTACGGTGCCAGCAGCGGTCCCGGAGATTTGCGCCCCGCGATCGATCCGGCGCTCCAGCAGGCGATCGACCGTGCCCACGAATTGCCGCTCGACCATCAGACGCCCGTCGCCGTTGTTCCGGCCGTTGCAGGATCCTACGATCCCACATCGTTGATCGCACCGCCAAACGGTAGCCCAGCCTCGGCAACTCCCGTCGCCCCCGGAATTCCTCCAGCGGTAAAAGGTGCCCTGGTTGCACCCACACCTGCCGCGCCTTCTGCGGTGGATGCGCAGGCGACCCATCCACCCACCTGGCGCTGGATCCCGCTCGCCGTGGTCGCAGTTGTGCTTGTCGCCGCTGCGATTGGCGTCGGAGTGTGGCTGCACGAGGGAAAGCAGGCGCACTCGGGGCTCGTACCGCCGGCAGCCCCGCCGAGCGCACCGCCTCCGCCCGCCGCCTCGCTTGCGTCCGCCATCACAACCTCCACCGGCCGTATGCTGCTCGTGCCCGCAGGCGCGTTTCAGTTCGGCGATGCGGCGGGACAGGACGTGGTGCTTCCCGCCTTCTACATTGATGAGACAGAAGTATCGAACGCGGCCTATCATCGCTTCTGCGACGCCACGGGCCACGCGCCGCCGCCGAGTCCCGATTACGAAACACATCCCGATTACCCGGTGAGTGGCGTATCTTACCAGGACGCGTCCGCCTACGCCGCGTGGGCCGGCGAGCGGCTTCCCACAGAAGAAGAATGGGAGAAGGCCGCGCGCGGTACGGACCGGCGTACCTATCCCTGGGGGAATGTCGCGTGGGATAACAGCGTCCCGACCGCGCTGCAGCCCGTTACTGCAAACCCTTCACGCCGCAGTGCAATTGGTGCTTACAACATGGCCGGCAACGTCTGGGAGTGGACCGCGTCGTCATACAGTCCAACCGAGGCGGATACTGCTAATATGAAGCGGCTGCTCAAGGGCCAGCAGTTTTCCAGCGAATGGCGCATCATCAAAGGCGGCAGTTTTGCGCGTGGGGACAGCAACGATTTTGCGGTGACAGCGCACCGTGGACTGCCCGTCGATGCTCGCTCGCCCTGGATAGGTTTTCGCTGTGTGCGGGGCGCTCCTCCCGCATAGAACCCGAGGATTGCTGAAGCTGCTGCTTAATTCCCACGCTGAGGACCGATTCATGACCGCTCGCAGGACGTTTTCTCTGACCGCACCGTTGCTCCTGCTTTTGCCGTGGAGCCTTTCAGCCCAGCAGCACCCTGCCGTGAGAGACGCGTTCTGGTCTGCAAGCGACCTGATTTCCGTCGCTCCGAATCCCGCCTCTCATCGCCATCCCGCATCGCATGCGCGCAGCCATTCGCCGTCCGCAAACGAAGCTGCACCTGCTGCGCCGAACCGTGCTGACGCCGCTGCTTCTTCTGCGACACCCGCAGCGAAGATGCAGCTTGTCAGCGATAACGGCTATGGCGCTGCCCCCCACCTTGTACGCACCGCCGAGAATCGCCTGGGCCTGCGTTGCTCGCTCTTGCTGCGCGATGGCGAAGGCCAATATGCCGAGGTCGCGCCGGGTACCGTCTTTCACAGCGGTGATCACATCCGCCTCAGCCTGCTCGCGAACGAACCCGGCTACTTCTATGTCATCCAGCAGGGCTCGACGGGCGCGTGGTCTCCCATTTTTCCCGCGGCCAACTCTGCCCCGGATGCAAACAGAATTCCCGCGGGACAGCCGCAGCTAGTGCCCGGAGGCACGCAATCCTTCGCCTTCGACCAGAATCCCGGTGACGAAAAGCTCTTTGTCATCCTCAGCCGCACGCCCATCGACGATATCGACCGCGTGATCCGCAATCTGAAGGGCGATCGACCAGCAACCATGCCCAGCCCCTCCAGCGAAGCGCCCGCGACACTCATAGCCGAAAATAAGATCCCGGATTTCTTTGTCCAGCAGTTAGCCAGCCGCGATCTGACGCTCGTCGATGAGCAGAAGGTGGACGACTCTTCCAGCGCCGGCGAGAAGGCGATCTACGTAGTCAGCAAGTCAGGCACGCCCGACGCAGGGTCTCGCGTCGTCCTCAACCTCGATCTGCGGCACCAATAAATTACGGATGCGACGCCAGAGCCGCATCGATCTGCGCAATGTATTGCTTCGCGCGGCTGGCCTCATCCGTATCCGGATTGGCGGCAACCACATTGCCGAAACGAACTTTGGCCTGACTCAGCAGATTCAGCACGGCCTGAGCGCTGAGAGGAGCCGTCCCCTGAGCACCCGCATTCGCCTTCTCGACATAAATGAGCCCAAGACGGTAGTTGGTCCAAAGATCCTGAGGCATGAGAATGAGCGCCTTTTCGCAATAAGGAATCGCGGCGTCGTCACGCTTCTGCATCCACTCGCAGTCGCAGATGCCAAGATTCGCCTGGCCCTGCTGCTCGCGCCAAATGTCCTGCTGCGCCGCTTCGTGCTTCCGCCCTAGTCCGAGCAAGAATCCGGCAACGTAGTAATTGACATTGCCGCCCACACCTGAATTGAAATTCGTAAGCTGCAGGTATTGCCGGTATTCGGATTCTGCCTGGGGCGCTTCGTTCAGATGCCGCTCGCATTCCGCAAGCCAGAAGTGCGCCTCGCCATTCTGCGGCGCTGCCTTGATGGCGCGCAAAGCCGCCGATTTCCCTTCGGCGTAATCCCCCTCGCGCGCGTACGCCTGCGAGAGCAGATACAGCGCCGTGGCGTCGTCCGGCTTCTGTTGCAGCGCTGCGTTCAGCTGGCGGACAGCTTCGTTCAGGCCGCCCTGATCGAGAAGTGCCGAGGCAAAGCTGACCCGCGCTTCCTCATAATCCGGGTCAATGGCTATGGCACGCTGGAAGGCCGCAGTCGCTTTGTCGTCCTCCCAGAGCGCATCCTCCACCCGGCCGAGATACATATATGCTTCGCTGTAATCAGGATCGAGCGCGACCGCCTGGTTGAGTTTTTCCTCAGCTTTTTTGTAATTGGCAACGAAGCCCTTTTTGTAGAGCACCACACCCTGATCCAGCAAGTCCGCCGCCGCCTGATTCCGCTGCCGCGGGATCAGGATGCGCACCGAAACCGTCGTCTCCTGTCCAGGATAGACGATCTGCTCACGCGGACCATCGGGCTGGTAACCCATGTGAACAGCCTTGATGGTGTGCGAACCCGGCGCAAGTCCGGGCAGGCGCAGCGGAGTCGCCTTGCTCAGAACCCCGACGTCTTTGCCGTCGAGCCACAGTTCGGTATTATCCATGTTGGTCTGGATGACGAGCGTCCCATACTGCAGATCGGGCAGAGCAGCGGCTTTAACGTGGTCGGGGTTGAACGCCAGCAGCATGTTGGGATCGAAGCTGCCACGCTCCGAAGTGGGGTTCTGACGCCCCTGCGTCGCCTCGCGGACATTGGTGTGCACGTACTCGGCGAGTTCGTCGGCGGTGACGATTCCATCGCTGTTCGCATCGGCGGCGCCCGTGAGCCCACGGACAACGTAGTAGGTAAAGATGCCGTGGCCGCCTCCCCAATCCGGGCTTTCGAAGCTCTGCTCACGATCACGGCTGGCCGTCAGCGAAAAAATCGACTGATGCAGGTCCAGCAGCAAATGGTTCAGCTGCGTCGGGTCGGTCTCCGGAGTAATCGCGCCACTGTGGCACGCATCCGTCAGCAGCACCTTCCACTTGCCCTGAATGCGCGTGCCGATCAGGTTGCCCAGGGTCTCCATGGGAATCGCAGTCCCCGCCAGGTTGTGCAGATCGACGTCGTAGGGCGCGAGATAGCCTTTGCCGCCGGAGATGAATCCATGTCCGGCAAAATAGATCAGCACGCGGTCATTCGGCGCGGTAACGGAAGGCAGCCAGGACTGCAGCTCATGCACAATATTGCTCTGCGTCGCCTCGGCGTCGGTCAGCATGTGGACGTGGTTCGCAGGAAACTCCCCGCCTTGCTGGCTGATCAGCGTGGTGTAGATGGACTCGGCATCGCGATCCGGATACCGCAGCTGCGCAGAAGCCGGCAGATTCGCGTAATGCGCGATGCCGACTACGAGGGCGTAGCTCTGCGGCGCAGCGCCCGTAAGCGGCGCCTGTTTCTCGTTCGGATGAACGGGCTTTAAATCCCGCGAACCGTTCTGCTGGTCGGCCGGAGGCGCCTGCTCCGGAGCATTCTGCGCACGAGCCGCGAAGCTCGTCAGCAGAAGCAAAGCCGCCAGCCACGCCGTCGCTGCGACGGAGAACTCACGAGTGCGACGCATGCAACATCTCCTTTGCGCTAGTCGCGGTGCGCTAGACGGAAGGTGTAGATCAGGGGAAGCTTCGCCGCAGCGGCAGGCTGCACGGTCGTGCCGCCGCCGTCATCGGTCAGAATGATATCGCGCGATGCTGTCCTGGCAAGCGGGATCAGTTCGCGCGGCACGGGAGCGCCCGGCGCGAGCGGCGCCACCCCCGCCGAGTCATCGAGGCAATCGCCGCGCGCTTTGAATATCTTATCGTCGCAGCGCGGCAGCATCCCCGGCGGAGGCGCCTGGTTCGACTCCGGCTGCGAACTCGGAGCCGCTGCCTGCGGCAGGTTGATCGGCCTGTCGCTCACCAGAAAATAGAGGATGTCAAAGCCCGACGGTCCGCCGACAGAAAACCACCCATCGCCGTTGGCGGGGACCAGATAGCTCTGGCTCGGCTCAATGCGGTTGCTGCCCTCTCCTGCCCCCGAGGCGGGAAACAGCGTCGCGATGCCGCCGGTCGTTCCCTTATCGACCACATACAGATAGCCCGCGAGATGGCTGCTCAGGCGAAAACGAAGAACATCGCCGGAGTGAAAGACTGTGTTCTGCGGAACGACCCGCGTCACATCGTCCTTCAGTTGTTCCAGCCGAATCGAGATCAAGCCGGACGTGTCCGTCGCCTGCGCGGCTAGCCGGTCACTCACGGCCGTACCTAGAACCATAAGAATAAAAATCCAGGAGAAACGACGCTCCAGACCTGGTCTATCCACCTTCCTGATCCTCAACATTTAGTGCGCATGCAGGCTCAGCGGAATGCGAATGCCGCCCGTTGTCGCTGGTGCGCCCACCGTCGGTGTGCCTGGCGTGATCGTTGTCGAGTTGCCTCCGCGCGTAACGAGTATGCCGGCGACGGTTCCGGCAGCAGCAGCGGATCCAAGGAGGATGAGCAGACCCTTGGTCGAAAGAATGTGGGTTGCGTGCACCGTGGTTCCCGCGACCGAAGAGGACGAACCGGAAGCTGAGCCAGAAACGTTCTGCTCGTGAATCGTCGCCGTCGCGGTCGCACCGGCAAACGAAGCCTGCACCACCAGGTTCCAGGAGCCCGCCTGACTATTCGGACGCATGCCGTGTGCGCTCGCTCGGCCATCAGCACCCGTCACCGCGTGAAGCGCGCGAGAGCCATCGGCAAACGTCCCTCCTGGCCCCGAACCGGGCAACAGAAACAAAACGGCGGCCCCGGCCACGGGCTTATGATTCTCATCCTCCACCTGCACGATCGGCTCCCGCGCCGTTCGCTGACGTATGTCGTTCAGCGCGCCTTCCCCGCTGAGGATGTTGATCACCAGCCCGTGCGGAACCGCTGGAGCCGCGGCCTGCGCACGCAGCGCCGGAGCAATCCCTGCGATGAGAAGCAGGCCACAGGCAGCTCCTGCCAGGCTGAAACCACGATTCATTCTGCGCATATTCCTTCCCTTTGGCCGGCCTATTGCGCCGTGGCCGGTTGCGACGCTCCCTGGGAATTCGTCAGGGTCACGGTTACACTTCCCACACTGCCGGCGTCCGAATCCAGCGTGAACGGCTGTGTGTAGAGAAACATCGTCCCGAAGTTCGCCGAATCCGCCGAGCTGTACCAGGCGCCGAATTCAGTATTGACCGTCACCGTCAGGTCGGTCGTCGTAAGACTGTGCCCGGCCGCCGCCGTGAAGTGGAAATGCGCCTGCGTCAATTCGCGCGTCGACGACAGGCCGATAATCGCAAGCGTCAACTGCGTGCCACTACGCGTGAGCTTGACCGAATTGATGGCCGGGGCCGTTGGCGGCACGGTGATCACGGCTGGCGTCAGCGATGCAGGCGTGATATTCACCCCGCCGGAGACCAGCTGCACCGTTACCGTGATCTTGCCCGCCGTCGATCCCGGGGAGAATGCGATGGGGGGTATCGCCGCGCTGCTGTTCGCCGGGATCTGAATGACCTCGACATTGCTGTTATTGGGGAACAGCACTGCTGGATCGGTCACGGTGTTCGGCGGGTCGGGCGTAAAGCTGAGCGTCAAGGTCGCCGTGATGGGCGCAGCATAAGGGCTGACGCTCAGCGTTATGCTGGCATTCTGCCCCGCGGTAACCGTCGTCGGTGCGCTGATCTGCACTGAAGCAGCTCCCGCGACAACATTAACCGTCTGTGTTGCCCGCGCGCCGCTATAGTCGAAACTGTCAGTCGGAGCAAATACCGCGGTCACTGTTGAATTGCCGACGGGAAGAACAATCCCAGCGGCAGGGCTGTAGGTGAAGCTGCCCGGAACGCTCGCGGTCGCGTTCAGCTGGGTCGCGCTGAGGGGCGTACCGTATTGGATGGCCGCCGGAGTTGGCCAGCTGATCGTGGGTACCGACTGCGTGACGGTAACAGCCACGCCCGCTGAGGTGCTGGCACCCAGATTCACATCACCGGGAAAGGTTGCCGTTAGTGTGTGCGCTCCAGCGGGAAGGCTTTGCGCGGCGGTGGTCAGCGTTGCCTCTGCTGAGGCGGAGTTGAGCAGTTCCTGAGCACTCGATGTACCGGAAGTGAGCGAAGTGGTCGTCACCTGGGCGATGTCACCCAACGAGTCGCCGTTGAAGTCCCCCACCGCAACCATCGAGGAATACTGCAGGGCTGTCCCGATCGCAGTCAGGGTGCTGAAGTGACCGGTGCCGTCGTTCAGCAGCACACTAAGCGCCCCGTTCGTGTCCGAGATAACCAGATCAGGATAGCCATCCTGATTGAGATCGGCGACGTTGACGGTGCGGGGCGCGGTGGTCAGATTGACCGTCGAGGAAGTCGCAAAGTTTCCGGCGCCATCGCCGAAAAGCACGACCACAGACGCGGGCCCGGTCTCGCTTCCCTGATTTGCGACGACGATATCGGTCTTACCGTTCTTTCGGAAATCAGCAGTCGCGAGCGCCACCGGGAAAAAACCCTCACCCTGAATGAGGGTGGGGGTGGCGAAGGTACCATCTCCGTTTCCGAGATAAATGGCGAGATCTCCGGAATCGACAACGGCAAAGTTCGCATCGATGATCTGGCCAGCAACTACTAGATCGGCGTGCCCGCTGGACGTGAAATGCCCTGACGCGATCGTCTGCGTCTGGAACGTATCGTTGGGCAAGGTCGGTGGCGGAACCGGAGCCGGCGCAGTGATGAAAGTCTGGAAGCTGCCCGGAGCCGCTGGCCCGGCGTTCAGGCCCACGCCAACCAGATTGTTGGAATAAGCGCCGTTCGCTGCATAGGCGATATCGGGGTATCCGTCACCGTTGAAGTCATCGGCCGCCAGTGCGACGGATGGAAAGGTGCAGTCGCAGTTTATTCCGGAGTTGTCCGGGCTGAAGACCGCCGCAGTCTGATCGAAGGTGCCGTCCGACTTGCCCGGGAGAACGTAAATCTCATTTCCGTTGCTCCCGGTAACGACCGCGGGATGTGCCTGCAGACCGCCGCGGACAGCAGCGGCGACGACCGTCAGATACGGATATCCGTAGAGCAGCACGTCCGGCACGCCGTCATGATTGAAATCCGCCACCACATTCGCCGTGATCGAACCGTAGGCGGAAAAGCCGCTGTTTGTGATTTGATTGGCCGTCGGATTTTGAAACAGCGCCGCTCCATGCCCGGAGAACATTGTTAGCTGCGGATTCACGGAGTTCGTCCCTGCAATAAGTGCGTAGTCGAGCATGCCCAGCCTGTTGTCGTTGGAGCCGGCAGCTGGAGGCAGGCTGAACAACCCGAAGGGCAGATTGCCAAACGTTCCGCTGACACCCGGAGCAGAGAATTTTTCGGTAGCGGGCAAGGTAGCGAGAGCCGCGCTACCGAGCGAGTTTGATCCGTCTCGGGCGAACGTTAAGGACCCCGTCGGTCGGCCGGCTCCTGCAGGAGCTACAGTGGCGTGCAGCGTCAGAGATCCGGGGAGTTGCAGAGATCCGCTGTTACTCGTCAGCGTTGTCGTGGTCCCAGGGAGTTGTCCTTGCGCCGCGGCGCTCAGAAGGAGAAGCAGCACCACACAACCGAGCCGCTTCATCGCCCAACTCCCTTCACCGCAGCGAACGCTTGATTCGCCACCTGGTCGGTGGGGATAAATACGACTCTGGGTCGCGCCGCATCGCCGTCGTACGCCCACACAGTCCCGGTGCCTGCCTCATTCAGCCGGAAGACTAAATTGCCGGCGAGTGGCTGCAGTTCAGTGGGCGCGCACGCACATATCGTGCGCACCGGCGGCGTCTGGCCGGACAAGTCGACACGGACGATGCTGCCTGCCTGGTTGGCCACCGCCGCTGCGTGCCCGTCCGCCGAAACGGCCACGGCTACAGGATGTGAGAAACCTGCCTCCACCCCGGCTACCTGGGAGAGCGTGGGCCCGGTAGTCATCTGCGACGCCTCGATGAGGGTGCTTTTTCCGGCATCCGCAATGAGTGCCGCTTCGCCACCGGGCAGGAATGCCATTCCTCCGAATGCAGAGAGCTGCACGACAGGCTGCCAGGTATCGCCGCCAGGGGCGAGATACCGAATGCTCGACGAGCCGTTCGCCCCCGGAACACTAACCAGCATCGATCCGGCATCCGAAATAGCCGCTACCGCTGTGGCCGCGGGAATAGTGAGCGTCACAGACGTCCTGCCGGACGAAAGTAGCCCGCGAGTCAGGACCGCAGTGGCCATATCCGGCCGATACCCAAGGGCCACATCACACGAGGGACTGAACACAATCTGTGCTTTCGGCATTGCCAGGTTCGTCACCTGCACAGGCACGCCCTGCCGGACGTTGGTGACATAGAGCGCACCAGACGACGTGGTCAGCAGAGCGATGTTCGCGCGCATGCACACGGCCGCACCGGAATACTCGCCGCCGTTGTAGATAGCCGGACCCTGGTACGCGGCTCCAGCCACACCGTAAACAGCGCGCAATCCCCCCGCAGAGGAGTCCCACCAGGACCCAAGAACCGGACCTGAGGCAATGGTGTTCGCGGTCCCGCCAGGATTCCCCGAGAACTTCGACACCGGAGTTGACCCACAGCCCGCTAACTGCAGTGCCAGCACGGACACCGCCAGGCTCAACAGCCCATAGCGTGTTTGAAACATCACAGCAGCCTCGTTTTGAAGAACTCAACGCTGGTTGGGGAAAGAAAGGAAGAGCGGCTCGATAGTGACCCACAGGCCCGCTGTTGTCAATCAAAAACTGGCATGTTACATACCTATTCATCCAGCAGTACGTAGAGCGCGATATGAGTCGCAGGAATTTCCGCTGGAATATAGACTCCCAGCTGCCGCGTCTGCACAATGTGCTCCCAGCACCCGCCTTCTCGCGCGATCGAGAAGTACTGGCATTCCACCCGAGTGGCAATCTGTGCCGGCGGAACAGAGAGATGTCGCAGGGCCATGCCTGGCACCGCTCGCTTGATCAGTTCCGGAACGAATCGAGCCGAGCACACCTTTACCAGGGCGGGTACATTGCGAATCAGATCCGCCTCGCCGACTGGTGATTGGATCTCCAAAATCCACCGGCTCGGAGCCAGGCAGCGCTCATCTTTTAAGTCGCCCTTGTACAAGAACGTCTCTGTCGATTCCAGCGGAATGCGAATCGCCCTGGAAGGCATAACCACTTCCAGGTGCCTTCGGATGTGGTCGTCAAGAGCAGCGAAGCAGCTTCCCAGGCCCCAGTGGTCATACGGCGGCAGCGTGCGCGGATGCACCTCCAGACCGAAGGTGCACAACGCTCCGGCAAGACGGGACATTTCACGGAACAACTCCTGCGGGTGCGCATGCCGCGACAACAGAAAGTGACGCAACGCCGGGAGGTTCGAGTTCAGCGTATGCAGAAACCAGTATTGCGACACGTGACGCGCCGACATGCCCGCCTGAAATGTGCCTTTGCGCTGCCTGTCTTCTTCCTGGGTGAAGACGGTGCTCTTTTCTTCCAGGATTTCGATCAGGCGGTTAAGCATTTGCTCCAGCGCCGGACTCGCGCTGACTGTGAGACCAGGCGGAATGAAAGCGAGATCAGCTTCGAATCGGCCCGCACCGTCGCGGACCAGGCGCACCACCGGCAAAGTGACAAACTGATCGGAGATCTCGCTCTCGGCCAGAAGCCGAAGATTCTTGCGGCCGATGCGGATCGGCTTCTCGTCCAGTCCCGTGTTCTGATCCGGAAGCTTTCTCTCAGCGGCAACGAAGCGCGCCATGTTCGCGTCGCTACCGAGGGATGTATTCCGGCCATCCGGGACGAAAGCCGGAACCGCGAGGTACATCGTCAGATGATCGGCCACCGGAGAGAAGAGTTCCGCAAAAGGACGAGGATCAGGTGCAGCATCAGATCCCGGCAGATCGAATGGCAGTCCGTCTGGAAAGATTCCGCGGGCGTGGTTCAGGGCCATTGTTCCATTGCGGAGCGCATCCTGGTCGAACGCCAGGCCAGCGAAACCGAACGCTTCCCGCCAGAGACTGGTCGTCACGAAATTTAACGAGTCTTCGAAATAGCGAACCTGTGCCTGGAAGTGGTGAGGCCCGAGGTACATGCCCTCCGACCAGACGGGCCGCGTCAGCAGTTTCATGATGCGCCGCCCGTCTGCGGCAGCAGAATCACGAGCTCCATCTGCGGGTTCGGAATCTCAGCGGGCACGTGGACGGCAAAATTCCGCGCTCGGGTAACCGATTCCCAGGCAGCCCCTGACTGGTTCAGGCTGAAGTACTGATACTTCATCTTCACTGGAATCGCACTCGGCGGGCTGGAAATATATGTGAGAGGGATTCCAGGCAGAGCTTTGCTGATCAATTGCTCGATGTGCGTGGCGGAACAGGCTTTCACCAGTTGTGGAACCGAGCGCAGAATCGTCTCGTCGTTCGCGTCCGCACTCACGGCCAGATACATCCGTGTGTTGTTGAGGTATTTATCCTGATCAATGGAGGTTGCGTAGACGGTGTTCTTCACGTGCTTGAGCGGCAGGGAGACGACATTGGTCGGAACCACAGTCTCGAGCAGGATCCGGAGTTTCTCGTCGAGTTCGGTGAATACCTTGCTGAGATTGGAATGGTCGTAAACGGGCAGGTCGCGGGGGCGGATTGTCGGCGAAAACGTGGTCAGCGATGCACCGAGCGCGGTCAGTGCGGAGAACAACTCTTCCGGATGGCAGCGCTGTCCCTGAAAGATGTGACTCAGCACCGGAATGTTCGAATTTACCGTGTACAGCAGCCAGAAGTTCGCGATATCTGCGGTGGTGAAATCTGCGAGACTCAGATTCTTTTGCCGGCGCGTTGCCGAAAGCTGACTGCTTTTCGCTGAGAGAATCTCCAGAATCCCGCTGATCAGTCCTTGTAAGTAATCGTTGGCGCGAACTTCGAGCAGCGGCGAAACAAAGCGCGGGTTCAGCCGGAAAGACCCCGTCTCTGTCTTCTCCACGTTTGCTATCCGAAGCACCGAACTCCCCTCGCGTGATTCATTCGCTGCCAGCAGGCGCAAATTCTTGCGCGCGATCTGCACGGGCTTTTCGCCTGTCCCCGTGTTCTCATCGCGGATAGCGGCGAACTCCGCCACATAGCGGGAACTCATGGTCTGCCCTGGAGCAGCGACATTCAGGCCCTTGTCCTTGTAGTCGGGAACGGTCAGATAAATATCGAGATCGTTCATGCCGGGATCGAAAAATTCCGCCAGCGACTTCGACGGAGGGGGCTGATCCGAACCAGGAATTTCAAACACCAGCCCGTCAGGAAATATCCCCGAAGCCCGCGAAACGGCCAGCTGCCCTTCGGTCAGGAGTTCCTGGTCGAGCACAAGCTCACTGAAACCCCAGGCGCAGAAGTTCAGAGCCTGCACCCGGAAATTCATGCTGTCTTCCAGAAACTTGTCCTGGAGCTGCAGGTGCTGCGGAGTCAGAAAGGTGCCTTTGCTCCAAAGTACGGGCTGTAGCTGTTTCATGGAAACTTAACCATACCAACTGAGGTTCGCAGCAGCCAACAGGAAAGCTCGGAGGCGGACGCGAAGGGGCCTACATTTTGGTCCCCTTCGAACCGTCATCGGCTTCGTCGGGATCGGTCGGGTCACCGGGATCAGCTGGATTCGTCGGACTCGACCCACTGCCCGATCCGGCACTACCGCCGCTGTTGATCATGACCATCGGCGCACCTGAGATTGCTATGCCTGCCGGCCCGATATCGATGAAACTACCTCCTGCCTTCAGGGACAGCTGCATACCGGCCTCGATAATCACGGTCATTCCGGCTTTGAGGTGGATCTGCATGCCCGCCTCGTGCGCCCAGTTCTCGCCGGACTTCTCGTACATATTCATGCCGGCCTGGATTGAAACGTTCTGGTCGGTCTTCTGGTTCCAGTTGCCGACGACGTGGTGATTCATGTCCCCGGTGATCTTCTCGGACTGCTTCCCCTCCACCTTCAGGCTCTCGTCGCCAGCCACTGTCTCTATGCGGTTCCCGGCGATCTGGATGGATTCGTTGCCGCTGACCTTCTCCATCCGGTCCTTGACGATGATGATGCTCTGGTTATTGCCAATCCATTCCCGCGAGTCGTTCTTGATGCGCGTGTCGTAGTCCTTTTCGCCGCGCAAAAAAATCTGCTCCTCGCCCGTCTTATCTTCGAACCGCAGCTCGTTGTAATTGTCTTCCCCGCCTCCGGTGCTGGACCGCGTCTTGAACGTGCTTCGCGTACCGTAGTCGGGCAATTTGTAGGGAATCGTCTGCACATCGTTGTACACGCGCCCGGTAATGATCGGCCGATCGGGATCGCCTTCCAGGAAACTCACAATGACTTCCTGGCCGACGCGCGGAATATTGATCATGCCCCAGCCCTGCCCAGCCCAGTCTTGAGAAACCCGCACCCAGCAGGAAGTAGCTTTCTTGCGATCCCAGGGGAACAGCACCAACACGCGTCCCCACTTGTCCACCCAGATCTCTTCGCCATCGCCGCCCGCGCTCTGGTCGTCAGCCGAATCCTCGTCCGCGCTCTTGCCAACCACCTTGGCGGTCTGGGGCCCCTGCACAAAGGGTTTTGGCGTAAGGCGGGCGGGGCGAAACAACACATCCGCCGGAATGCAGCTGAAATGGTTGGTATAGCTATCCGCAGCGCTACCAGCCTCCGAGTTCTCCGCCCCATAGGTCGCTGCGACAGAGGCGACGTGTTGTATCTCAGTCAGCAAATAGCCAGCGTTCATTTCGTCCAGCGGATGGTCGGTCAGGTCGAACTTGTATCCCGTGGTAAACGCGCGGCAGACACTCGCCCCATGCGCCACTTTGTGGCCGGCTTCCTCCTCCTGCATGCGCAGCTTGGCGATTTCCTGTCCATCCGACGCCGTTCCATGCAGGCCCGGGTAGTCGAACAGTTCCATTCCATCGTTCCCGCCAACGGAGTAAATCGTCGACTCAGAAGCCGAAAGGTCACTCTCCGAAGTTGTAAAGTTGTAGTCGGTCAGCGAACATTGTCCGCTGCGGAGTTCCTGGCCGATGCTCCAGGAGTTCACCACATCTCCTGCATCCAATCCGCCGAATTCCAGATTGAAGCCAGCACTCTCCTGGCCAGGACAAGGCTGGTGCACGCTCGAGGAGTCCGCCAGCATCATTGTGTGCTGACCATCCTCGTGCTGAAAAAAGTAGAAGATTCCGAACTGCTCCATCAGCCTGGAGATGAAGTTGAAATCCGTTTCGCGGTACTGAACGCAGTATTCCAGCGGCTTATACGTCCCGGTCAGCGTCGCCTGGAAATCGATGCCGCGTTCGTCCAGGATCTTCTGAACGATATCGCCCACCTGCATGTTGTGAAAAATCCGGCAATCGGCATAGCGCGTCAGTGTCCAGAGCTTGGGCACGACCTGTAGCTCGTACCGCGTCATGTCGCCGTCTTTACCCGTACAGGCAAAGTGGCTGACAATCCCATTGAAGTACCGCTGCGAGTCGTCGAACTGGGAGATGTTGATCGTGACATTTTGGCCGATGATCTGCGTGAAGTCGATCGCCGTGTCTTCAGACAGAGTCGTCAGGTGAAACTGAAACAGACGAGATACGGCCTCGCGGCCGGTGAAGCCGGTAAGCAGCAGCTTGTCATCGCCCAGAGGAGTCGTGAGCGAAATGAGACGACCGGTTTGTGAATGAATGGGCATCTGTTTCGGTGTCGAATTACAGAGTGGTCGATGAAAAACCGAAGCGCTTCTGCCGAGTTCGTTGCAGCCACAGCATGCCGCGGGTGCTGCAACAAACTCGTTGATCTACCAGCCGTCTTAGCAGGTAAGCTATAAAACCGCCTCCATCACCGTGGCAGCGCCCGCATTCGGATCGGCGTAGCTGAACTCACCATCTTCGCCGACGCTCACATGAATCACGCTCATCTTCTCGCCCTCCGCCATGCTGCCCAGAATCCTGCGCGAAATATCCGGCAGCAGCGAGTTTGTCAGGATGTTGTCGACATTGCGGGCGCCGCTCTCTACTTCCGTGCAGCGGCTCGCTACCGCATTCAAGAATGCATCATCGTAGGTGAGAGCGATTTTGTGGTTCTCCTTGAGCCGCCGCTGAATTTTGCCAAGCTTCAGCCGGATGATCTGCTTCAGCGCCTCATCGCGGACGGGATAGTAAGGGATGATTACCATGCGCCCAAGAAACGCCGGCTTAAAAATCTTGTTCAACTCCGGCTTCAACGTATCGATGAGCGCACGCGGGCCCGGCGCCGTCTCCGGATCGGCAACCAGCTTCATGAGTTGATCCGTGCAGGCGTTGGTCGTCAGGATAATAATGTTGTTCCTGAAGTTGATCTCGCGGCCTTCGCCGTCTTCCATCTGTCCTTTGTCAAAGACCTGAAAAAACAACTCCAGCACGTCGGGATGCGCCTTCTCCACTTCGTCAAGCAGCACGACCGAGTACGGCCGACGGCGAACCGCTTCGGTCAAAACGCCGCCTTCCCCGTAACCCACGTATCCCGGAGGCGAGCCCTTCAGCGTCGAGACAGTATGTGGCTCCTGGAATTCAGACATATTAATCGTAATCAGATTGTGTTCGCCGCCGTAGAGCAGATCGCTAAGTGCCAGCGCCGTCTCAGTCTTGCCGACGCCGCTCGGCCCCACCAGCATGAACACGCCGACAGGCTTATTCGGATCATCGAGCGACGCGCGCGAGGTCTGCACACGCTGGCTGATGATCTCCATCGCATGCGGCTGACCGATGACGCGCTTGCCCAGATGCTCCTGCAGCGCAAGTACGGTCGTGATCTCGTCCTTGAGCATCTTGCCGGCGGGAATCCCCGTCCACGCGGAAAGCACCTCGCCTACAATCTGCGCATCGACGCACACGCGGATCAGGCCCGTTTCTCCCTGCAGGGCTGAGAGCTCCGTCTCGAGCGACTGCAATTCAGCCTTCATCTGCTCCGGTTCCGCAGCGGTCGCATGCCCATTCTGTTCTGGCGCCGCCGTCGCGGGCTGCGCCGCCTCAACCTTTGGTTTGTTATCGGGTGCGCCTTCGAGTTTGTTCCGCAGGTCTCGAATTTTGCCGACGAGTTCCTTCTCCTTTTCCCACCGCGTCTGCAACTCAATTAGCTTCGCTTCGGCCTTCTCCCGTTGCGCCGCAATTTCGGACAGCTTCTCCTGATGATCGGCGCCTACGGCCTCTTCGCGGTTCAGAATGCGCGCTTGCACCTGCAGGGCGTCAATCTGTCGAATGAGGTCTTCGATTGCCGGCGGGGTGGTGTTCTGGCCCAGAGCCAGCCGCGCACATGCCGTATCGAGAATGCTCACCGCCTTGTCCGGAAGCTGGCGGCCTGCCAGATAGCGATGGGTCAGCTTAACCGCTGCAAACACCGCCTCATCCAGGATTCTCACGTTGTGGTGCTTCTCCAGCGAGGCGACGAGGCCGCGCATCATGATCATGCAAAGCGGTTCGCTTGGCTCCTCGACCTTCACCACCTGGAACCGACGAGCCAGCGCCGCATCTTTCTCGAAGTACTTCTTGTACTCAGACCATGTCGTAGCAGCGATGGTGCGCAGTTCACCGCGAGCCAATGCCGGCTTCAGCAGGTTGGCGGCGTCGTTCTGGCCGGCCTGGCCGCCTGCGCCGATCATCGTGTGCGCTTCATCAATGAACAGAATAATCGGCGTTGCCGATGCCTTCACTTCCTCGATTAAGCCTTTCAGTCGATTCTCGAATTCGCCTTTTACGCCTGCGCCCGCCTGCAGCAGTGCCAAATCCAGCGTCCGCACGTGCACATTTTTTAGCGGGGGCGGCACATCCCCCTGAGCCACGCGCAAAGCAAAGCCTTCGACGACCGCGGTCTTGCCGACGCCCGCTTCGCCGGTTAGGATCGGATTGTTTTGCCGGCGACGCGTCAAAATATCGATGACCTGGCGAATCTCCGGATCGCGTCCAAGTACGGGATCGATTTTGCCCTTCTTTGCATTTCCGGTGAGGTCGACGGTGTACTGGTCCAAATTGGGCGTCTTGCCTCCGGCTACCCTCGCCGCCTCCCCGCCAGGTCCGGCTGCCGTCGTCGCCGCCGTCGTCGTCTCCTGCGAGAGCGCCACGATTCCGAGCAGATCTTTGCGCAGTGCATCTCCGTTGATCTTCTGGAACTCTTTGCTGACGTCGTTGATCAGCCGCGACAGTTCTGGATCGGTCGCCAAAGCCAGGATTGTGAAGCCAGTGCGCACCTGGCCCGCGTTGAAGTCAATCGAGCCGATCGTCCATGCGGTCGTCAGCATCTTCAGAACCGTGGGACTGATCGCCGGGGTACGTGCATTGCCCGATTTCAGCTTGTCCATGCTGCGCGCCAATTCGCCGGTGAGCCGCGATTTGTCGATCTCGAAATGCTTGATAATCGCCGCCACATCGTTCGAACTCGAATCGAGCAGCTTCGTCAGGAAGTGCTCCACTTCGATGTCATAGTGCGTCCGCGAAAGACACAGCCCCGCCGCACCTTCCAGCGCAGAACGGGCCTGATCATTTAGTTTCCCGATGAGTGCCTTCAAATTCAGTCCCATGATGCTCACCTCATAACTCCAAAATTGTGTCTTCCGCGTCCATTCCAAATGGCTTCGTTCTCGCCCACGATACCCAGCCCAGGCGCGCAGGCTGCTCTGCCTCGGCGTCCAGTTCTACGCCCGGCACTTCTTTCCGGTCCAGGATCAGCTGCGCTTCGAAATCAATGCAGTCGTTGCTGAAAAAACGCGTGATCGCCCGCAGCGCCGGATAGGCGCTTCCGTCTGGCAGGAACTCAAGATACCGTTCCAGCGACAGAGGCCCGATGCGGATCCGCGCCCGCCCCTGCCGATCCCACACCGCATCGCCCACGACCGCGCCGCGCCCCACCTGGGTGGACATTGAATCTGCTTCCTCCATCTCGCATTGCAGCGAGGGGCCGATCGGATACCACGCGCCCGTAAACTGCTCGACTTCGACCGGAACGTCGAAGTACCGAGTCAAAACCTGCTCCAGCGCCGTCGCCGATCGGGGCTGCATGGCGAGCAGAGCCACGAACGGCATCAGCGCCTCGTCTTCGACCTGCTGTCTCTCGCTCAGCCCGGCTGTGCCAAGCCCCAGAAAATCGCGGAGATACTGGGTCAGATAATCCCGCGCCCCTGCGCCATAGCTCACGTGCAACCGCGACCGCAGCCAGGCGCGGAAGAACAACGAAATCGCGCGGTGATTGAAGATATCGAAGAACGAGGCCAGGCTCCGGTCCTTCGCGTGCAGCCGCTCGAGAATCAGTTCGCTGTACGGGTGCGGCAGCACACCCATGGGACCGGTTAGCCCCATAAAGTTGACCACCATTTCCGCCGGCCCTGCTTCCGGAAGATCCAGCTCCTGAATCTCGCTCGCTGGAAATCCCAGCCGCGGGTTCACGCGAAAGTGGACTACCTCTTCCTCCGGACTTGAGAAGCCTCCGACCGGCCGCAGCTCGCCACTCACCTGCTGCAGCAGAGCCACCGCCTGGAAAAACTCGAACGACGCGGCGTCGCTGCCTAAGTATTCTCCCAGCGCGGAGGCTGCTACACCAGAACTCGGCGTCCCGATCTCGGTTGCCATTCGTGTAAGCCCTCCTTTCTCTGCGGAGTGACCACGCTGAGCTGGGTGAAGCTGTTCAGCGACGCGACTAGTCCGAAGAACCGTTCCAGCACAGAGGCGAACAGAAATGCGCCGCCGCCCGAGAACTGATCCTCGTCCAGTTCCATTTCTATGCGCACGCCACGCGCAAAGCTGATGCCCTGCTCGGAAACCAGCCGCGCGAAACTGCGCGCGCTGCTGATGCGCAGAATGCTCTGAATCACGTTCTGCGAATACGCCGTTCTTCCAACGTCATAGAGTCGCAGGATCTCCTGGAGAGCATCCTTGCCGCCTTCGACCAGCGAAAGGTAGTTCAGCGAAAGATGCGAGACCAGCCGCCACAGTACGCCTTTGCCAAGCACGGGACGGATCGGCGCAGTGGGCTTGCGCAGCGCAACGATGCGTCTCATCGGCCCTGCTCCCTCCATCTCGAAATCACTGTCCTGATTGCCGAATGGTAGTCGCGCTGGAAGGTCCCTGTTCGTGCACAGGGTTCGCACGGAGACCACCGTCGCATCGGGCTGCGCCGTCAACAGCGACAGGTCCACCAAAGACAAATAGATATCCGTGCCATCGTCACCGGGTCTCGTGGACGGACGCCGCCGCGCCATCCAGAAACACGAACGGTCCTCGCGTTTCGCAAAGTGTCGCAGCGAGTAAAGCGGCTCGAACGTCCGAATCTTCTGATTCGAGGAGTCGATGCCGGTGACGTCCTCGACGGAAAAAATCTCGACCGAATATGGGCGCCGAACATCCGGAACAACCGGATATTCAGCCTTACGCTGCGTCACCTGAATAGGCTCTGCAACCACGGGGAAAAGATTCGCCACCGGCGTGCAGCCCAGTCGAAACGTCTTCTTCGAAAGCTCAAGCTCAAGGCGCTGCACGCGGCCGCTTCCCTCAATTTCCGAAATCAGGAAGATGACCTCGATGCCCTCTTTGAAACCGGCAGCGGCAACGGCTTCGAGGCCCATCAGGTCAATGAAGAAGAACTTCTCGGGGAAGGCAAAGTACTCGAGCAGCAACTGATGCCCGGCGAAGGATGATGGCGGGTACGGAAGCATGCCTTCATCCGTGCCAAATCCAGCCGCATGCAGCGATGATGCCGGCAGAGTCACCGGGGCCAGATTCGAACCCGGCGTGAGGTCGCGCACGATGATCCTGCTCAGTCTGCTGAAGAGGATTTCGTAGATCGAATGAACAAGGCCGCTCTCGCCATCCAGATAGAAGCGAAGCTTGTCCGGCTTGAGGGAGGCAAAACTCACGTCGCGGGCACAGCGCAGTTCCAGCCGGATGGCCCAGGCGGAGTCGCTGGTCTTTACTGCGGGCTTCAACTGGCTGGGCGGCCTCAGTTCCGCGGCTGCAACCGTAATGGGCCACAAAGTCGTGTCATAGCATGTACGAAACGTGCAGGGTACGCCGCCCACAGGACGCGAGTGCAGAGGCGTGTTCCGTTCGACCCTGAGGCCAGACGCCAGCTTGCCCTTGTCCTGATCCAGCTGAAACTCGACGATGGACATCGAGGGGATAGGCCGAACCATTTGCGGGTAGACAATGCTGAGCAGGCCTTCTGTAATTTCGGGGAACTCATCGTCCAGCTTCGAATGCACACGCGCGGCGAGAAAGGCGAAGCCCTCCAGCAGACGTTCCACGTGCGGGTCTTCGCACTTGGTCGGCTCCAGAACAAGCCGCGATGCTACCTTCGGGTGCTTCTCGGCGAACTGAGCGGCCGACTTGCGCAGGTAATCGAGTTCGCGTTCGTAATAGTAGAGCAGCTCATCGCGCATGATCGCCCCCGATCAGCTGGCAATT
>DATEPN010000017.1:0-3452 GCA_035273225.1 Acidobacteriaceae bacterium | reverse complement strand
TGCCCCGGAAACCCTGACCAGGCCGTTTGCCGTCCGGAGCGGCGCGGGCAGCGTTGATGCGGAGGATCTTCGCCGGGCGCTCGAGAAGGAGATTGAAGGTGAGGTGCGGTTCGATGCCGGCGCGAAGGCTCTGTACGCGACGGATGCCTCGAATTACCGCCAGGTGCCCATCGGCGTCGTGATCCCCCGTTCGAAGCGGGACGTGATCCACACCATCGAGTTGTGCCGCCAGTTTGGCGCGCCCATTACATCGCGCGCCGGAGGCACAAGCCTTGCGGGGCAAACCTGCAATGTTGCTGTGATCATCGACTGGTCGAAGTACATGCACGGCGTCCTGGAGGTGAATGCGAAGGGGCGTTTTGCGCGTGTGCTGCCGGGCACCGTCTGCGACGAACTGCGCAATCGCGCTCTGCAGCTGACCGGGAATCTGCTGAACTGGGGACCGGATCCAGCCACCCACAATCACTGCTGCTTCGGCGGCATGATCGGGAACAATTCCTGCGGCGCGCACGCGCAGATGGCCGGCAAGGTGGAGGAGAACGTCGAGGAACTCGACATCCTTCTCTATGACGGCACGCGCATGAGCGTTGGCTGGATGACAGAGCCGGAGCTGCGGCGGAAGATTGCGCAAGGCGGGCGCATTGGCGAGATTTACGCAGGTATTGCGCGGCTGCGCGACCGCTACGCAGAGGAAATCAGGCGCAGATTCCCGCCCATCCCGCGGCGCGTTTCCGGGTATAACCTGCCCGATCTGCTGCCGGACAAAGACGGAAGATTCAACATCGCCAGCGCGCTGGTCGGCAGCGAAGGCACGCTCGTGACTGTGCTCGAAGCCAAGGTCCGCCTCATCGATGCAAAGAATGAGCGCGCGATCCTGATGATGGGCTATCCGGACATCTTCCAGGCCGCCGACGATGTCTGCGAGCTCGACAGCTACGATCCGGTGGCTCTGGAGGGCATCGACGACCGGCTGCGGGATAACGTGCTGAAGAAGCACGGTCCGGGAGTGAAATTCCTGAACCTGCTGCCGGAGGGCGGCGGGTGGCTGATGGTGGAATTCGGCGCCGACCGCAAGCAGGACGCCGTCGACCAGGCGCAGCGTGCGATGGAGACGCTCGGCAAGCGGCATCCCAGGGTGCATTTCCGGCTGCTGACGAACAAAGAAGACATGGAGCACATGTGGAAGCTGCGCGAGTCCGGCCTGGGCGCCACGGCCTTCGTACCAGGCGAGCCGGACACCTGGCCCGGCTGGGAGGATTCGGCGGTTGCTCCGGAATACCTGGGCAAGTACCTGCGCGAGCTGCGGGCGCTGTACGACAAGTACAGTTACAATCCGGCGCTCTACGGGCACTTCGGCCAGGCCTGCGTGCACTGCCGCGTGGATTTCGACCTGACCAGCGAGCCGGGCATCCGCAAGTACCGCTCGTTTATGGACGAGGCGACCGACCTCTGCAAGAAATACGAGGGCAGCTGGAGCGGCGAGCACGGCGACGGCCAGGCGCGCGGCGAGTTCCTGGAGAAGCTGTACGGCCGCGAGATCATGCAGGCCTTCCGCGAGTTCAAGACCATCTGGGATCCGGACTGGAAGATGAATCCGGGCAAGGTGATCGATGCGAACCGGATCGACGAGGATCTGCGGCTAGGGGCCGACTACCACCCGTGGCAGCCGAAGACTCACTTCCAGTTCCCGGACGACCACGGCAGCTTTGCGCACGCGACGATGCGCTGCGTGGGCATCGGAAAATGCCGCAGAAAAGAAGGGCTCAATCCCGATGACGACACCATGTGTCCCAGCTTCATGGTGACGCACGAAGAGGAGCACACCACGCGCGGGCGCGCTCACATGCTCTTCGAGATGATGCACGGAGGCGTCGTTGAGGACGGCTGGCGTGATGAGAACGTGAAGGAGGCGCTCGATCTCTGTTTGTCGTGCAAAGGCTGCAAGGGCGATTGCCCGGTGAACGTCGATATCGCGACCTACAAGGCGGAGTTCCTGTCGCATTACTGGGAAGGCCGCATGCGTCCGCGGTACGCGTATGCCTTCGGCTGGATCGACAAGTGGGCACGACTGGCTTCCATGTGGCCGGGGATGGTGAACCTGGTCACCCAGACACCGGGACTGAATGCATTGGCAAAGGCGGCGGCCGGTATGCCGCAGCAGCGCAGCATTCCGGAGTTTGCGCCCCGCACCTTCCGGAGCTGGTTTGCGGATCGTCCGCGCAACAAGCGCGCGCCGAAGGGCAAAGTGATCCTGTGGCCGGATACGTTCAACAACTACTTCTTCCCGGAGACGGCGCAGTCCGCAACCGAGGTGCTGGAGAGCGCCGGGTTCGAAGTGAAGGTGCCAATGAAGCATCTCTGCTGCGGGCGCCCGCTGTACGACTACGGCTTCCTCGATATGGCGAAGGAGTATCTGCAAACCATTCTGAAGACGCTGCGGAAGGACATTGAGGCCGGCGTGCCAATGGTTGTGCTCGAGCCGAGTTGCGCAACGGTCTTTCGCGACGAACTGCGCGGGCTCTTCCCCGAGGACAAGCTGGCGAACAAACTGCGGGAGCAGACGTTTGTTCTGAGCGAGTTTCTGGAGAAGAAGGCTCCGGACTTCCAGCAGCCGCGGATCGCGCGGAAAGCTGTGGTGCAGGGGCATTGCCACCACAAGTCGGTGATCAAGTTCGAGGACGAGAAAAAGCTGCTCGAGAAGATGGGCGTCGATGCGAACATCCTCACGTCGGGGTGTTGCGGCATGGCGGGCTCCTTCGGGTTCGAGGCGGACAAGTACGACATCTCCGTCGACATTGGCGAGCGTGTGCTCCTTCCTGCTGTCCGGCAGGCCGGCCCCGAGACGCTGATCGTTGCGGACGGGTTCAGCTGCCGAACGCAGATCGAGCAGGAGACCGGCCGGCGCGGGCTGCATCTGGCGGAGCTGATCCGCATGGGCCAGACGCAGAATGCCTCGGACGGCGCGGCGGCGCAGAAAGAGGAGTACCCGGAGGACGGCCTCTATGAGAAGCGCAGGAGCGAGCGGCGGAAGGCACGCCTGTCTGCGCTGGTGATGCTGGCCGCCGTGGGAACCATCGCTACCGTGGTGACGAAGGCGGCGAAAGAGGCTGCCTGATACCCCCTCCCCCCTCCCCCTTGTTCTGGGAGGGTTGATTGAAAAGAACAGGGTTAGCTGTGGCCGGATTTTTGCGGCGGCGGCTAACCCGTTTTGCTTTGTATCAGGTGGGAGGGCAACAAAACGGTTGACGCACATGTTGCGTCTAGCGCGGCGTTTGTGTTTCCGGTGGAGTCGGGCATGGAACCGCTGGGATGTTAACTGGCTTCGGCTGGGGCGGAAGGGGCGTCAGTATGCGATTGGAGTCCTGCTGGGCGTATTTGTCTCCACCGGGATGGCCGTTGGTCTCTACAAATCCTGTGTACTGGGCAAGAACGGTACAAAAGTGCTGCCAGTG
>DATEPN010000016.1:0-12407 GCA_035273225.1 Acidobacteriaceae bacterium | reverse complement strand
CGATGTATTACGGCGGCACCGAGTCGGCAATCTTCATTCTGGAAATCACCGGCTGCGGCTGCGCCTTCATCGACTACGACAACGATGGATGGATGGACATCTTCCTGGTCAGCGGGCAGTGGCTCAAAGACACGCCCGCGGGCGCCGGCAACCGTCTCTATCACAACAATCGCGACGGCACCTTCACCGACGTGACCGAGAAGGCGGGTCTGAAGGACCTCGGCTGGGGCATGGGCGTGTGCGTCGGCGACTACGACAACGATGGTTACGACGACCTGTTCGTCACCTTTTATGGCCAGAACAAGCTCTACCACAACAACGGCAACGGCACCTTCACCGATGTGACCGAGAAAGCCGGGCTGCTGCAGACGGGCATTCACTACGGCTCCGGCTGCACCTTCATCGAACGCAACCGCAACGGCCTGCTCGACCTCTTCGTCGCCAACTACATCGAGCTGGACATGGTCCACGGCCCGCGCCCCTCGCTCGCCATTCCCAACTGCAATTACCAGGGCATCCCGACCAACTGCGGCCCCATGGGGCTGGCGGCGCCGCGACACTACTTCTACCGCAACAACGGCAACGGCACATTCACCGATATCAGTAAGGAGACCGGCATCGCCAGTCTGCAGGGATCATTCGGCCTCACTGCGGTGGTGCTGGACGCCGACGAGGACGGCTGGCCCGACATCTTTGTCGCCTGCGATTCGACCTTCAGCTTTCTGCTGATGAACAACCACGACGGCACCTTCCGCGAAGAGGCCCTGCTGCGCGGAATCGCCGTGAACCCCAACGGTGAACGCATGGCCGGCATGGGCGTCGGCCTCGGCGATTACGATCTCGACGGGCACCTCGATGTTTTCAAGACCCACTTCTACAACCAGCCCATGGGCCTCTTTCACAACGACGGCAAAGGCAATTTCGAAGACGTCGCGGCGCAGGTCGGGGTCGGAAATGATCATCGCTACATCAACTGGGGCGCGGGGATGATCGACCTCGACAACGACGGCTACCCGGATCTCTTCTGCGCCAGCGGCACCGTCTATCCGGAACTCGCCGCCCACTTCCCCACCCGCTTCCCGGCAAAGACGCCCCGCCTCATCTTCCGCAACAATGGCAACGGCACCTTCACCGAACTGGGAGACGAAACCGGACCCGGCATCTCCACCGTGCATAACTCGCGCGGCGTGGCCTTCGCCGACTTTGATAACGACGGCGACATGGACATCCTCATCATGAATCGCAACGAGGCGCCATCGCTGCTCCGCAACGACGCTCCGCCGGACAACAACTGGATCAAGCTCCGTCTCGAGGGCACAAAGAGCAACCGCAGCGCCATTGGCGCCCGCGTGCTGGCGCACTACAACGGCAAAGTGCAGGCCCAGATGCTCACCAGCCAGTGCAGCTACATCTCAGTCAATGACCCGCGGCTGCACTTCGGCCTGGGATCCGCGAAGGCCGCCGACTTCGAAATCTTCTGGCCCAGCGGTGGGAAGGAGAAGTACACCGCGCTCGCTGCCAACAAGCTGCACACCATCCGCGAAGGCAAAGGCATCGTCCCGGGACGGCCGTTCGCGAAATAGCGTCGCTTCAGCCGGCCCGGTGTTCTGCATGGAGTAACTCGGTGTCGAGCCTGCGATTCAGGAAACCATCAGGTCGCCGGTCCTGGCCCGAACTGCCGTGCTCTGGGAACGCAGCAGCAAATAAAAAGCAGTGATGTGCGTGATCATCAGCACCGGCACATAGATGATGGGGATCGCATACGTCGCCCCCAGTTGCCCCGCGATAGCTGGCAGGCCAATTCGCACCGCGTGGTAGTAGTCCACAAGGATATCGATCACGCCCACAACGTTGAAGGCAACGACGAAAAGCCAGAAGGCCGGACGGACTCTGATCGTAACCAGAGCCAGCAGGGCCAGCACTCCGGTGGCGAAGTCGCCCCAGGCGGCGAAGTTCGCAAAGCTTGCCGGCAGATTGGGCCCGACCACGCCGGGAACAAGAAATACCAGCCCGAAGAACCGGAAGCTGTGCACTGTAGCAATCACACGCTGCGCATTCACCGGGTCCATCGACCTCAGCCTGGGCAGCACGTAGACACCCAGGCAAAGCATACACGCGACGTAGCCCAGCACCAGATGCAGCTGAAAGATGATTTGTGACGACATGGGTCCCCTCCTTTGCGAATAGGATTATGTATGTCATCCTATGGACTCAAGTTTTCTTCCTGGCGCACCGCATACGAACGCCCGCATGGGATGATCGCCGGCATCCTACAATGACCGTATGCGCTACCAGCCGGAGCACAAGGTCCACACCCATCGCAAAATCGTGCAGGATGCCTCACGCCGTGTTCGCGCCAAAGGCCTGACCGGCGCCGCCGTCTCGGCGGTCATGCAGGATGCCGGCCTCACCCACGGAGGCTTCTACAAGCATTTCGCCAGCAAGGACGAACTGCTCATCGAATCGCTGAGTGAGGCCTTCCGCGAAATGGCCGACACTCTGGCCGATGCCGCGCAGCGATCCAGGCCGGGCACCGCGTGGAAGACGATCGTGAACCTCTACCTGAGCCCGCAACACTGCGAGCACCCCGAGCGCGGGTGCCCGGTGGCCGCCCTTGCGCCCGAACTGGCGCGCACCGGCAAGCCGCTCAGGCGCCAAATCTCCGCGGAAATGGCCACGTACAGGACCCGGCTGCTTCCCTTTATGCCGGGCCGCCGAACCGCTGACAAGGAGCGCGCCTGCGTCGCCATCTTTTCTGTCTTGGTCGGCGCGGTCGCCATGGCCCGCATTTTTCCTGAACCAGCCGAACGAGAACGGGTGCTTTCCACCGCCCGGGAGTTTCTCCTGCGCAGCTTCTGAAACGCGCGCGATCGTTCTATCGGACCGTTTCTGCTCGACAGCATGGAACCCAGTTGTCGCGCGTCAGACCCGCGTTGCGCTCACCATGTAGTAGCGGACCGGGCCCACCGGATAACCGACAAAGGGCAGCAGGATCGGGGCGAGCACATTGTTCCATCGCGCGCGCGTCATCTTTCTCTCCCCGAAAAGCACATCCGTCACCAAAAACTTGAGCGTCACCCATGGAACGTGGAGCACCGACGGCGTCACGCGGGACTGCACCGATTCGACGGCGATCTCCCGGAAACCGATCTGTTCCATCGCGCGTGCAAACTCCCCCACATCAGCAAACGTGTCGATGGCCCAGCAATCGCATAGCCTGCGGAAGATTGCCCTTTGCGGCCCACGCCACGCCCCCGGACCGACAAAGCCATCCGCGACCACGAGACGGCCTCCGGGACGGAGCAGGCGCTGTGCTTCGCGAAGAAATGCGGCTTTGTTCCCTCCTCCGCTGTAACAACTGCTCTCGATCGCGCAGATCCCGTCGAATAATCCCGGCCCCAGGTCCGTGCGCTCGTAGTCGCCGAGCAACAACTTGATGGACTCACCTGCCGCGCACTGCTCGTTGAGGCGCCGGCCCTGTTCCAGTTGCCACGGCACCAGAGTGATTCCCTGCAGCCTGGCCATGGGAAGGTTCCGCGCGAAGCAGCGCAGCGTCGCGCCCAGACCGCAGCCCATGTCCAGAACCCTTGCCTCGGATGCGCGATCCAGCCGCAAACGGTCCAGCACCTCGAGGTTCATCTGCTCCAGCATCGCCTCGCGGTCCAGCGGGTTCATGCCCCGCCGGAAGAACCCAAAGTGCATATTGAACGCAGGGCTCCACGCTGCATAATCCGGCCCGGCCTCTTCGTAGTACCGCTGAAAGCTGTCGGAACCAGCATCCTGCGCTGCCGTCGCTGCCGCTGTCAGAGTCGCATGCATCAGTCCAGCCTCCGCCTCTTCGTTTTGGGAAGCACCCGGGTGATGCCGCTGCCGATGCTGATCAGCGAGCGCAGCGTCGACGGCGGCAGTTTCCTCACCTGCGTGTACCAGCCGTGGATTTCTTCGAGGAACTCCAGCATGGCGGCGATGCGAGCGCGCACCACGGACTGCGACGGCCCTTCCGCCTGGGCGGTCGCGACGCAGCGCCGAAGCGTGGTCAGCGTCGGGATAATTTCACGTTCGATGCGCTGCTCCATCACCGTCAGGAACAGCGCCCACACATCGGCGGAGGTGCGGAAGAAGTCCCGCCGATCGCCGATCCGGCTCTCCAGCTGCACAAGGTTCCAGTTCTGCAGCTCCTTCAGGCTGGTGCTGACGTTGGACCGCGCAACGGAAAGCGTCTCAGCGATTTCCTCCGCCGTCAGGGGCTCCGGCGACAGATAAAGCAGCGCATGCACCTGCGCGACGGTGCGATTCACGCCCCACCGCGTGCCCATTTCGCCCCAGTGCAGGATGAATTCTTTCCCGGCTTCGCTCAGCGGCATGTGTCCATTGTATCAGATATTTCTGTCATTACAGAAATATCAGCACTGGAAGGCAAGAGAAACCCATCACCGATCCAGCCGATCACCGCGACGACGCGTGTTGCAGCGCAGCCGGCAATCCCTTCGAGATCTGCGCCTGACGCTCTTAGTCGTCCTCGTCCACGTCATCGCCCAGTGGCCGCAGGTTGCCCTTGTAGACGGCTTGGCCGACAGCCCTCCCCAGGTGCGCTCCCGCCACCTGGTCGGTTCTGAAATGGATGCCGCCATAGACGCGCGCGTCGGAGATGTCGTCGCAGATCTCCCGGAACGACGAGTACTGCAGGACGATGGTGGGCACCGCCGGATTGCTCAGCGTCATCGCATGCCCGGCTTCTCCGTAGAGCCGCCTCATCACCTCGGCCGCTGCATTCGCAGCACTGCCGTGGTTGGAGGGATAACTCGGGAAACAAGGAGTCGCGATAAAGGGTGCCCAGTCCGGGTCGCCTGTGGTCTTCGCATTGCCGTCCACGTTGCCGCCGTGAATCGCCGTCTCCGGGCGCCAGAAGTTGTAATGGTACTTGGTCAGAAACGACACCACGAGGCTGTCATTCATCGCCATATTGATCAGCGCCAGAGCACGAGCATTTTCCGCAAGCGAACGCCCCTGCTGCTCGGCAACCTGGCGCGCGGCCTGGTTGAAGACCTGCGTCGGCGAGGAGGCCGCGTAGAAGAGAGCGACGTTGGCACGATCCTGCGGCCGTTCGGTGCTGTCGATGCTGCCAACCGCCATCACTTCGTTATAGGCCCTGGCGTAGGCTTCGCTCGTCAGCGCCGGCGGCGGACCCAGCATGAAGTCACTGGCGCGAACAATGCCGAATGGCGTCACATTTTGCCACTGATAAGCGATGCCGGAGGCGACGCCGTTCACAATCGGACAGCTGGCTGTGGCCTGCCATTCTCCGGGAACTGGGGCTCCCGGCGTCTTGAACTGCGCAGGCGCAGAGCCGTCATGACCACGCAGCGCGATCATCGCTGTTGCTGCTGCGTCGCCGGTCGCAATTCCATCCACCTTGGGCTGGCCATCAGGGATCGCGGCCAGCGAACTGCTGCGAGCGGCACTGAGTGCCGCCTGGCTCGCCGGAAAATAGATGCTGAGAACCTGATACGCCGCCTCAGCCGCAGCGGCTTCGGCGGACGCGCCGGCTGGCGCCGTAACCGTGCCGAGGTACGGCTGGTACTGCCGTGTGACCGCGTTCACCGCCTCAAACACGGCGAGTTGCACAACGGCCGCGGTGCGAGCCTGAGCGAAGGGATTCTGCTTGTTCGCCACCGCGGTATTCACCGCGATGCTGTTCCAGTCCAGAACGGCATCGGCTGCCGCAGCGACCGAGCTGAGGCACAGACTGGCCATCAACCCACAAACGAACCGCATGATCCTCCTCCCGGCTTTGTCCCTGACGCGATCCATATCTCTCCTCCGATTTGCAGCGGTGCGCCATCATTGCGGTCGGGCCACGGGGTGTCCATAGCGGAGCGCATGTCGAGGTGTGTTGCTTTGTGTCGCGCTAACAGCGGCTGAATCTCGTACTTACGCCGCCTTTGCACATGTGGTGTAGAATCGTTGGACTTCACCGGCCATTGCCATGAGTCCAGCCTCGACCAGGCTGCAGCCATCGATTCTCTTCGGCGAAGATTTCCAGCTGGATCTTCGCCCCCGCAGGCTGCGCCGGGGCAAACATGTCCTGCGGCTGGAGCGCATACCGTTCGAGATTCTCCTGCTGCTCGTAGAACACGCCGGCGAGGTCGTCACGCGCGAGCAAATCGTCGCCAGGATCTGGGGAGACGGTGTCTTCCTCGACACGGACAACAGCATCCGCGGTGCGATCCGCAAAATCCGCCATGTCCTTCGGGACGACCCGGAACAGCCGACATTCATAAATACCATCACCGGTAAGGGCTATCGCTTCATCGCACCCGTTCGAGAGGCTCCGCCGGAGGAGCCTCCATCCAGCACCCCGCCGACCGCCCGGCTGCAGAAGGGCGAGCCGGCGCCGGCGCTCACATTCGCCGGCGATCCTCATCGCCGCATCCCGGCCCTCCTTCGCTGGTCAGTTCCTGCTCTGGCCATCCTGGCGCTGGTCGCGTTCGGCTACTTCATCGTGAAAACCCGCAGGACGACTTCCGCGGCTGCCGGCATTCGCTCCCTCGCCGTCCTGCCTTTGAAGAATCTGTCCAGCGACCCGGCACAGGAGTACCTCGCCGATGGCATGACCGAGGAGCTGATTGGGCGCCTCGCAGCGATTCGCGATCTGCGCGTCATCTCCCGCACCTCGGTGATGCGCTTCAAGGACACGCAGTTACCGCTGCCGTCGATTGCCAAAATGCTGGGCGTTGATGCGGTGGTGGAAGGTTCCATCATACGGGAGGGCGATCGGGTTCGTGTCCACGCGCAGCTGATCCGCGCTGCCACCGACCAGCACCTCTGGTCCGAATCGTACGACCGGGAGCTGCGCAGTGCCCTGACTCTCGAAAGCGAGGTGGCCGAAGCAATCGCCGACAAGGTGGAAGTGTCGATCTCCGGCAAAGAACGATCCAGGCTCACCGCAGCGCGCCAGGTCTCTCCTGAGGTATACGAAAACTACTTGCGCGGCCGCTTCTCGCTGAACACAGATACCCGCTCAGACCTTGAGCAGAGCATTCACTATTTCCAGCAGGCGATCGAGGAAGACCCTACGTTTGCCCCGGCATACGTAGGTCTCGCCCAGGCTTACAGCGCTCTGGGGACGATCTTAGCCGGAGCCCCGCCGGGCGAGTTCCGCCCCAGGGTCATTGACGCCGCGAAGAAAGCGCTGGATCTGGACCCCGCGCAGCCTCAGGCTCACGTCCTGCTGGCCGACATCTATCAAAAACAGTGGCAGTGGGCCGATTGCGAGAACGAAATCAGGACCGCTTTGGATCTGCGGCCGAACGACGGCCCAGCTCACTTCGCGTTTTCCAACCTTTTGCTCGCCAGGGGACACATTGACGATGCGCTCGATTGGGCGCGGCGCGGCCGTCAGCTCGACCCGGACGCGGTCTCCGGTGCTGACATTGCGTGGATCCTGTTTTTTGCTCGCCGTTATGACGAAGCCGAACGGGAACTTCGCGCCGAACTGGCGGTGAGACCCGAGGAGATCAACGGTCTTTGGAAACTGGGCTTTGTTCTCATCGCAGAGGGCCGAGCCGACGAAGCGATCGCACCGCTGGAACAGGCGCTCACTCTTTCCCGCGGAAGTCCTGGAGTGGCGGGCGTGCTGGTGAGGGCCTATGCCGGCGCAGGGCGCCGCCGGGATGCACTGCGCCTGCTCGACCAGCTTAAACAGAGGCAACGAACCGGCTACGTTCCGGCGGGAGCGTTCATCCAGGCATCTCTCGGACTCGGCAACAACGAGGAAACATTCGCCTGGCTCAATCGAGCGTATGCCGAGAAGTCCACCATCCTGCAATGGGTGAAGGTAGAGCCTACCTTCGACCCAGTCCGGAGCGATCCTCGCTTCTCCGAACTGATCCACCGGATCGGCCTGGATTAGGCAATCGATATGGGACCGTCCGCTGCAGCGCGTCAGATCTCAACGAACGCAAACAGGAGATGCCGTCAGCGAGAAGTGGCGCTATCGGAATGAAGCCGTTTCCAGCGCAGCAGGCTCCCGACCGGCAACTTCATCAACAGCCCAGCTTCGATCCGCCGCAAATCCAGCGAGCAACACCGTCGCTCCAAACAGCAGCGTGTCGCCCACATAGTTGATCCCTTCGATGACCAGTGGCGTATGAATCTCCATCACCAGAATGGGCAGGTAAAAGAAGACCGTCAGCAGCACCAGCATCGATCCTGAAGCGGCTGCGGCGCCACGGACCATGCGAGGGACGAGCAGGCCGATCCCGCCCAGCAACAGAACGATGCCGACGGCCCAGGAAAGCACCGCAGGCGCCGGCAACCACGCCGGCATCGGCTTGTTCAGCGGCACCCCCGGCACAAACAGCGGAAACAGGAAATGCTCGACGGCATAGAAGACCGAGACGAGCGCAACGATGACGCGGCCGATCCAGACAAGCGCGCCGCCCGTTGCACTGCCCCGTGGCCACACGCTGCCCGCCAGCACCATCGCTCCGGCCGCGAACGCCGTTTCCCGCGCCGTCAGCGTCCAGAAGAGCCGCTCATGAACATGCCGCGGCAGGTTCGGCAGGTCGATCGTCGCCACGATGATCAGCAGAGCCAGCGCGAGCAGCGCCGCCGACCAGCGCACATATCTCCACGCGATCAGGCTGATCGCCGCAGCCATCCATGCCACACCGACGAAGTACGTCCAGAACAGAGGCCCCGGAATCCACCGCGGAACGATGCCCATCAAATCGTGCGCGGCGAGCAGGTGCTCTGCGCCAAAGATGGCGAAGGCGGTCGCCTCGAACACGGGGCCGAGCACCAGCACGCGCTCCGCGCCCACCGCATCCAGAAACCGCGACCGGACCAGCACCAGCCCCGCACCCAGCGTGGCCAGGCCCGCTGCCATCATCCCCACCGCCTCTGCCGTCATGCCACCTCCGTGGAGCACCAGAGAGATGATCATCGTCTGTGCAGCCGCCGCGGTCCATGCCAGTTTTGCCGGAAATCGCCTGGAAGTGGAATGCCTGTTGCCGCGGAGTCATCACGCAGCTCTTCTGCGGCTCGCGTTATTCTGAGAGGCCGTCGGCCCAGGAGAGTGCCATGGTTCACAGCCTCAGCCAGCGGCTCATTCTCATGCTCTGCCTCGGCTTCGTCGCGGCTCCCGGCCCGGCGCAACAGCGAACTGAGCCGCCGGAGCAGTTCACGACCGTGGTCCTTCCCACAGGCGGCGATCCCGGCCCGCTTACTATCGCGGACAGCAACGGCGACGGCAAATTGGACATCATCGCCGCGAATCCGGAGTCCGGCACCGTGACCGTCCTTCTTGGCGACGGCACGGGACATTTTCATCCCGCCTCCGGCTCGCCGTTCACCGCCGGGCATCTGCCCAACGACATCGGCATCGCCGACTTCAACGGCGATGGCCATCCCGACCTCCTGATCGCGAATCACCAGACGCCGTACGTCACTTTGCTGCTCGGCGACGGGCAAGGCGCATTCCGTCCAGCTCCGCACTCGCCCTTCACGACGCATTCGGCGCCGCATCCGCACGGGGTGGCCATCGGGCATTTCTGCGGCAGGGATCGGCCGCTCGACGCGGTGATTGACTCCTGGGCCACCAGTCAGGTGGAGTTGCTCACCGGCGATGGGCGCGGCAATCTGGACAATGGGCCGATGTTCCCCGCCGGCCCCGGCTCCGACAGGCCCCTACGCTCGGCGGACTTCAATCAGGATGGCTTTCCCGATATCGTCATGCCGGATACGGCGATCGGCCATTGGAATTCGCAGAAGCTCTCGTTGCTCCTGGGCGACGGCAAGTGCGGTTTCCACCCGGCCCCCGGTTCACCCTTTTCAGCCGGCGCGGTTCCCTGGAGCATCGCCGTCGGCGACCTCAACGGAGACGGCGCGCCTGATCTGGTCGTGCTCCCCTACGGACCTCAGGTCCGCGATCCGAACGCGATTGCAGCGACCGTGCTGCTCGGCGACGGCCGCGGCGGCTTCCGTGCCGCGACCGGCTCGCCCTATCCCCTGCCCGGATGTACCAGCCCGCTCGATATTGCGACTGGAAACCTGACCGGCAAGGGTCCCACCGATTTCGTCGTCACCTGCATGCAGAGCGAAACCATCCTGCTCTTCAGCGGCAACGGCAGCCAAGGCTACCGCGTCTTCCCTCTCGCCGCTCCGACTGGCGAGACGCACCCGTCCAGCGGGCGCGGCGTAGCGCTCGCTGACCTGACGGGAAGAGGCCGCAGCGACATCATCGTCAGCAACGGTTCCGCCGGGACCATCACTCTGCTTCTCCACAAATGAATTCCTGTGATCGACGGATTCGCGACGACTGCGCATTGGCGAAGATTACTTCCGCAGCCGTATCTCGAAACCGATGCCGCTCTCCACAACTTCCCGTTGCGAGAACTCCGTCTGCGCCAGCATCTGCTCGAAATGCTCCCGCGCATACGCGCTCGGCACCAGGAAATAGCGGAAGGTCAGCTTCGTGATGATCCGGTTCACCGTCGACAATCCCATCCGGTCGACGCCCTGGTTGATCTCCGCCGGCGACGCATTGCGCCGCAGATCGATGATGAGTCCCCGACCGCCCGGCTTCAGCACGCGATGCATCTCCTGCAAGGCGCGCACCGGCTGCGCAAAGTTCTTGAACGCCGCGCGGCAGACGAGATAATCGAAGCTGTCGTCGCCCACCGGCAGGCTCGACGCATTCCCCTGCTGGAACTTCACCGCGACGCCGGCTTTCTCCGCGTTCTCCCGCGCAATGCGCACCATATCGGCGCTGAGGTCGACGCCCGTCACGCGATACGGGCCGAGCTTCGCCAGTTCCACGCAGACGTAGCCTGGCCCCGGCGCAATTTCCAGCACGCGACCGCCCTCCGGCAGCTCGCGCGCGACCCGCTGCGCCAGTTCCTGAAAATCCTGGATGGACTTGCCCGTGGTGGCGGCGTACCACGTCGCCATCCGCCCCTCGATGCCGCGGTCGCGGTGCGGCTTCGGCATCGGTGTTGCTGCTGTACTGGTCATGATGTCCTCCTTCGTTGCTTGTTTTTTGAGCGAGCGGGGCCGTCGTCCTGAGCCACATGCGCCAGGATCAGAGCCGTCTCGCTGAGTTGGAGTGAGTGGGCCTGCTTTACTCGCAGAAGACGCGAACTTTGGTCGCGTTCCCGTCTTTGCCGTCGACATCCACCACCAGATCCTCGAGGTGGTCGATCAGCTCTTCAAGGTTCTCCGGGCGGATCTGCGACAGCGTGATCGGCACGCCGTGTTTGCTGAATGCCTGGTCCAGCTGCTCGTGCGCCTGCACCGGAATCAGCCCCGCCAGCCGCACGCCGGCGCGCAGCAACTGCATGGGCACGCGGACATTCACCACCGTCGTCCCGCCCTTCAGGCCGGTCATCGACTCGTCGGCCTCCACCAGCACGCGCAGATACTTTGGCTTGCCCCTGGCAGCATCGCCGGCCGTCGCGGCGCCTGCGCTGCTCGCGCCCGCCGGACGCTCCACCGCGGCCAGCAGCCGCTCCGCCTCGTCGGCGTTGATCTTCCCTGCCGCCAGCATCTCCAGAATGGCTCGACGATCCTCGTTCATAACACCCCTCCCACAATCTGACTCACCAGCGACAAGACCTGGCCGATCTGCGCCACCACGCTCCCGTGCGCCTCGAGCGCCGCGATCAGCGCCAGTGCTACGCACCCCGCAATCACCCACGCGGTCTCGCGCCCTTCGTTCCACGCCAGCAACAGCCGTTCGGCCTCGCCAGCGCTCAGCCGGCCCAGCGCCACCAGTTGCAAAATGGTTCGGCGATCCCTCGACATACTCGCCTCCTACAAAACTCGAACCACCACGCGCTCGCCCTGCGTGGCCACGCGCACATCGGTTCCCCCCAGATTCCAGGCCAGCGACCAGAACGCAGCGATCGCGCTGAACGGATTCACCTGTCCCACCATGGCCACCACGACGATCACCAGCAGGATCACCGGGCTCAGAATCAGCAGCGGAATCCAGAGCAGGAACAGCGGCAGCCACAGACGAATCGCCCGATGCTGCGGCCGCTCCACATGCACGATGGCAATACTCGGAATCATGAGATCGCCTCCAGTTCCCTTATCGCCTGGGCAGCCGTGATCTCGCCCTTCTTCAGCCGCTCCAGCACCTCGGCCCGGCCTGGCGCAGGCGGAGCCGGATTCGTCTCCACAAACTCCAGGCTGCCGGCGATCCGGTTCAGCCGCGCTTTGATCGTCGGGTAGCTGACTCCGAACACCTGCTCCATCTCTTTGATCGAGCCGTGGCTCCGCAGGAAAGCCACCACGAACACCTGATCCTCGGCATTGAGCCGGGCCAGCTGCGGCAGCTCAAACGCACCCTCGATGGCGATGTCCTTCTCCGCCAGCCGGACCCGCTCCACCACAATCGGCTG
>DATEPN010000015.1:0-5562 GCA_035273225.1 Acidobacteriaceae bacterium | reverse complement strand
TGAGGCGCGTGGAGGTGATACGGCGCTGCTCGATCCAGCGGGAGAGCTGCCAGAGGGGAGCGTAGGCGATGTCTTCGTCGGAGGAGGGGAGCGGGCCGGAGTCGGCGGTGCTGCGGAGGAAACGGTTTTGTGCGGGTCCTGCGATGCCGAGTCCGGGCTGCACGCTGCGGATGAGCGAGTACGGCGCGACGTCCGGCTCGAGGGGGACCTTGCGGGGACCGGTGCGGCGCTCGTAGAGGGGCGCCATGGACTGACGCCAGTTCGAAGCGGCTTCGGCGCGTTCGGCATCGGTCATCTCGACACGGACGAGCTTTTCGGCTTCGGCAAAGGTGGCGGCGGAGACCTCGGGTCCGACGGCGGGAGCGGTGCCGAAGGCGGGCGGCTGGCCGGGAGGAGGCGGCGGGGTCGCGGGCGAGGTGGGGGCCTGCTGTGCGGGGGCGGGCGTCGCGGCGACGGCTGCGCCGAGGAGTCCCAGGGTGGACTGGACGAGAAATTCGCGGCGGGCTCGATTCATGCGTGCCTCGGGTGATGGGTCGAAGGACACTCCACCTTAATGAAAGGCGGCGTGCGGGGGCAATGGCCGCAACCGAGAGAACAGGAGCCGAAGCGCTCTCGTCGGCAGGCGCTGGTGATCAGCTCACCGTGACCGTCACTGTCGTGGTCGCGGTAATCTTGCCGGTGGCTGCGTCTGTTCCGGTCACCGTGACGGTATAGGTGCCCGGGGTGGTGCCCGGATTACCGCTCCCGCTGCCACCTCCCTGATTGCCGGCGCTGCCATTTCCACCTCCGCCGCAGCCGATCGCGCTTCCGATGAGGAGGATGGCAATGACGGTCAGCACTCCGCGCCAGGCTTTGCGGCGAGCCGGGATACCGAAGAAGAAAACCATCGCCAGCGTGGCGCCGCCGCTCAGCAAGAATTTTTCCAGGGGGTTGTGCAGCGTGGCTGTCGTCGCCGCGGTCGTCTTCACGGTCAGAGTGGAGGTGGCCTGAGCCGTACCGCTGATCGTGACCGGGGAAGTGACCGTGCATGTCGGCGGATCGTTGGGATTCGTGATGCTGGTCGTCACCGTACACGCGAGGTTGACCGCGCCGGTAAATCCGCCCGAGGGAGTAAGGGTGATCGTTGATGTATTCCCGGAGGTCGCGCCGCGGGCAACGCTCAGCGCTGTGCCGGCAAGACTGAACGCGGGAGTGGCCGGCGCGACGGTCACGCTGACGGAGGCCGTGCCGGTTATGGCGGAATAATTCGCGTCTCCGGAATAGCTGACGGTGAGGGTATCGGTGCCGAGAGCCAGCGAACCGGCTGGCACCTGAAAGCTGGCGCTGCCGCTGGTGAGTGTGGCGGCTGGAGCCGTATAGCCGCCGCCGGACAACGTGGCTGTTCCCGTGGGCGCGGCGCCAGCCGCCGCACGCTGTACTGTCACATTCACGGTCATAGCGTCAGCCGTCGTGATGCTGGTGGCCGAGAGCGTCACAGCCAGAGTGGGCGTGGCCTGGAGGCCGGTTCCACTCAGCTGAATGGTCTGTGTGGATCGATTGACGCTGGTGGGATTCACGCCTTCGGTCAGAACTACCGATCCCGTGATTGCGCCCACGCTCGCCGGGACAAAGCTGATCGAAAGCTGGCAGGTGGATCCGGCAGTGAGCGTACCGGCCGGAGTGGCGCTCGTCACGTGTGGACAGGCGGACGCTCCGCTGCTGTCGATTGCGAAGCTCGTTGGGGTGGTGGGGTTACTGCCCGTTCCCGGAACCGGGAAGCTGGCCGATACATTTCCGGAGTTCTCGACGGTTAATGACTTGGGGCTGTCGGCACTGGCCGATCCAAAGGTGGTGGGCGCAAAGCTGAGGCTGGGCGGATCAATCGTGTCCAGTTGCCACACCGCATTGGCCGAATCGCTGCAGAAATAGAGGTTGCCGCTGCTGTCGACGGCGACGCCGAGAACACCATCGAGTCCGGAGACAGCGACCGTTTGTGTAAAGCTCCCTCCCGAGTAGGTTTCTTTGAGCACCTGGCTGCTTGTTCCAAAACCGGCCGCGATATAGACATTGCCGACGGCATCCACGGCTGCGCCATGGCCGGAGCTAATCGATGCGATTTGCGTCTTCGTGTAACCTGCGGGTCCGGGACTCAGCTCATAGAGTTGGGAGGAAGATACGTCTACTACAAAGACATTCCCCTCGCCATCGACGGCAATGCCCTCGGGCCCCTGGATGCTGCTGGCGATGTACTGGCGGAGATACGCTCCCTGCGCAGGGACTTCTTTGACGACGCCGCGTGCGAGGCTGCTGATGTAGATATTGCCGCTCGCATCGACGGCGACGCCCTCGACGGTGCCGAGATTCGTGTCCACTGCCGATTGCGTGTACGCCGAACCTGTCCGGGTTTCTTTGTAAACCTTGAAGCTGTCCTGGTCGGCGACGTAGACGTTGCCTGCTCCATCGACGGCGACCCCGACCGGGTAGGCGAAGCCCGTCGCTACGACGGTTTGGGTGTAAGCAGTGCCGTTCCAGGTTTCCTTCACCACCGCGTTGCCGGGGTCATACGCGGAGACTGCGTTCGCGACATAGAGGTTTCCAGCATGGTCCATGGCAATCGCGTATGGGTTCGTTATGTTGGGGAGAGAAAGCTTGCTCCGGGTTCCGGGCGGGAAGCTGATCTGCAGTCCCAAACCGGTGCCGGAGAGATAGGCGGTCGCGATCGTATCGCCCGCAGCGTCGGCGAGTTCCACAGCGCCATAGCGTGCTCCGGGGGATTTCGCGGTAAATGTCACGTCGACGGTGCAGGTGTCTCCTTCAGCGTAGGTGTGGCTGGATCCGTTGGTCGTGCAGGAGCCGGTGCCCGCATCTGCGAAATCGAGGCTGGCGGATCCCTGGGTGAGGACAAGCGGCGACTGGATGCTGCCGGCGGCGGTGAATCGGAAGGTGAGGGGAACGCTTGCTGCTGTAGCCCCTACATACCTTGTACCCATCGCGGCGGCGGCCAGGGATGTCTTGTGAACCTGAGACGTAACATTGTTGGTCCAGTACACGGTGTCATTCGCGTCGACGCCGATGCCGTAGTGGGAGGAGACCGCGCCACTGTCGATCACGTACTGCTGCCAGGTGCCTCCCGATACGGGTATCTCTTCGAGGATCCTGCTCACCGATGCGGTGTCGTTGTCAGCGACGAAAACGATGCCGTTCCTGTCCACCGCAATGCCGGAAGGAGTGCTGATCCCGGTTGCGATGGTGCTCTGGGTGTAAGTCCCGCCAGAAAGCGTTTCTTTCACGACCTGGTGATTGGTTGAATCGCAGATGTACAGATTTCCGGCTCCATCGACGGCCAGGGAAGACGCGGTCAGGCTGGAAAGGATGGCGGTCTGGGTGTATCCGATACCGTAAGGAGTCTCCTCCAGAATGCGGGCGTTCCCCGTGTCGGCGACATAGACGTTGCCGCTGTTGTCCACTGCGACGCCATAGGGGGTGCTGAGGCCGCTGGTGACAATGGTTTGGGTGTAAGTGCCACCGGAAGGGGTCTCCTTGAGCACCCGGCCATTGTCGGTATCGGCGATGTAGAGGTTTCCGGCGGTATCCAGCGCGAGCGCTCCCGGAGAATAGAGGCCGCTGCCGATCGTGCTCTCGGTGTATGTGCCGTCGGCGTTCAGGGTTTCTTTGAGCACCTGGCTCAAACCGGAGTTGGCGACATAGACGTTCCCTGCTGCGTCGACTGCGACGCCGTAGGCGGTATTCAGCGTGCCGGTGGGAAGAACGGCCTGCACACCGCTGAAGATCGCCGCTGCCTGGCCATACGCCTGGCTGACGGTACAAAGCAGAAAAACGATCGTTGTGAAGATTGCGGATGGGCGGAGAAGCCTGGCAGGGCAGCAGGTGGCGGGGAGCATGTGTATGGCCTCAGCTGGTGAGTGAGTTCAATACGTCTGGAGACAACGCAACTGTTCGCACAGCCGGATGGAGGCGACAGGATCATTTCTCGGCAGGGTATTGAATATGCGCAGAGTCTAACACCCGCCCGATAACTCGTAAGGAAGAAAAAACGGCAGAAGGAGCTAACTTACTGTGGTTACCAGATTCGTAACGATGCGCGCACGCGATGGATTCGAACGCGAAAAAGAGGTGTGGTGCGAAGGGGCTCAGCACCACAGCTGGAGGTAAACCGTATTCGGGAGATGAGGTGCGGGGCCTTGCGAGTGGAGTGCCTGATTTCGTTGGCCTACGAGAGCAGATAGACGATGCGGGTTTTTGTCTGCGCTGGATCGGGGGTGGGGTCGCCGTAGATCTCCCAGGAGTAGCCGGCGAAGGTGCGGTGGTTGGCGGCGGCCCAGGCGTGGATGCGGTCGTGAGCTTCGCCCAGCTGATCGTAGGGGCCGACGTGGAGCGCGGTCGCGACTTCGCCGGCGGGCGTTTGGGTGGGGAAGACTTCGCCGTGAGGCTCGAAGGAGCGGATGACTTCGACGCCGAAGTCGATGTTCATGGGCAGGTCGCGGGCTGCGGGGTGCTGGTAGAGGAAGATGTTGTGTCCGTCGGTGCGGAGGCCGGGGTGGGTGCGGAGGAAGTCCCAGACCTGATCGAGGGCGGGCTTCCAGGCGTGGCGGATTTCGGGGATGCGGATGCGGCGGCGGACAGCGGCGAGTTGGCGGGCGGGGGCGAGCTCGACGGTGACATTCATGAGAGGCTCCTTCTTCGCAGCAGGACAAAAGAGGCACTTCGTCAACCAAAGGCTATTAGCGTCTGCGGGCCTGGATCTGTCATCCAAATCTCATGCAAACGCAAACCGTAACCCGTGCCGCCGAATCGGATTTCGAGCCCGTGGAGATTTATAACGTTCTTGCTGAACCCAGCAACATCCCCAGATGGGCGCCCGTGTTTGCCGATGCCATTGAACGCGTTGACGACATCCACTATAGCGTCACGAAGAGCGGGGAGACCTTTCGGCTGGAAGTCTTTGTGCATCCATCTGCCGGAACGGTGGACTATCTTCGGGAAATGGCCAATAACAGGCGGGGCGGTGCTTACCTCCGAGTAACACCGCGTCCGCTGGGCGGCAGCGCCATTACGATGACGGTGCCTGTTGCCGCCACTACCAACGAATCCGAGGTGGGCAGGATTGTTGAGCAGGAGCTCGAGGCTATTATTAGTCTGGTGCGGCCCGGACTGCGCACCGGCCGCTGATGCGAACCGGGCTTCGGCGTCGCGAATCGGTCTGCCAGTATGCAGGGATCCGTGCAGGGGTCTGCGCGTACGGCGATGCTCTGCGCGATGGGTGTTGCAGGAGGAGAAATGATGTTGCTGAGAATTGGCTGTCTTCTTGCGTGTGTTGTTGCTGGTCCGGTGCTGATCGGTCAGAACGATGGCGGAGAGTACTCGCCGAGCGCGGCGGATATCCGGGAGATTCACAACTACGTGCTGACGATGGACAAGGAGGAGAAGATGGTCGCCGCCAGCCAGGAGTTGTTGAACATTAAGAATAAGGAGGCGGTTGCGGATAACATCAACGCGCCGAAGAGTCTGGATGCGAAGGTTCAGGGCTTCGAGAAGTATCCCGATGCGGTGGCGGCGGTGAAG
>DATEPN010000014.1:0-3680 GCA_035273225.1 Acidobacteriaceae bacterium | reverse complement strand
GCATCCGCATCGCGGTGTGCATTGGCGTAGACGATGCCCAGATCGAGATGCGTCAGCTCGAAACTCGGATCGATTTTCACCGCCTGCTCCAGTTCCGTCTGCGCGTGCGCGTCATCGTTCAGATGAAGATACGAGTCGCCGAGAAACGCCCGCGACTGGCCGTGAGAAGGATCGTTCGCGATCTCCGCCTGAAACTCCTTCACCGCATCGTCATATTGCTTGTGTGTCCACAGAAGATAGCCAATGCCGAAGTGCACATCCGGCTGTTTGGGATTCGCCTTCTCGGCCGCGCGGAACTGTTCGAGCGCACCGGCATCATCGCCCATCTCGTCGAGAGCTTCGCCGGCCAGCATGTCGGCCTCGGCGGAATCTGCGTTCAGGGCGAGGATCTCCTTGTAAACAGCCATGACGCACTGCGGCTGCTTCGTCCACATGCAGCTGTGCGCGAGGGCCAGACGCAGCGGCAGATTCTGCTGGTCCTTCGCCGTCGCTGCTTTGAGGTACGGAATGGCTTTTCCGTAATCGCCGGCACCGTAATGCGCCATGCCGGCCAGGATTGTCAGCCGCTGATCGCCGGGATGGCGACGCAACTCCGTGGCGAACTCCGCGGCGGCCTCTTTGAATCGCTCCGCCTTGAACAACGCGAGTCCCAGGTTGAGTCGCAGGTCGGGGATCGCCGGATCGATCGCCAGCGCCTTGCGGTAGTACGCGACCGCTTCGGTGTAGCGCTGCTGGCGGGCTTCATCGAGCCCCATGTGGGCGAGTGCCTGTGCGTTGCGCGGCTGCGACTGCAGAACTCCCTGCCAGATCTGCTCGGCTTCCGCACTGCGCCCCTGCTGCTCAAACTGCAGGGCCTGGAAGGCGGGACCACTCTGGGCCAGCGCAGTACCCGCGAGCAGTAGCCCAATCAACGACAACCGTTTCACACCGCCTCCGTGGCAATTCTAAGGCAGCGCCAACACGGCACGCACCAGAAGAAACGGCGCGACAGACGGAAGTCTGTCGCGCCGTACAGGAGAGTTACAGGTTCAGCTCAGAAGGTGAACTTGCCTCCGAACTGCAACACGCGGGGATCCCAGGTGCTGGTCGGCTGCCCGAAGTTCCCGTTCCCGAAGTTGCTTCCAATGCCGTTGAATTCCGTGTGGTTGAAGGTGTTAAAGGTTTCCGCGCGAAACTCGAACCCTGTCCCCTCTGTGACCCGGAACGTCTTGTAGAGCGAGGTATCGAAGTTCAGGCGTCCAGGGCCAAGTGCGGCATCCTTGCGTGCGTTGCCGAAGCCCTGATTCGGTCCGCCGGCCCATGCCGGCATCGGCGCGGAGAAGTTCGACGTATCGAACCACTGGTTCGGCTTCTTCATGTAGTGGACCTTGCCGCTGATGTTCGGCCGGTTGGTGTAACCGCCATCGAGGCCCACCGGGTCGTAATTGATCGATAGCCCCGGTCCCTGGTTGGCGATGATCACCCCGGACTCCGCGGTGACCACACCCGCCAGTTGCCATCCCCCAAGCAACGACTGCCTGACACCGCCGCTGTGCGCGAAGATCGGCAGGGCGTAGATGTAGTTTGCACTCAGGATGTGACGACGATCCAGTGCGCCCGACCCCTTGTCGTACTTGAGATCGAATGGGTTGCTGACCTGGCCAAGATCGTAGGTCGTGATGTCGATCTCATGCGACCAGGTGTAGTCCAGCTCGCCGGTCAGGCCGTGCTGGCCCTGAATGCGGATGCCGGTCTGGAACCCGTCATAGCTGCCGTTGGTGGTGTTTTCCTCCTGGGTGATGTCGTCGAATCCCGGATAGGCCCGGTAAAGCTCCGAGTTCGCCAGTGTGTGTCCACCCGGATTCGTGCCGGTGTTGTTATTGGGATCGCCCGCATTCGCGCGGATCGACATCGGCGTCGACAGCGGGAAATTGTTGATGTGGCGCTCGACGTTCTGGTGCCATGCGCGGTTCCCGACGTACTGCACGACCCAGATCACCGAAGGCTGCAGTTGCCGCTGTACGCCCAGGCTGTACTGGGCTACACCTGGCGCCGGATACGACTCGGCCAGATTGGTCACTGACGACGGGAAGAACGGGGTTGCAGCGGTGCTTCCCGATAGCCAGCTCGTGTGCGGATCGGACAGATACACGTTGTTTGCCTTCGGGTTATAAGCGAACGGCGGGCTGGTTGCGGCGTTGTAGATGTCGTTGCCCTGCATCCGCTCGTAGAACGTGCCGAAGCCGCCGCGAACAACCGTCCTGCCGCTGCTGCCCACATCCCACGAGAAGCCGATCCGTGGCTGCCAGGTCGTGAAGTCGTTCTTGACCAGACCGCGCGGTGCGCTCTTGCCCGCCAGCTGCATTCCGTTCAGGTAGAACGGCGTGCCGTTAACGACCTGGAATCCCGGGCCGTTGGGGTTCATCGAGTTGTCACTCTGCCACTGCGGCGCCTTCGACGCGTCGTATGCCGCCGGATTGAAGTTCGCGACGTCGTTGTTACGCTCCCAGGCATGCGGCAGACCGTCCCAGCGGAAGCCGAGCTGCAGGCTCAGGTGCGGAGTCACGTGCCAGTTGTCCATCCCATAGAAGGAGGGCGTCTGGTTCACGTAGTGCCGGATCGGCGCCTGCTGGAACTGCGAATAGCTGCTGGCCAGGCCCATCAGCAGTTCCATCATGCCGTCCCCGGAATTCTTGTTAGCCCCGGTTGGGTCGGATGTCAGAGAGCCGCCAAAGCTGAAATCGCCCTCCTTATCGCCAAACAGCTGCTGGTTTTTGGTGTAGCGGTTATAGCCGAAGCCGAACTTCAGCTGATGAACCCCTCTGGTCCAGGAGACGTCCACCTTCGGCTGGTAGTCCTCAGCCGCGTTGTGCCAGGGAGCGGATCCCATGTCTAAGTTGGTGCTGTACGGATTGCCGAAGCCGGTGATGCCTGGCAGCGACTTGAATCCGTTATTGAAGAACGGGCTTACGCCCCATCCGTTGGGCAGCAGCGAGTTCTTGCTGTTCGTGATGTCGATGATGTTGCCGTCGTAGTTCATGCTGGCTTCCAGCAGCAGCGACGGGCTGATGGTGCCGCTGAGCTTGATGGCGGCCGAATTGGCAGGATTCGACAGTGTGCTGGTGACGGTGTTGTAGTCGGCCGACAGCCAGCCCAGGAACGGCTTCGCATTGCCCTGGGTGACGGCATTGTGTTCGTAATGGCCCATGATCTGCCACTTCGATGTGAGCTGGTGATCGATGCGCACGATGTCGTCACGCACATTGATTGGCGTCTCCGCCTGCGAGACGACCTTGTCCCCTGAAGTGGGGTGCGGGATAAGCCCCGAAGAGAAATACAGCAGCGCGTTGGGATCGAACAGATTCGCGGGGATGGTCTGATTCGGGAAAAGCTGCCCTGGCGTCAGGCCATCGGCTGTCAGTTTCGCCAGGAAGGCTGGATCGGTCACCTGCTTCGGCACATAGATCTGCCTGCCGGCGGCATACGAGGGAGCCACATAGTGCAGGGCCTGCCCAGCGGTTGGGAAGTCCGCCGCCGGAAGAGTGTTCACCAGCGTCGGCGTGCTGCCCTGGATGATCTTGCGCCATTCTTCATTCCAGAAGAAGAAAGTCTTCCGTGGGTGCTGGAACGGCAGCAGAGGTCCGCCGATGTTGCCGCCGAAGATGTTGTAGTTCAGCTTCTGGCGGGCAATGACCTTCGCT
>DATEPN010000013.1:0-2989 GCA_035273225.1 Acidobacteriaceae bacterium | reverse complement strand
ATCTGGAAGCCGTAGGGTATCTGCGCCGTGCGCGAGGCGTTGACGCGCGGGTAGACGACGAAGGGCGTGGACCCGGTCAGATAATTGTCCTGCCAGATGTTCGGGGGAATCACCGTAATCGCGCCGCCGACGCGCACCATGACCTTCGCCGGTGCATTCCAGGTGAGCTGTACGCGCGGTCCCCAGCCCTTCCATCCGGACTGATAGCCGGGCTGCGGATTGATGAGGTACTGCTGAGGCGTTCCGGGCGGCGGACTCACGTTCAGGAAGCTCGAGGTGCGGTGGGCACGCTCGGTGATGGGCGAATAGAACTCGTAGCGCAGGCCGTAATCGAGTGTCAGCCGCGGCGTCATCTTCCAGGTGTCCTGCACGTAGAAGTTGTAGTCGTCGCGATTGATGGCGGCCGGCCCGATCTGCGGGCCGTTGGAGAAGTAAGGCGGCGCGACCGCGACGGTGTAGCCGTAGGGGTAGCCGATGAGCAGGCTCGAGAGCGTGTCCGGCAGAGGATCGCCGGGCGCGACGGAGTGGGCGCCGCTGGCAGACGGAATGACGATGGGCGAGTAGACGGTGCCTCCGCCGAAATCGTATTCGCCGTTGGGGCTGATGCCGAAGTAGGTGGTGTCGCGATTGAGGCGGACCTCGCCGCCGAACTTGATGGTGTGGCGGGCGCGGGTCCAGCTAACGTTTTCCTGCAACTGGAAGAGGTTGCCGAAGGACGACATCACCGACCCGGCTGCGCCGTTGAAGGGCTCGAACAATCCATCGATGAACTTCAGTCCGGGGTCCGAGTGATTGGGCGTCGGAAAAGAGGGAGTGGTGCGGGTGATGCTGAACTCCGTCACCGACTCCATGCGCGGCGAGATCTCGCGTGTCCAGGCAAAGGCCACATTGCGCTCTCGGTCCCGGTAGTGAACAGCGAAGGTGGGATCGATCAGGGTTTGGCTGGGGTTGGTTGTGGGTCCGGAGAGATTGTCGTAGGTGAAGCGGCCGAAGAATTTACTCTTGCCGAGATTCTGATCGATACGGATTGAGAACTGGTCGGCATCCGTGTTGACCTTCGAGGGCGCAGCATAGGTGCGGTCGCCGTATGCGCCACCGGGGTTGTTTGGCAGCGGGTAGCGCGCCAGAACCCTGGCGATCTCGGGGTTCACCGGAACGAGCAGGGTGTCGGTGCTGCCGTCGGCGTAGCGGACGACGTCACGTCCGGCGCGCTCAGCGGCCGTGGGCACGGCCAGCACCTGGGTTGTTCCCAGCACCTGGCGGAAGCCCTGGTACTCGCCGAAATAAAACGTCTTGCCGCGGCCGTCGTACAGGTGGGGCAAAACAACGGGGCCGCCGTTGGTGAATCCGAATTCAGTGCGGCGGAAGGGCGGGATTCTGCCTGGCTCGGCGATGGAGGGGTGATCGAAGTAGTTGCGGGCGTCGAGGGCGGAGTTGCGCAGGAACTCGAAGAAGGAGCCGTGGAATCCGCTGCTGCCCGAACGCGTGATGATGTTGGTGAAGCCGGCAGCGCCGCGTCCGATCTCGGCGGGCATCCAGCCGGAACTGGAGCGGATCTCCTCGATGGCGTCGACGTTGAAGTTGGTGAAGGTGGAGCCGCCCATCTCCGGGTCGCTGCTGTCGGCGCCGTCCAGCGCGAAGACGGCTTCGACGCCGCGCTGGCCGTTGATCGCGAACTGCTGGGTGAAGTTGGTTGCGCCATTGACGTCGGTCATGGTGCCGGCGGCCAGCAGGAGCAGCGTGCTGAAGTCGCGCCCGTTCAGGGGGAGCGAACTGACGGATTGGCTGGAGAGCTTTTCTCCGCCGGTGGTTTCGGTATTGCCGGTGGTCTGCATCTGCTGGGCCGGCTGGGGCGGGGCGGGAGCCGGCGACGGGGCTGAAGCGACCAGGGTGCCATCGGGCTGAAGGGTCAGGACCAGGGTCGTCCCGGAAACGCCGATGGGGATCGCCGGGCTTCGCCTGCCGTGCACGCGAACGGCGACGTGGTAATCGCCGGGCGGCGTGCTGATGAAGGTAAAGGCGCCGGTCGGTCCGGTCAGAGAGGTTCGGGTTCCGGTGGGGCCCGACAGCTCGACCGTGGCGCCGGCAATTCCCTGCCCAGACGTGTCGCGCAGGACGCCTGTCCAGGAGGCGATCGCCGTCGCCTGCTGCGCGAAGAGAGGCGCGCTCCCCAACGCGAGCAGGGAGAGCAGGACGGCAACGGCGCGCGGCGACACACAGCACCGGCGTCTGAACAGGATTCTGCTGCAAGAAATAACGGTACGAAAGACGGATAGCTCCCGGGTCCTGCAGACCCATTTCAGCGAATCGACCTCGATTATATCGGCGCAGGCGGGGTCGTCCCGTTACTCGGGACGCGGCGTTGCAGCACGCTGCGTCTCGGAGACGCAATGCGCACATTCTGCTCGGCTTGCAGGGTAATGGGGACGACCTCGCGCGGGCACTGCCGCGTTGACAGCTCTTGCGCCGGAGGAGTAAAAGCAATGGCGCAGCAGGGATTTGCGGGATTTTGTACGGGTCACAAACGAAACAATCGGCCCCGGCGCCCCAGTGAACCCCCAGAAAAGCCGGGAGCCAGTAAAAATTCAGGAGGCTACTCTTCCATGAGACGTATCTGGACTCTGTGTGTCCTTGCGCTCCTCACCTTCTCCGCACCGGCGTTTGCCCAGGGCGGCGGGAACGTCGCCATCACCGGCACGGTCACCGATCCGTCGGGTGCGGTCCTGCCGGGCGCTCATGTCAACGTTACGCAGGTGAACACCTCGGTCGTCCGTACCGTCGTCACGAACGACAGCGGCCAGTTCAACGTTCCTTCGCTGCCGCCAGGCAATTATTCCGTCGCAGTCAAGGCGGAAGGATTCAAGCAGTACGTGCAGACGGTGGTTCTGCTCGCCGATCAGATCCAAAACCTGAACATTCACCTGGAAATTGGCCAGGCGACGCAGCAGGTTACGGTGCAGGGGTCGAGCGTCCACGTGAACACGGTGAC
>DATEPN010000012.1:0-4084 GCA_035273225.1 Acidobacteriaceae bacterium | reverse complement strand
GGCGGAGCCGCTGGTGGCTTCCATGGCGGCATGGTCGGCGGTGGCGGATTCCATGGCGGCGGTGGTGGCGGATTCCACGGTGCTGGAGGCGGTGGCTTCCACGGCGGTGGCGGACACCGATAATCGTCGGTACTTCAGAATACGAAGGCCTGCTCCCCGGAGCAGGCCTTCTGCTTTTTGGGGATCGGGTCAGGCCCGCGCTGGCTTGGCCACACCCATTGCCATCGCCGCGATCCGCTCCGCCGCGTCAGGATGGGCAAGCTGCCGCGCCGCATCCGACATCCGCTCCAGCGCAGCCCGCTCTCCCAGCAGCCGCGTGAGCATAGCCAGCAGCTTCTGCGGAGTCAGTTCCGCCTCAACCAGCAGCGAGGCCGCTCCGGCCTGCTCCATCTGCTCGGCATTTTTGCGCTGATGATCGTCCGCCGCCTGCGGAAACGGAATCAGCACCGCCGGCTTCCCGGCTGCCGCCAGTTCAGCCACCGTCGAAGCCCCGCTCCGCGAGAGCACCAGGTCCGCCGCGGCAAAGCGGCGCGGCATGTCGTCGAGAAAGGCCGCCACCTGCCACCGATCCGCAGGAGCGCCGCTGGCCTGGTACGCCGCCGTCGTCGTCTCCGCATGGCGCGCTCCCGCCTGGTGCAGGATCGTGAGCCCCGGCACCGCGTCTAGCAAAGCCGCGGCGATCTGCGGCATTGTGTTGTTCAGAACGCGCGCGCCCTGGCTCCCGCCAAAGACGAGCAGATGCGGAGCCCCATCCGACGGCCGCGGCGGCAGGCGGAAAAACTCTGCACGCACTGGAATCCCGGTGACCTGCGCGTTGCGCAGGAACTGAGCGGCCGCCGGAAAGTTCACTGCAGCCGCATCCACGCGTCGTCCCACCAGCCGGTTCGCCATTCCCGGCACGGCATTCGGCTCGAAGGCCAGCGTCGGAATCCCCAGGACAATCGCTGCCCCCATCGCCGGCCCCGAAGCATACCCGCCCACGCCGATCACCACCCGTGGGCGAAAGCTCCGCAGCAGCGCCACGCACTGCAGCACCCCGCGCGGCAGATCGATCAGCGTCTTTAGCCGCGTCCCGAGCGAAACATTGTTCAGTTGACCTGCCCGAATCAGCTGCAGCGGATAGCCCGCCTGCGGCACCAGCCGCGACTCCAGCCCGCGCGCGGTGCCGACGAAAAGAACCTCCGCCCCATACCGGGACTTCAGCTCATCGGCGATGGCCAGCGCGGGAATGATGTGCCCGCCCGTGCCTCCGCCGGCGATCAGGATGTGTGGACCGCCCTCAGCCATGCGGCACCTGGACGGCAAAGATGCCGACCGGCACGGAGAACCGAATCTTCGTGCCCTCGCGCCGCGGCTCAAGGTCGATCGCGTCATCCGTCAGCGCACGCTCGAACATCGCCCGGATGCGTGCCTCGTCCCCTTCGTTCGGATAGGACCGGCCGAGGAACTCCTCGAGGTCCAGCCCCAGGCGCGTGCGCTCCACCCGCGGCTCCGGCAACCCGGCGCGACGGAACAAGTCCGTCACCTCCTCGACCGGCAGCGCCCGCGTGTGGGATGGATCGCGCAGCTTTTCCATCGCGTTGAACGCATCAGCTTTCGCCGCAGCAGGCGCGCTGTCGGCGATGACGATCCGTCCGCCGGGACGGCACACTCGCCGCATCTCGCGCAGCACTGGCAGGGGATCCGGAAAATGATGAACGGCAAATCGGCACGTGACGATGTCGAACGTCACATCGGCATACGGCATCGCGGACACATCGCCCTGGTCCCACGCCACGTTCTCCACACCCTCGGCCTGCTGCGTTTTGCGCGCCTGCTCCAGCATCGCCGGAGTCAGATCGATCCCGCGTGCCTCGCGCACTTGCTTCGCCAGCGCGCACACGAGTACGCCGGGGCCGCAGGCCACGTCCAGCGAAACGTCCGATGGCTTCGGCTCAGCAAGCCGCAAAATGCGCTCGAGGATCTCCTCGCTCCGCGCCGTCGGCGACGCAGCGAACTGCGCCGCCTGCCGCGTGAACTGGTCAACAATGGCTTCGCTGTGGCTCATGCAATGTAAGATTCGGGACCGGCCGGCGAGGGCTTATTCGACTTCGCGGGTGATATTCAGCAGCACCCCAATCAGCACCAGCATGATGAACAGCGACGTTCCGCCGTAGGAGATGAGCGGCAGCGTAATGCCCTTCGTCGGCACCAGCGCCAGCACCACGCTGATGTTGAAGAACGCCTGAATCAGAATCGTCGACGTAATCCCGAACGCCAGGAAGCGCGCAAACGGATCGCGCGACAGCACCGCCGCGCGCATGCCTCGCCAGCCGATGAAGACAAACAGTCCGACGACCAGCAGCGCGCCCAGCAGGCCCAATTCCTGCGCGACGGTCGCGAAGATGTAATCCGTGTGCGGCTCGGGCAGATAGAACAGCTTCGCCGCGCCGTCCATATAACCCACGCCCTTCACCCCGCCCGAACCGACCGCGATCAGCGACTGCAGGATGTGATACCCCTTGCCGAGCGGATCCGACTCCGGATTGACGAAGGCCAGCAGCCGATCGCGGCGCCACTTGACGCGAAACAGCATGAAGTAAAGCACCGGAGCCGCCCCGAGAAGCGCATATCCCAGATATTTGAAATTGACGCCAGCCAGCCACAGCATCAGCCCCGTCACGCCCGCGCACACCAGCGCCGTGCCCAGATCCGGCTCCTTCAGAATCAGCGCGATGAAGATGACGCTGGGCAGCGCGGCGGGGATAATCGTCTGCCGCAAATTCTCGATGTCGCTCATCCGATGCTGCAGAAACCAGGCCAGAAACAGCACCAGCGCAGGCTTGGCAATCTCCGACGGCTGAAACGACAGCGGCCCAAAGCGAATCCAGCGATGCGTGTTGTGCGAGTCGCGCATCAGGAACGCCACCAGCAGCAGGATGATGGTGATCCCCACCATCGGGAAAACCACGGTCGGCTTGTTATAGCGGCCGTAATTGACGCGCATCAGCAGCGTCATCGAAACCAGCCCGACCGCCGCCCACAGCGTCTGCCGAATGAGAAAGTAGTAGGGCGAGCCGAACCGATCGCGCGCCATCACCGCCGACGCGCTGAAGACCATCGCCAGGCCGATGACCACCAGCGCCAGCGTTGCAAAGTACAGCCACTTATCGACCCCGACTCGTTTCGCCATGACCTAGTTCTTGGTTCTTAGTTGTTGGTTGTTAGTTTTCACTGCAGGTTGGGCGTCAAGTGATATGGATTGAAGGAGCCGGTTGAGCATTCGCCCGACTTCATTCGCGATCAACTCAATGCGCTGAAGATTGCCCGGGTCTGCGAAGCCAAGATTGCCCGCAATAATCAGCTGCGTATATACCTCGCAGATCGATCCGCGGGCAGTGAGGAGGAACTGACGGAACTCGCGCTTCGTGCCCCTGCCAGCGCCTTCCGCGATATTGCTGGCGACAGAGACGGACGCTCGTCTTAGTTGTGAAGAAAGCCCGTACAACTCTGACTTCGGGAATTCCTCTGTCACACGATAACTTTCCGTCGTCAGATCGATCGCCCTCTGCCAGACAACCAAGTCCCTAAATGAGCTTGCCATTCGAGTCCCCTGTAACGCCGTTGCCGCCCATCACCAACAACCAACAACTAACAACTAACAACTAACAACCAGGAACTAGGCGAGCGCCCTCACACCTCGGCGCGCAAGCACCGCCTCTTTGAACACTCTTCCGCGGTGCTCGTAATTCTCAAACTGATCGAAGCTCGAGCAGGCCGGCGCCAGCAGCACGATTTCTCCGGGCTGCGCCACAGCCGCAGCGCGCTCTACGGCATTCTCGAGCGTCCCTGCGCTCACAATCGGCACCGACCCTTCGATATGCGTATGAATTTTCTCGGCCGCCGCGCCAATCGTGTACACCGCCTTCACGCGCTGCGTCAGCAGCGCCCGCATCTGGCGGTAGTCGGAGTTCTTATCCTTGCCGCCAAGGATCAGATGAATCCCTCCCGGGAAGGCCTCGATCGCCTTGATCGTCGCGTCGACGTTGGTCGCCTTCGAGTCGTTGTAGTAGTCCACGCCGTTCAGCTTGGCGACAAACTCCAG
>DATEPN010000011.1:0-5611 GCA_035273225.1 Acidobacteriaceae bacterium | reverse complement strand
CGCAGTGGGTGGAGGACTGCGTTGCGGCGTCGCGCTCGGCGCTGGAGGAGGCGCGGCGAACGGCGCGTTCGACGACTTCGCCGGAGTTCCGGCGGATCGAAGAGGACGTGCTGATTCAGATTGGGCTCGGCGAATTTTTTGCACATAAGCTGCGCAGCGCGGTGCTGCATGAGATCTGGCAGCAGAGCGGAGATCCGGAAGCGGGGCGGCTGGCTCTGGAGCAGTACCGGCAGGCGCGCGAGGCGTGGGCGGCGATGGCGGCTCGCGCGAACCGAGTCTACCAGGCAGATGTTTCGTACGGACGCATTCCGAAGCGGCGCGGGCACTGGAGCGATCGGCTGCCGGGTATCGATACGGATGTGGCCGCGATGCAGGCGAAGGTGGCGTCTGCGGCTGCTTCGTCGGGTAAGGACGCGGCTGCGGCGATTCGGATGGCGACGGGGCGGTTGACGCGTCCGTCGGTTTCAGGGGCACACACACCGGCGCAGAGTTTTCGGCCGGGTGCGGCGTTGCCGGTTGCGCTCGAAGTGCCGCGTTCCACGGGGCAGGTCACGCCCCAGTCGGTTCGGCTGTGGTACCGGCATGTGAACCAGGCGGAGCGCTGGACGTCGGTGGAGATGAGCGGCGACGGCGGCCGGTACGCGGGCGCGATCCCGGCGGAGTACACCGAGTCTCGCTATGCGCTCGAGTACTACTTCGAATTGCGCGACGACAAGGGTGCAGCGTGGATGTTGCCGGGATTCAACGAGACCCTCTCCAACCAGCCTTACTACACCGTTTCGAGGAGAGAGGGCTAACAGCGCAGCTCAGTGCTGGTTCTGCTGTAGCTCGTCGAGCTTGCGCTTCAGGTCCTGAAGTTTTTGTCCCGCCTCGGCCAGCTTGCCCTGGGCGGTGAGTTGCTGATAATCCGACAAGTCCTTCGCCGCAGAGCGGATGAGGTCCTGACGAACACTGGCCTTCGCACCATTGGGCTGCGACGGCGCCGCTTCGGGTGCGGCCTGGCCGGGGGCGGAGGTCAGCGAGGATGGCTGGCCGCCGAAGAGCGATTGTAGCGCCGCTTCATAGGTCGTCGCATAGGCGAGGCGATCCTGCAGAGCGAGCACAACGAGGCGCAGCTCGGGCATGGGGCTGTGCGCGGCCTGCAGGTAGATCGGCTCGGCGTACAGCAGCGCGCGTCCGCAGGGAATGACCAGCAGCGTGCCGCGGCGAACGTGCGAGCCCTGCTGGTTCCAGAGTGTGAGCTGGCCCGAAAGCTGCGCGTTTTGATCGATGCGGGCTTCCACCTGGAGCGGGCCGTCGACGAGCCGCGTCTTGGGAAAGTCGTAGACGGCGGCGGTGCCGTAGTGCTCGCCGTCGCTGCGTCCGGCAATCCAGCCGATCAGGTTGTTGCGGTTGGCGGGCGTGAAGGGCAGGATGGCGACGAACTCCACCGACGATGCGCCCGGGAGTTTCATGAGTACGTAGTTCGGCGCCATGGTGTGCGTCTCCTGCTCGCCGCCCTCTCCAAGCGTGAGTTCCGAGGCGACGGTCCAGAGGTCCTCGCGGTTGTAGAAGACTTCGGGATCGTTCATGTGGTACAGCGCATAGACAGTCGCCTGTTCTTCCAGCAGCAACTGTGGATAGCGCACATGCCGGTGCAGATCGGCTGGCATCGTCGCGGCGTCCCGGAACAACTCCGGAAACACGTTGCGCCATGCGGCGAGGACAGGATCCTGCGCGTCGAACACGTACATCGTTGTGGTGCCGTTGTACGCGTCGACGACTGCCTTGACGCTGTTGCGCATGTAATTGATGGAGTCCTCGCCGAGTCCATAACTCGTCGACTCGGGATACATGCTCGAGGTGGTGTAGGCGTCGAGGATCCAGTAGAGATGCCCATCGTCGCCAAGCACGATATACGGATCCGGATCCCAGGTGAGAAACGGCGCGATGGTGCGCACGCGGGTGTAGACGTTGCGCCGCATCAGCAGCCGGCTTTCCGGGCTGACGTCGTCGCTGAAGGGGAGCTTCGAGAGGTCGCCGCGATCGGCGGCGAGGAGAATGCGCCGCATCAGACCGCCGAGCGCGATGCCGCCTGAGCCTTCGTAGGCGGAGAGATTGTTGTTCTGGCCCTGCGGGTAATTGAACTCTGCCTGGCGCGTCTTCACGTACACGTCAGTGTTCGTCATCTCGCCAAAATAAATTTCCGGCCGCCTGACGACGATCCCCGGATCGGTGCTCTCGACCGGCATATTGCTGAGGATGAGATTGGGCAGGCCTTCCTGGGTGAATCCATTCACTGGATTCATCGTGATCCCGTACCCGTGGGTATAGATCAGCTTCTCGTTGATCCAGTTCCGGCTGCTCTCGGGCAGTTTGTCGACGTTCAGCTCGCGGCTGGCGAGCATCACTTCGCGGGTCTGGCCGTTGAGGGAGTAGCGGTCGATGTCGATGTCCGGGAAATCGTAGTAGGTGCGGATTTCCTGAATCTGCCGCAGCGTGTCCTGCAGGGCGCGCCAGTCCCAGAGGCGCACATTCTGGAGCGTGGCCTGATTCTCGGCCGGCTTCGCTGCTTCCGGAGTGATCTCAGCGGGGAACTCGCTGCGGGCGACCGCATCGAGAGCCCAGGCGCGTCGCGTCGCGTCAATGTTCCACGCAATGTACGGGCGCTCCCGGTTCAACTGGTTGGGCCGGACGATGAAGCTGCTGACATACCAGGCGACGGCATGCACTCCGAGATAGCAGAGGATCGCCGGGAGAACTGCCAGCACCAGGCGGCTTCCACCGGCGGAGGCGCCGAGCGCGTTGGATGCTGCGATCAGCGCGCCGACGATCAGCATCGCCGCCACGATCAGCAGGCCGGTGATGGTGATGTGCGCTTCCGTGTAGCTCACGCCGCTGAAGATGGTGTGCGCGTCGAGCAACATACCAAAGCGTGCCAGCCACGTCTGCACGGCCAGCATCAGCAGGAAAAACGCGAACGCAATGGACAATCCGCGCCAGGGCACCGCGAAGCGGAAGCGCGTGTCCGCGTGCAGAGCCTTGCCGCTCACCGCAAGCCCGATGAATCCCAGAGCAGCGAGGCAGGCGATAACGGCAAGCGTGGTCAGCCATCCCGCGATCAGTTGCCAGGCAGGCAAGGCGAAGAGATAGAAATCGAGCGGACGGCCGAAGACTGGGTCCATCGCCGGATGCGCGGCGCGCGGCGTGCTCCACCACAGCGCGAAGGTCGGCCACTCGGCCATCATGGCGGTGCCGGTGATCACGGCAATCCCGAGCGAGGCCAGCAGCCCCAGAAACCGCAGACCGGTGCGCATCGGGATATTCAGCTGCTGCCGGCCGATGTAGAAGGCGCGATCCTGCGGCAGGTCCGCCTGGTGCAGCTTCCAGAGCAGAAGAAACCAGCCATAGAGGATCAGAAACGTAGCCACCGAGAAGACGCCGAAGGCCGACCAGTTGAGGCGCAGCGTCTTCCAGAAGACGCCGGAGTAGCCCAGCGATCCGAACCACAGCGAATCGACATACCAGGAGAGCGCCGTGTTGCCGCCCAGAAGCACGAGCAGCACAACGGCGGCTATGAACAGCAGAAGGCGATTCGGGCGCCTGCTGCGCCTGCGAATGTCGATGGTCTGGTGCATGAAATGTCCGCTCGCGAATCCGAACGTATTCTACGCGCAGCGTTGAAAGAAGCTGCGACTCGTGTTCGAATGGGCAACGATTCTCAGGCAGCGCGCAACCATCGCGTCTGCTGTCGGCTCGGTTGAGGGAAGCCCATAAACATGAAAACGAAAATTGGTCGTGTCCTGATGATCCCCGTGGCGCTCGTCCTGATGAGCGCAGCGTTGACAAGTGCGCAACAGGCTGAAAACGGAGCCTCGCCCCAGCGTCCGAAAGGTCCCTGCGACATCTATGCCGCTGCCAACGATCCCTGCGTGGCGGCGCACAGCACCACGCGCGCGCTGTATGCCTCGTACAACGGACCGCTGTATCAGGTAAAGCGTCAGTCAGACTCGAAGACGCTGGACATCGGCGTCGTCCAGCCCTCCGCCTCGGACGCAGGCGGATACGCCGATGCAGCCGCGCAGGACAAGTTCTGCGCCAGCACGGTCTGCTGGATTACAACCGTCTACGACCAGTCGCCGAAGCACAACGACCTCACCCAGGCGCCGCGCGGCGGATTCAGCGGCCCGGCCATGGGCGGCTTCAACAATCTGCCCATCGCCGACATGGCGCCCGTTACGATCATGGGCCACAAAGCGTACGGCGTCTTCATCGAGCCGGGCATGGGCATCCGCAACGACGACCCAAAGGGCACCGCGGTCGACGACCAGGCGGAGGGCCAGTATTGGGTCATCAACGGGCAGCACTACAACTCCGGCTGCTGCTTCGATTACGGCAACGCCGAGATCGACAGCCGCGACGACGACAACGGCACCATGGAGACCGCCTACTACGGCAACGCTCCCTTCTGGTACCACAGCAATTCGCCCGGCCCCTGGATCATGACCGATCAGGAAAACAATCTGGTCGGCTGCGTGAATCCGGATGGATCGCGGCTCTGCGTCCACCTGCCCAGCATCACCTGGCGATTCGCGACGGCCATCGCGAAGGGCGAGCCGCACCACTGGACCTCGATGGGCGGCGATTCGCAGCAGGGTGAGCTGTCCGTGATGTTCAGCGGGCCGCGCGTCAACGCCACCTACGATCCGATGCGCAAGCAGGGGGCGATCCTGCTGGGCAACGGCGGCGACAACAGCAACAGCTCGCAGGGCACCTTCTACGAAGGCGCAATGACGGCTGCGGGCACCTTCCCGACGGACGCCACCGATCAGGAGGTGCAGGCCAACATTGTGGCGGCGGGCTACGGCGTGCAGAGGCTGAGTGTGGCTCCGGCCTCGGCGACCACCACCCCGCCTGGACTGCAGACGTTCTCGCCGGGATCGTCGCAGGAAACCGCGGTGACCTTCACGAACACCACCGGCGCGCCCGCGGAGAATCTGCGCCTGAGCATCAATGGTCCGAAGCAGTGGACCGCCGTTGTTGCCGGAGGCACCGAGACGGCGAAGACCTTCACGGAGCCGGTTGCGCCCGGGGCTATGGTCAGCGCGACGTTCAAGGTCACCTCGGGGCCGGCCGCGTTCAACGGCGATCTGGTCGCCACCGCGCGGTGGACGAATAACGGCAAAACAGAATCCGACACGGCAGCGGAGAAGGTGCGGAATGCCCCGTCCGTTCGGATCAATGAATTTCGGATCAGCTCCGGTCCTCCGACGAATGCGACGGATTCGTTCATCGAGCTGTACAACGCGGACTCGCGCAGCGTGGATGTCTCGAACTGGACTCTGACCGAGCGTCCCACGCAGCAGGCGGTCTTCTCGTCGGTCAAGATTCCGGCCGGCACGAAGATCGCCGCGCACGGCTTCTACCTGCTCGGCCTCTCGAACTCCGGGCTCGTGGTTCCGGCGCGCGCGGGCGAGACGACGATCCACGTCCGTAATGTCAGCGGCATGAAAGCCGGCGACACGATCACGATCGGCAGCGAGACGCGCAAGATCGCGAACATCGGCACGGCCGCGTCTCCGAGTACCCCGGTGTGGCAGCCGCTGCCGGATGGCCTGATCACGATTCCGGT
>DATEPN010000010.1:0-3350 GCA_035273225.1 Acidobacteriaceae bacterium | reverse complement strand
CGCTGTTACTCTCGGAAATGCATGCCACGCTCCGGCTCCCGATTCCCGCACGGGCAAACGTTGCTCATTGACGCCGATGACACGCTCTGGGAAAACAACATCTACTTCGAGCGCGCCATCGCCGCGTTCATCTCTTACCTGGACCACAAGGAGTACACGCGCGAGCAGGTGCGGGAAAAGCTGAACGAGGTGGAGCGGGAGAACGTCCGCGAACACGGATATGGCCTGGTGAGCTTCCGCCGCGCTCTCGTTACCTGCTTCGAGCGGCTGTCGCCGGGGCCGGTGCCGCCCGACAAGCACGAGCAGATCCTGAGCTTTGCCCAGTCCATCGCGGAGCAGGAGATTGATCTGCTGGACGGCGTCGCGGACGCTCTGCCGCAACTGGCGGCGCGCCACCGGCTGATTCTCGTCACCAAGGGCAATCAGGACGAGCAGCTCGATAAGCTGGCCCGCTCGGGGCTGGCCCACTACTTTGCCGCTGTTGAGGTGCCGCACGAGAAAGACCCGGACGCCTACCACGCTGTCTGTGGCAAGCACGCGCTCGAGCGGCGCACGACCTGGATGATCGGCAACAGCCCGCGCTCGGATATCAATCCCGCGCTCGCCTGCGGGCTGCACGCCGTCTACATCCACCACCCGAACACGTGGGTGCTGGAGCACGATGCCATCGACCGTGCGCCCGAAGGGCAGCATTTGCTGGAGCTGACGAGCTTTGGGCAGTTGCTGGAGTGGTTCTGAGCAGAGTCTAATGAAGTCTGGGTTGGCAGACGGAGGGAGACATGGTCAGTCTGAAGGTCACGAAAGTCGGTGAATCCGTCGGGATCATCCTTCCAAACGATGTCGTTGAACGCGTGAAGCTGTCCGAAGGCGATACGCTCTTCCTGACCGAGTCGGCCGAAGGTCTGCGGATTACTTCGTATGATCCGGGCTTCGAGGAACAGATGACTCATGCGCGCAAGTTCATGCGCGACAGGCGCGACGCTCTCCGTGAGCTGGCGAAGTGAACCCCCGGGAGATTCGTTGGGTCAGTGAGGAGGTCGTGCTCGCCGTTCACAACGAGCAAATCGAGGAGCACGGCGGAGCGAGGGGACTTCGCGATGCATCGTTGCTTTCTTCAGCGATAACGCGACCGCGCAACGTCGCTGCATACGGATCAGATCCTGATTTGGCCGATCTGGCTGCCGCCTATGCCATTGGCATCGCGCGGAATCATCCATTTGTGGATGGGAACAAGAGAACCGCCATTGTCGTGGCAGCCGGTGTCTTTCTACCGGTGAATGGCTACGAGCTAAACGCAGCGAATAAAGATCTGGTCAGGACCATGCTGCTCGTCGCGGACGGCTCGATGCAGGAACAGGAACTCGCGGCCTGGTTCCGTCAATGGATGCGCCCCCTTCCACAGCAGGAGGACGAACCCTGAAGCGGGTTAGCGTGTTTCCTGGGCCCTGAGCTCTGAGCCCTGGGCCCTGCTCGGGTCCGCCAGCTCTTCCAGCAGGATCCGCGTCTCGATCAGCACATCTTCGGGCTTCGTCGCCGTGAGCGGGAACTTCAGCACGCCCTGGGGCGTAAACTGCGCGCCGCGTTTGGCATTCTTCGCCACCAGTTTCATCAGCCGTCCCGGATCGACCGCTGCCGTCTCTGTGAACCGCACGTGCAGCTGGTCGCGTTTGCGGTCCACCTGCGCCACGCCAATGCGCTCACACTCGATGCGCAGACGCGCTGCTTCGAGCAGATGATCCACGCTGGCCGGGAGCGCACCGTAGCGGTCCTGCAATTCGGTGCGGACATCGTCGAGCGCGCGCTCGTTCTCGACACCCGCAATGCGCTTGTACATGCGCAGGCGGTGATTTTCCTCCGCGATGTAGCTCTCGTCGATGCGCAGCGGGATGCCGAGGCTGAGCTGCACAGATGGCCGCTCGACGCGCTCCTCGCCCTTCATCTTGCTCACCGCTTCTTCGAGCATCTGCGTGTACATCTCGAAGCCGACTGCTTCGATGTGGCCGCTCTGTTCGCCGCCCAGCAGATTGCCTGCGCCGCGCAACTCCAGATCGAGCGCGGCAATCTTGAATCCGGCGCCGAGGTCGGAGAATTCCTTGAGTGCGGCCAGCCTGCGCCGCGCCACTTCCGTCAGCTCCTGCTCCGGCGGGATCAGCAGATAGGCATAGGCGCGCCGGTTCGAGCGACCCACGCGGCCGCGCAGCTGATACAGCTCCGAGAGCCCATGGCGGTCGGCGCGGTTCACGACGATCGTGTTCGCCAGCGGAATGTCGAGGCCGTTCTCGATGATGGTCGTCGCCACCAGCACATCGTGTTCGTGATGCATGAACGAGAGCATCACCTTCTCCAGATCGTTCTCGCTCATCTGCCCGTGTCCGACCACGACGCGCGCCGCAGGCACCAGCTCCTGAATCTTCGCGGCAATCTCGTAGATCGTCTCCACGCGGTTGTGGACGAAGTACACCTGACCACCGCGCTCCAGTTCCACCTCGATTGCGGAGCGAATCAGCTTCTCATCGAACTTCGCCACGACCGTCTGAATCGCCATGCGATCCCGCGGCGGCGTCTCAATCACGCTCATGTCGCGCAGGCCGACGAGTGACATGTGCAGCGTGCGTGGAATTGGCGTCGCCGACATCGCCAGCACATCGATCTCACGCCGCATCTGCTTCAGGCGCTCCTTGTGACGCACGCCGAAGCGCTGCTCCTCATCGACGATCAGAAGGCCGAGGTTCTGGAATTTGATGTCCTTTGAGAGCAGCCGGTGCGTGCCAATCAGGATGTCGACCTTGCCCGTCTCCACCTGCTCAAGGATCAGCTTCTGCTCCTTCGCAGTGCGGAAGCGCGAGATCATCTCGATGTTGATGGGGAACTGGCGGAAGCGGTTTTTGAACGTCTCGAAGTGCTGGAAGCTCAGCACCGTCGTCGGCGTGAGCACTGCGACCTGGCGTCCGTCCTGCACGGCCTTGAAGGCCGCGCGCATCGCCACTTCGGTCTTGCCGTAGCCGACGTCGCCACAGAGCAGGCGGTCCATCGGCAGCGACGATTCCATGTCGCGCTTAATGTCGGCGATAGAGGAGATCTGATCGTCGGTCTCGTTGTAGTCGAAGGCATCCTCGAACTCGCGCTGGAATTCGTTGTCGGCCGGGAAAGCGTGGCCTTGTGCCGCCTTGCGCTGCGCGTACAGCTTCAGCAGCTCGTCGGCCATATCCTGCATGGCCTTCTTCACGCGCGCCTTGGTCTTCGACCACTGCTGGGAACCGAGGCGGTTCAGCACGGGAGCGGGTCCGGCCTCCGTCGACCGGTACTTCTGGATCAGATCGAGCCGCGTGAGGGGCACATACAGGCGCGCG
>DATEPN010000009.1:0-2511 GCA_035273225.1 Acidobacteriaceae bacterium | reverse complement strand
TGGCGCAGATCGCCGGCGCCGGCGGCTTCGGCGCGGCGATCACCCCCGACGGGCAGCAGGTGTGGGTGGTGTCGGGGAACCAGGTGAGGGTGGTGGACGTGGCGTCGTGGAGCGTCGTCCAGACGATCACCTGCCCGGCTACGGGCGGCGGATCGCGTTCAGCACGGTGGCTGATGGCGGTGATCACCCAGGATTCTGCCGGGATAATCTTCGTGCAGTAGAGGGGCGGCCGTTTCACGCCTCGTGGATCGCGCCCCGCCGCCCGAGCAGCAGCGTGTATACCTCCCTGGAGGGAGGTATGTCAAAACCGGCATACCCCCTCGGGAGGGACATGCGCGCCGTGGAGCCGCCTGGAATCGGCGGGAGGCCTCAGGACCGTGCGTACGCGTGAGGCGGTTTAGGCGGCGATGACTTCGTCATGGACCAGATGGAGCCGGATCACCTTCGGCCCATCGGGCTCCGCGAAATGGCAGCGCACCGCGTCCCGGACGGCTGCGCGGAGCTGCTCGATGTCGTCCGCTTCGGTGAAGATTGACGCGCCGACGGCCCGCGCGATGTACCCGCCTTCGGCGGCTTCCTCGATTATGAGGAGGATCTCGGTCATGGGCGGCGATGCGCGGTGAATGGTGACTCGGATCGTGGCGGCGCTCGCAGCGACGACGTGAATTGACGGCTGCGGCTTCCGCAATACGGCGGCGGCGTGAGATACCGGCCCGCGTGGCTCCCGCGCAGCTCGCGAACGGCCGCGGCACGGCCTGGCGTCTCCCCGCTGATCGATCCGGTGTGATACTCCCTGCATCATCGTGCCGACATCCGCAGCGCAGTACACCTCTCCAGAGGGGGCGATGCCAAAACTGGCATACCCCGCTGTCCAGAGACACGTGTACGCCCGCAGGGTGTCCGCTTCCTTCCAGAGCGTCTCCGCATCCGGAACGCGTCCCCGCTTTGTCATCGACACGTCCTCACGGACGAGCCCTGGCCGGGGCGCTGCAACGGTGATCAGCGTGCTTCGCCGGCGGCCGGCGCCATGGGTTTGCAGCCCGAGCCCGGCCCGGACTCGGATGTCCTCCATTCACATTCGCGCACATGCGACGTACCGACATGCGCGCGAAGACTATCGAGGAGCTCCTGCCGAAGACTGTCCGCTGGCGGATGGAAGTGCATCGCGCCCTCGTATATCCAGAGTTGGACTTCGGCCTTGTACAGCTTGTCGCACAAGAACAGGCTCACGTGGGAGAAACACTGGTGCCAGTGTTCCACCTCCTGGTCCGGCCCTGCCATGGAATGGAATCCGCGTCGCATGACGATACGACTGACTACCCCGAAGTGCTTTCCGCGGCAGTCGTCAGAGTCATGGGCGGCGGCGGCGCAACCGCGATTGCCGTGGAAGAGAGATTGCACGTGACCGCCGTCAGGCAGAGGCAGACAGCAAGGCCACCACGCGGAGCCTCGGGGCACTCATGCTGGTGTGACCGGCGGTGCGGAACCGGAGCTCCTGGCTTCCCTTGGAGTCTGCCACTTACATCCTCGCACTGATGACGCGCCAAGCTCCGCGCGCAGCCCGTCCCCACTTCCTTCCACAACGTATCCGCCACCGTCACACGCCGCCACTCGTCCATGAGAAACTGAATCTCGTCCCCGTGCAGCTTTCCGCAGACGCTGAGAGATCCTCGGCGGTAGCACCGCACCCAGCCCTGGTCTGCTTTCTCGGACGTCGATGATCTGAGAACGTACTTCTCAGCTATTCGCGTGACTGCGGCGAAGCCGGCCGACTATTCCGCGTCTCCAGTGCCGCGGACCGGACGAGGCGCGACGGCAAACTCCTCCGAATGCGCCGGATTGCAGCCGAGAAGTGCACAGAGTCCCAGGAAGGCTAGCAGGAGCTGTTGGCTCGATGCGGCATTGCTTATCCCAATGTTCCCGCCTGCACCAGCAAACGCGCCGAGCGCCAACGAAGTTGATGTGGCCTTCGCAGGAGCACCCGTCATATGAGAGCCGACATATCCGGCGGCTCCGCCCGACGCGAATCCCCCTAGAGAGGTCGATTTCTGCTGAACCACTACATGTGCGTGTTCCTGCCCCGATTACGGCGTGCTCGGATGGACCCGATGAATGGCTCGCCACCTCCTCCGATCCGGTTCGCGCCCAGAGCGCGATCGATCGCTTCACCAGCAAGTCGTACGATCTCGTGATCGAAGGCGAATCGTATCGGCAGCACCTCAAGCCCAAGCTCACCGCTCGACAAAAGCAGCCCGCATGACCACCCTTCTGAGTCACTCATCCGTGTGAGGATGGGGATAGTTCTGAGACAGTGGGTGGGGAAAGGTGCTGAGAAGCGACAGGAGGGCACTCGCGCCGGTGAATAGCCACTCATTTCAAGATTGGCGCAAAGTGCCGCAGGAATTCGGCGACGGTGAATCCCATTATCAGATCAATCCAGTCATCATCGTTCCTTGGAGGACCTGGGAGTGAGCTGCTCAAGGTATCCCAGAGCGCAGGGTCAATACGGAC
>DATEPN010000008.1:0-2561 GCA_035273225.1 Acidobacteriaceae bacterium | reverse complement strand
TGTCCACAAACGGCACCCGGATCTCCACCGAATGCGCCATCCCCGCCCAGTCCGCATCCCGCAGCAGCTGCGTCCGCATGTAATACGTCATCTCCAGAGCCGAAACCTTCAGCAGATTCCGCTGCTCCTCGTTCGCGCCCGTCGCGTCCCGCAGCGGCCGCACCAGCGCGTTCATCTGCTCGATCGAGCCCAGATCCCGCCAGCCCTCCCGCACCAGATCGCCATCAAGAAACTGCGGAAGTTCCCACGGCATAAACAGCCCACGCCGCAACAGGTAAGCGCCGCCCCACGTTCCCCCGTATTCCAGCAGGCTGGCGTACTTCGGAGAGGTGAATCGCGCCATCGCTCCCGCCGTCAGAACGCGCCAGGCGCGTCCGACTCCGGGAATGGCGCGGAACGCTGCCAGCGACCGTACCGTCGGTGGAATTTGCCGGAAGCTGGGATACCCGCCGAACAGCTCATCGCCGCCGAGCCCGCTCAGCGCCACTTTCAATCCGCGCTGCCGCGCCAGCCAGCTCACGAAATAGACGTTGACCCCGTCAATCGTCGGCTGATCCATCTGCTCCAGCACGCGATCGCGGTGCGTCATGAACGTCGCCTGATCGATGTGCGCGGCGAAGTGCGGCAGTTCAAACTGCTGCGCCATGCGCGCGGCCAGCCGCGTCTCGTCATACTCCGTGCCTTGCAGCAGATCGAAGCCCAGCGTCAGCGTCTCCATGTCGTGCCGGCGCTCCGCCGCCAGCGACGTGATCATCGCCGAATCGATACCCGCGGAAAGGAAAATCGCCACCGGCACGTCCGCGATCTCGTGCACGCGCACGCTCTCCTCGAGCGCGGCATGCACCCGCTCGCGGCACTCGGCTTCGGTGCGCGGCAGTTCGCTCTCCTCGTAGCGCGCAAACTCCTCCACTGGAGAAGCGAAGCTCCGCGGCGTCGAGCGGCCTTCCTCGCCCAGCGCCATCCAGCTTCCGCTCGGCAGGCAATGGATGCCCCGATACAGCGTGTATGGCTCCGGCACCGAGCCCCACACAAAGAAGCCCACATGCCCCGCAGGCGACTCCCGCACGTCCATACCCGGGATCGCCAGCAGAGCCTTCACCTGCGAGGCGAAATAGAAGTGGCCGTCGACGTCGGCGTAATAGAGCGGCTTGATCCCAAACGGATCGCGCGCCAAAAGCAGCCGGCGCCGCTCCTCATCCCAGATCGCAAACGCAAACATGCCGCGCAGCCGCGACGGCGTCTCGTCGCCGTACTCCGCATACATCTGCAGAATCACTTCGGTGTCGCCGGTCGTCCGGAAGGTCCTGCCCTTCTGCTCCAGTTCGCTCTTCAGCTCGCAATAGTTGTAGATTTCGCCGTTAAAGACGATCGTGTAGCGGCCGTCCGCTGAGTGCATCGGCTGATCCGAACGTGCCTGCGGATCGATGATCGAGAGCCGCTGATGCCCAAACGCAGCCGTCCTGCCCGGAGAGATCCAGAATCCGTCAGCATCCGGCCCGCGCGTCTTCATCCGCTGCGTGATGGCGCGCAGCGTTGACCCGCTATCCGTGGGCCTTGCGTCGCGTGTCGCGACCGTGCCCGCGATACCACACATCAGGTACTCCGTTGCTCCCGGCTTACGCGCCTGGTCGCACGGCCGCTGCGACGCGGCCGCATGAATACGCTGGTCTCGTGAGCAGTTGGTGCTGCAGTGGGGCACCGTCAGGAGGGAGAGACCGAAAACTGGCTTCTACTCAGTCTATGGATGCGGGAAACCACGAAGCAAGCGAACTCCGGTCATCCCAAACCGCATTCCAGTCATAAAACACGCGGTTACCCGTCCGCGTTTACGTGCTTGTCATGATCACGTAATCCACCAGCACCGACCGCAGTCGCTGTTGCGGCTGCCTGCTGCCTGCTGCCGGCTCTCTGCAATCCGCTATCCGCTCCCTGCTATCCGCTATCCGCTCCCTGCTGCCCGCTGCATTACAATACCCCTGTGATCGCGCTGGCCAAAACCGCCATGAGCATCGCCAACTGGCTGTTCCTCATCGGCTTCGTTGGCTCTCTGATCGTCGTGGTGATCAGCTTTGTCGAAGACCTGACCCAAGTGGGCGGCAAAGACTAGCCGGCCGCATACCGTGGGTCCCTCGCAAACCATCCCGCCCCGCGAAAACGCCCCAGGCACCGCTCCGCCCACCACCCCACCCGGATCCGAGCCCGGGCGCCCCATCTCTCCCGGTGTTGGAGACATGGGACAACGTAGGCCCCTAAGGCCTGCGCTCTGTTTTTTGCTCGCCCTGCTCACCGCCGTCCTCCTCGACTTCTGCTTCCCCGTCGCCGGACCCATGCCCCCCGGTCGCTCCCTCCTCGCCTTCATCGCCCTCGTCCCGCTCCTCTGGGCGCTGCTGAACGACCGCTTCGCCGCGCACCCCCGCTACCTCCGCCGCGCCGCCTTCACCGGCTACGCCTCCGGAGTCCTCTGGTACATCCTCAACTGCTACTGGATCTACCAGACGATGCTCTACTACGGACACGTCCCCGCCCCCGGCGCCGCCGGCATTGTCGTCCTCTTCGCCCTC
>DATEPN010000007.1:0-9959 GCA_035273225.1 Acidobacteriaceae bacterium | reverse complement strand
ATCACCACCCTCTCCTGGCCCGCCTGTGGCGAATCCGACATCATGGAGCATATTGATGGCAGCGTGCCGCCGAATCCCAACCTCGGCTACGACTGGTATCAGGCTTCTGTGCATGGCACCAATCTCAACGGCGGTTCGCCTTACGGTAACGCAAGCTTTTCCGCTGCCACCTGGCATACGTACGGAATGATCTGGAGCAAAGGCCAGGTGCAGTTCTACATTGACGATCCCTCCACGCCGTACGAGACCTTCAATCCCGGCAACATCTCCGGCACGTGGCCGTTCGATCAGGGACCGATGTTCGTCATCCTGAACCTCGCCGTCGGCGGCAACTGGCCGGGGAATCCCGACGCGACCACCGTCTTCCCCTCAACGTATTTGGTCGACTACGTCCGCATTTACACCAACTGAGCTGAAACCCGCATCGAGGAGCAGCCGCAGCAGAGTTGCTCCTCTTCTGCGCTCCGCATGCAGCGCAGGCCCGCCGCCGCCGAAGCGGTACACTCATCCTCGATGGCGCAGAATTCCGGCAAGCCCGCAATTTTTCTGCTCGACGCGATGTCTTTTATCTTTCGCGCGTACCACGCGATGCAGCGTCAGCGGCCCATGTCGACGCGCACTGGCATTCCGACAGCGGCGACGTATGTGTTCGTCAACATGATCAACAAGCTGCGGCGCGACTTCAGCCCGGAGTTTTTCGCCGCGGTCTTCGATCCGGCTGGCCCGGTATTTCGCGACGAACGCGCGCGCTCGATGACCGTGCGCAAGCTGAACGCCGCCACACAGACCTTCGAAGCCATCGCGTACGGCGGCTACAAAGCGAACCGCGAGGCCATGCCGCCCGATCTCCTGCAGCAGGTTCCCTATATCCGGCGCGCGCTGGAAGCCTTCAGGATCCCCATTATCCTCGCCGAAGGCTTTGAGGCGGATGATGTCATCGGGACTCTGGCGTGCAAAGCTGCGGAAGCCGGCCATCCCGTCTTCGTCGTCTCGAACGACAAGGACATGATGCAGCTCGTCAACGACCACGTAAAGATTCTCAATCCCGTCAAGGACAACCTGATCCTCGATCGCGACAAGGTTGTCGAGACCCTCGGTGTCCCTCCCGAACGCGTCGTCGATGTCATGGCCCTGCGCGGCGACACGATCGATAACATTCCAGGAGCGCCAGGCATCGGGGATAAAGGCTCGATTGAGCTGATCCAGCAGTTTGGCAGCGTGGAGGCAGCGCTTGACCGCGCCGACGAAATCAAGCGCAAAACCTACCGGGAATCCCTGCAAAACAATCGCGAAGCCGTGCTGCTCAGCAAGGACCTCGTGACCCTCCACTGCGAAGTGCCGATCGAACTCGACCTGGAGCAGATGCGAACGCAGGATCCGGACACCAGCGCGTGCCGGACACTCTTCACCGAGCTCGAGTTCACGACTCTGCTGCGGGAGCTTGCCCCCTCCGAGGTGCCCACAACAGCCAACTTCATCGTCGAGCCCAGCCCTGAACAAATTGCCGCCTTCATCACGCAGGCTCGTCAGAGCGGATTCGCCCTCGCTCTGCCGTCCTCTGAACTCGAAAGCGTAGCGGAACCGATGAGCGAACAGGAGACCGAAGCCGTCGAAGAGAAGGAGCCGGAGTTGCGGACCACGTCCCTCCTCGACTTTGGAGAGCCGGCCCAGCCGACCGCACCCGGCCAGCCCGCGACCCGCGAGTTGCGCTTCGGCGTCTCCGCGGGGCCAGGCGTCGCGCTGGTGCTGCCGATCGATGCGCTCCGCGATCTGCTCGAGGATGCGGGCGTTCCCAAGCGGCTGCATGATCTGAAAGCCGCGCTGCGCCTGCTGGACGCGCAGGGTATCACGCTGCGCGGTGCCGCGGACGATGTGATGCTCTACTCGTATCTCATCAACCCCACGCACACCACGCATCGGATCGGCGATGTGGCAGCGCGTTTCGGCGACTGCACCTTGCGTGAAACTGGAGACAGACAGCTCACCGAGGCAGCGCATCTCGTGCAGTCCATCGCTCCACCCATGCGCGCGGACATCGAGACGCTCGGAGAACAGCGCGTTTATGAAGACATCGACCTTCCTCTCGTGCCGGTCCTGCTGCGGATGGAAAAGGCGGGAGTCCGCATCGACTCCGGCGTGCTCGGGCGGATGGCCGATCGGCTCTCCGGCGACATGCAGCGTCTCAGCGAGGAGATTTACGCGCTCGCCGGCTGCCGCTTCAACATCAATTCGCCAAAACAACTGGGCGATGTTCTCTTCAACAAGATGGGCCTCCCCCGCCCGCTGAAGTACGGCAAGGGCAAAGTTATTTCGACGGCACAGGATGTCCTGGAAGAACTCGCCGTCCGCAATGACGTGCCGCGCCTCGTGCTCGAATTCCGCCAGCTCGCCAAGCTCAAGTCGAATTACGCCGATTCCCTGCCGCTCCTCTGCGATTCCGAAGGCCGCGTGCATACCACCTTCAATCAGGTGGGAACCGCAACCGGCCGGCTCTCCTCGACGAACCCGAACCTGCAGAACATTCCGATCCGCACAGAACTCGGCCGCGAAATTCGCGCCGCTTTCATTGCCGCTCATGGCTGCGCGCTCCTCTCCGCCGATTACTCCCAGATCGAACTGCGGCTCCTCGCGCACTTCTCCCAGGATCCGCTGCTCGTGCGTGCGTATCAGACCGGCGAGGACATCCACACGCTCACGGCGTCTGAAGTCTTCGGAGTCGCTGCCGACACCATGGACAAGGAAACCCGCAACCGCGCCAAGGCGGTGAATTTCGGCATCGTCTATGGCATCTCGCCATTCGGGCTTGCGGCGCAGCTCGGCATCGAGCAGAACGAAGCGCGCCTCTACATCGACAGGTATTTCGCTCGCTACGAGGGCGTGCGTGAGTACATCGCCCGCATGCTGGAAGAAACCCGTCGCGAGCAGAAGGTGCGAACGATGTTCGGGCGCATCCGCCCCATCCCCGACATCCAGAGCCGCAACGCCAATCAGCGCGGCTTCGCCGAACGCACCGCGATCAACACCCCGCTGCAGGGCACGGCAGCCGATCTGATTAAGCTGGCAATGATCCGAATCGAGCGCCGGCTCGCAGACGAGCGCTTCCGCAGCCGCATGACGCTCCAGGTCCACGACGAGCTGGTCTTCGATATTCCGGAGGACGAAGCGGAACCCGTTAGCGCTCTGGTGCGCCACGAAATGGAGCACGTCGTGGAACTCAGCGTTCCGCTGGTTGCGGATATCGGAGTGGGCCCGAACTGGCGCGACCTGTAGCGATCAGGCCCCGAGCTCCTGACGAATCGCGGCAGCGATGCGATCCGCGTGCCGGCGCATCGCGTCTTCCGACTCCGCCTCGATCATCACCCGGGCCAGCGCCTCGGTGCCGGAATAGCGCACGACGACCCGGCCGCTTTCGGCCAGCTCTGCCTCGGCGTCCCGGATCGAGCTTGCCACCGACTCGATTTTGTCGAGCGGCTTTTTCTCGCGCACGCGCACATTGACGATCACCTGCGGGAAAACCTTGAGGTCGGCAATGAGTTCGTGCAACGGACGCCGGGAGCGCCGCACGATGTCCAGCACCACCAGCGCGGTGAGCAGGCCGTCGCCCGTGGTCGCCAGATGCGGAAAAAGAATATGTCCGGACTGTTCTCCGCCCAGTGACGCATTCTCCTGCTGCATTCGCTCGAGCACATACTTGTCGCCGACCGGCGCGCGCAGCATGCGGATGCCGTCCCGCCGCAGCGCCGCTTCCAGCCCCATGTTCGACATGGTTGTTGCCACCACCGTGCCGTTGCGAAGCAATCCGCGCGCGTTCATATCCCGCGCTGCCAGCAGCATGACAGCGTCGCCGTTCACTACGCTGCCGCGCGCATCCGCAAACATAGCCCGGTCCGCGTCTCCATCGAACGTAACGCCGATGTCAGCCCCGATTGACTTCGTCTCCGCGGCTACCACTGAGGGATGCAGGGCGCCACAGGCATCATTGATGTTCCGCCCATTCGGCGAGGTATGAGTCAGATGAACGTTGCCACTCAATTGCGCGAACAGTTCGGGGGCAATCGCGGAAGCAGCGCCGTTTGCGCAATCGAGAACGACAGAGATGCCATTCAAATCAAGCCCCGGCACCGCGGCTCGCAGGAACTCCTCGTAATCATTTCTGTATTGCCCGTTCACCGGCGGCGGCTCACTTGCCTTCGGTTCGTCAACCTTCTCGAGCCTGCGGAAGATCTCTTCCTCAATCCGGAGCTCCAGTTCATCGGATAACTTGTAGCCGTCGCGACCGAAGACTTTGATCCCGTTATCCTGCCACGGATTGTGCGACGCCGAAATCACGATGCCCGCGGAAAATCCGTGCAGCCGCGTCAGAAACGCAATCGCCGGAGTTGTGATCACGCCCGCATTCTCCACGCGGGCTCCGCCGTCGCAAAGACCCGCAGCAATCACGGCCGCAATCCACGGGCTGGATTCGCGCGTATCCATGCCGAGCAGCACGCGCGGTTGGTGATTGGTGCCGTTCACCTGATGCCCCAGCGCGAGCCCCACCGCATAGATCGTCTTCGCGTCCAGCGGTGATTCGCCGGCAACTGCTCGAATTCCGTCCGTACCAAACAGCTTTCTCATGACCCCTTGTTTTCGTCCTCAGTTTCAACCACACGGCTGCGGATCCGTCCGTGTGCCAATCGTGTCACCGTCGATTCCCCCGGTGCCGCATCCGCAGCGCTTCGGATCAGTGCGCCGCCTTCGTTATACACGAGCGCGTATCCGCGGCTTAGAACCGCCAGCGGCGAGAGTGCGTCCAGCTGACGCATGAGGCTCGTCTGGCGCTCGCGGCACTTCCGCAGATGATTCGCCTGCGCTCGTATCATCCGTGCGTCGAACGTTAGCAGTCGTTCACGCGCTGCACCCATTCGCCAGGCTACATCCTGACGCAGCAGCCTCGCCGCGAGCGCCTGCAGCCTTTCGTTCAGCCGGCGGTACTGCTGCCGCCAGGCGCCGGCGAGGCGATCGCAGAGCTGATCCACATGCTGTTGCCGCCGACGCAGTTGATCCATTTCCTTCACGAAAATGGATTCCACTCGTACGCGCGCAAGGGCATTTGCCGCCTGGATCAGGCGGAATCGGCACGCCCGCACCAGCCGTTGATCCAGGGTCTGCACGCGCTCTGTAACGTTGTGCAGCGCCGCGGTCACCAGTTCAGCGGCCGCCGAAGGCGTCGGGGCGCGCAAATCCGCCGCAAAGTCGGCGATCGTGAAATCCGTCTCGTGCCCGACAGCGGAAATCACCGGCAGTTCTGAAGCCGCGATGGCTTCCGCCAGATGCTCCGTGTTGAACGGCGCCAGATCTTCGAGCGAGCCTCCGCCCCGCGCGATCACTATCACGTCGACCTCGCGCGTGCGGTTGAAATACGCGATGCCGGCGGCCACTTCCGCTGCCGCTCCCTCGCCCTGCACGGATGCCGGATAGAGCAGCACATGCAGGCCCGCATGGCGACGACCGACGATGTTCAGGAAATCGCGAATCACGGCCCCGCTGGGCGAGGTCACAATGCCGACACAGTGCGGAAATGCCGGCAGCGGCTTCTTCCGTGCCGGGTCAAAGAGCCCCCGCGCCTGCAGCCGCACCTTCAGCTGCTCGAACGCAATCTGCAGCGAACCGGCGCCCACCGGCTCCAGAAACTCGGCCACCAGCTGCATTTGTCCGCGCTGCTCGTAGACGGACACCTTCCCGCGCAGCAGCACATGCAGTCCATCTGCAGGTTTGAAGCGCAGCAACGAGGCCTGGCGCCGGAACAGCACCGCGGGCAATTGCGCATCGCCATCCTTTAGCGTGAAGTAAATGTGGCCCGAGGGAGCCGAACGCAAATTGGAGATCTCGCCTTCCACCCAGAGATCGCCATATTCCCGCTCGACGCGCAGGCGCACCTCGCTGACCAGGTCGGCGACCGACCAGATGCGTCGCGTCACCGGCGATTCGAACGAGAAGCCCAGCTGGAGCTCTTGCCCCTGCGGGGACCTTCTTTCCGGGTTCGAAAGAGTACTCACAAGCGCTGAGTATAGACCCGCTGCCAAAGTCGAAAGTTGTCATCCTGACCGCCCGCCGCAATAATGGCTCAATCCAAAGTCCTGAGGAATCTGCATGCTCCAGCGCCTTGCCCTGTGCTTCGCCGTGTTTCCCTGCGCCGCTCTCTGCACCTCCGCCCAAACCTCCGGGTTCACTCTGCAGCAGGTCATGAGCGCCCCGTTCTGCTCCGAATTACAGGTACCGCCCAAGGGCGATCGCATCCTCTGGATCGCGAACGAGCAGGGCAAGCGCAATATTTACGTCGCCGAACGGAGCGGTAGCAGCTACGCGGTTCATCGGGTCACGAACGACAACGCCGACGACGGCATTGATGTCGGCGACGTTACGTGGACGCCGGATGGCGAAAACGTCGTCTACGTACGCGGCGGCGACTTCGAATTTCCCGAAAAGCCGTCGCCGAATCCTGACCTCCTCCCCCAGGGCGTCACCCAGGAAATCTGGATTGTCGGGCCCCGTGGTGACAATCCCCGCAAGCTCGCCGACGGCCGCTCGCCCGAAGTCTCGCCGGACGGTGCCACTCTTGCTTATCTCAATGGCGGCCAGATCTGGACCGTGAGTCTGCGCGACAAATCGGCGAAGCCAGCGCAGTTACTGCATACGCGCGGCGATCTCAGCTCGCTCATTTGGTCGCCGGACAGCAGGTATCTTGCGTTCGCGAGCAAGCGTCAGGATCACGGGTTCGTCGGCATTTATTCCTTCTCCGATTCGAGCCTGCGGTATCTCGCGCCTTCCACGCAAATCGACATGGATCCGGTATGGTCGCCGGATAGCCGCCACGTCGCGTTCGTACGCGTTCCGCCCGACACGACCGGCATTGAATTTAAGCCGCGCCGCACCGCCGTGCCCTGGGCCATTGAGGTCGCCGACGTCAGCACCGGCGCAGCCCGCGAAGTCTGGCGCGCGCACGAAGGCCAGGGAAGTGTCTTCAAGGAGACGGAAGCAGACCAGCAGCTGTTCTGGAGCGCAGGCGATCGCATCGTTTTTCCCTGGGAAGGCTCAGGATGGCTGCACCTCTACTCCGTACCCGCGAGCAGCGGTTCCCCATCGGAACTGACGCCCGGCAACTTTGAAGTGGACTATGTTGCTTTCAGCAAAGATCGTCGGACCCTGGTCTTTTCGTCCAATGAGGACGACATCGACCGCCGCCACCTCTGGCAGGTTTCCGCCGACGGCGGCCGGCCCCGCGAGCTGACGCATGGAGACGGCATCGAGGTGATCCCCGCTGTCGAGGCGAATGGCACGGTGGCGGTGCTGCACTCCGATGCCCACCTGCCGATCCGCCCGGCCCTTGTGGGCAACAACGGCGAACTGCATGACGTAGCCCCGCGGATGATCCCCGCCGACTTTCCCGCCGCAAAGCTTGTTGTCCCGCAGCAGGTGATCCTCTCCTCAGCCGACGGCATGAAGATTCACGGTCAGCTGTTCCTGCCCTCTGCCCACGACGGCGAACGTCACCCGGCCGTCATCTTCTTCCACGGAGGATCGCGGCGGCAGATGCTGCTCGGCTGGCACTACATGGACTACTACTCCGATGCCTACGCGATGAATCAGTACCTCGCCAGCATCGGATACGTCGTGCTCTCGGTGAATTACCGCAGTGGCATTGGGTATGGCCTCGACTTCCGCGAAGCGCTGCACTATGGAGCCGCGGGCGCCAGCGAATTCAACGATGTGCTCGGTGCGGGACTTTACCTGCGCAGCCGCCCCGATGTGGAGGCCGCGCACATCGGCGTATGGGGCGGCAGTTACGGCGGCTACCTCACGGCGCTCGCGCTCTCGAGGGCCTCGGACCTGTTTGCGGCCGGCGTCGATCTGCACGGCGTGCATGACTGGAATCTCGAACTGACCATCTGGCAGCCGAAGTACAACCCGAATTCTGATCAGGACGCGGCGCGCGTCGCATGGGAATCGTCGCCGCTGGCTTCAGTGAAGACCTGGAGATCGCCGGTGCTCCTGATTCAGGGCGATGACGACCGCAACGTGCAGTTCGCCAATACCGTGCGGCTCGCAGCAGCGTTGCGCGCGCAAGGCACGCCCTTCGAGGAGCACGTCTTCCCCGACGAAATTCACGGCTTCCTGCTCTGGCGCGACTGGGTGACGGCGTATACGCTGGGCGCGGATTTCTTCAACCGAAAACTCCGGAGCGAAGCAGCGACTATCGCCGCCCAGTGAACGCGCCGGCAGGCTTGCCGGCCCCCTGTTGGATCTTCTAGCCCTGCCACAGGCGCAGAAAAAGGCCGGAGCGTCCGCCCCGGCCTTTTTCTGATGGTCTGCTCTGCTAGCTGGCCTTTTTCCGCCGGCCGCCCGCCGCGCGCTGCGGCTGCTTCTTCGGCGGTGCCTCCACGCGTTCCTCGGCCTTCTCCGGATGCTGCGCCATGCTCTTCTTCAGCGCCTCCATCAGGTCGATGACCGGTGCCATCTTCTTCTTCGGCATCTTCTCCGGAGCCGGAGCCTCGCCCTGCTTGCTCTCGATCAGCTGCTCCACACGGCCTTCGTACTCGTCCTGCATCTTCTCCGGCTGGAACTCTGCCGTCAGCTGCTTCATGAATTGTTGCGCCAGCTCGATCTCCGCCTTCTGCACTTCCACCTCGGGCTGGTTGTCGAACTCGGCGACCGCACGAATCTCCTCGGGATAGTACAGCGTGTGCAGTACCAGCCCATGCTCGTACGGGCGAATCATCACGATCTGTTCCCGCTGATGCAGCGTGATCTTCGCAATCGCGCCAACATCCAGGTCGCGCATGCCCTTGAAGATGAGCGAGTACGCTTTGCGTCCAGGATCTTCGGCCACGCTGAAGTACGACGTTTGGTAATACAGGGGATCAACATCCGGCAGCTTCACGAACTGCTGGATCTCCATCGTCTCCGACGATGCCGCCTCCAGCGCCTTCAGTTCCTCGCTGCTCACGCGGACGTAGTTGTCTTTGCTGACCTCGTATCCCTTCACGATCTCGTCGCGATCGACCACGCGCTCGCAGTGCGGGCAATACAGCTGCTGCTTGATGCGCGTTCCGCAAACCTCATGCAGCTGGTTGAACGAGATGTGATGTTCGCGCGCCGCCACATACAACCGGATCGGCACAGAGATCAAACCGAACGAGATGTAACCCTTCCAGACGGTTGAAGCCATAGGTCGCTCAGAATATCGCAACAAAAAACGCTGGAGAAAGAAAAAAAACGGTAAAACCCGCGATCTTCGTGATTCGCTTCGCCGGATCTTCGCCTTGCACGGCCCGCTTTCATCTCAGCCCAACCGCGTACTCTTCGATAGATGATGATTTGCGATTCCCGGCTGCTAATTGCGGGCCTTTGAATCAGGAGGCTTACTTCGCCCGCGGATGCGTGCGATCGTAGACCTCTGCCACGTGGCCCACCGTGAGCTGCGTGTAGCGCTGCGTCGTCGACAGTCGCTCGTGCCCAAGCAGTTCCTGGATCGCCCGCAGGTCCGCACCCTCCTCGAGCATGTGCGTCCCGAATGCATGCCGCAGCGTGTGGGGATGCACATCCGCTGGCAGTCCATGCGCCAGTGCGATCCGTTTCACGATCCGGCCTACGCTGCGCGTGGTAAGCCGCCCGGTCCCGCGCAGCCGCACATTCAGCAGCAGAGCCTCGTTCTCGATTTCGCCCGCCTTCTGCGCCTCGGCCAGCTTGGCCTCGCGCCTCGGCAAGTAAGCCCGGAGCGCCTCAGCCGCCGCATCCCCCAGCGGCACGTACCGCTGCTTCCGTCCCTTGCCGCGAACCAGAATGGCCTCGTTGGCCCAGTGAATATCCTTCAGATCAATGCCGACCAGTTCCGCATTGCGGATCCCGCACCCGTACAGCAACTCGAAGATGACGCGGTCGCGCTCCGGCCAGGCCGCCGCCTCATCATCGGCCTGCTC
>DATEPN010000006.1:0-10788 GCA_035273225.1 Acidobacteriaceae bacterium | reverse complement strand
CCGCGAGGGCTTCCGCCGTGGCTACAACATGGTGATGCAGCGCAATAACGGACGCCGCGACCGCGATGATGACGACCGTCGTGGCGGCTACGGGCCGGGTCGATAAGTGCACACTTTGCCAGTCAGGAGCCGGGTAACGTCCGGCTCCTTTGCTTTTTGTCCCATCAACAGCAGCGATACCAATTCATCTGCGGCGCATCTGAAGTGGTGGAGGAGACAGCCATGAAGAAGGCAATTCCCTGGGCACTGGGTTTGGTAATTGCCGCTGGCTCCGCGACCATGTGCCGGGCGCAGGCGCCATTCGCGTACAACTGGCAGCCCGAGGAACCGCAGGGTGCTTACACGCAAACCTGGCACGACGGATTCCGCGCCGGTGCTACTGCCGCCAACGCTGACATCGCGCAGAAACTGCAGTCCAGGAAAAATCTGCATCTTGATCCCGGTCGCCACACCGCGTATACCCATCCCGACCTGGCGCCGATCGCCGGCGAAGAATTTCAGGCTGGCTTCGCCTTCGCGTATCAGGAAGTCGTCGACCATCGCTACTATCGGGGCGGGGAACACAACCCGGCCGACGCCGGCCGCCACTACTGACTTTCCCCGCGCGGGCGGCTGGTTCTCGCGAAATAGCGTGGACCGCCCCAGCACGTCGGCAAAGACTTTTTGCTTTCCACAGACTTGGCTGCTGCGCTATGCTGCTCGCCTCCTCACAGGCACAAACCCGCAATCGCGGAGGCCAGCTATGAAAGCCGTCCGGTCCATCGCCGCCGTTCTCGTGAGCTATGTCGCCGTCTATGCCATCGTGATGCTCAGCGTTCCCGTCCTGACGCACTTCTTTCCCACAGAACTCGCTCCGGGCAAAGTCCCGCCCACTTTCCTCCTGTGGATCAACACCGGCATCTTCGCGGTTGCCTCCATTCTGGGCGGATGGCTCTGCGCTGTTCTTGCGCCCTCCCGTCCCGGGCTGCACCTGATGGCGCTCTTCGTCCTCGGCGAGGCGCTCGGGCTCTTCTTTACCTGGCGCATGTGGGGCCAATGGCCACACTGGTATTCATTCGCCTGGCTCCTTGTCTGGCCGGTCTGCCTCTGGATCGGCGCCATCAGCAAGCGGCCGTCGTATGCGGTCCTGCCGGTTTCGCCCGTGCGCCCGATCTCCTAGAATCGGTATGTGGATTTCCAGCTAGTCAGCGACTATAAGCCGCGCGGCGACCAGGGCCGCGCCATCGACGAACTCGTCACCGGCATGGATGCCGGCGAGAAGCATCAGGTCCTGCTCGGAGTTACCGGCTCCGGCAAGACCTTCACGATGGCGAAGATCATCGAGCACCTCAACCGCCCCGCTCTGGTCCTCGCCCACAACAAGACGCTCGCCGCCCAGCTCTTCCACGAGTTCAAGCAGTTCTTCCCACGCAACGCCGTCGAGTATTTCGTCTCCTACTACGACTACTACCAGCCCGAAGCCTATATTCCCGCCGGCGACCTTTACATTGAGAAGGAAGCCACCATCAACGAAGAGCTGGACAAGCTCCGCCTCTCCGCCACGCGCTCCCTTTTCGAACGCCGCGACTGCGTCATCGTCGCCTCAGTCTCCTGCATCTATGGCCTCGGTTCGCCCGAGGCTTACTACGGCATGCTGCTGCTTCTTGAGAAAGGACAGCGCATCCGCCGCGACGACATCACTCGCCGGCTGGTCGAAATCCTCTACGAGCGCAACGACGCCGACTTCCGCCGCGGCACCTTCCGCGTCCGCGGCGACGTCATCGAGATCTACCCCACCTACGACGAGAACGCCTACCGCATCGAGCTCTTCGGCGACGAAATCGATTCGCTCGCTCAGATCGATCCCCTCTTCGGCACCGTGCGTCAGAAATATTCGCGCCTGCCCATCTACCCAAAGAGCCACTACGTGGTGCAGCCCGAGCGCAAAAAGACTGCCATCGAGAGCATCCTCGAAGAGCTCGCCTGGTGGGAGAAGGAACTGGAGAACCAGGGGCGCATGGTCGAGTCGCAGCGCGTCCACCAGCGCACCCGCTTCGATCTCGAAATGATCAAGTCCGTCGGCTACTGCCACGGCATCGAAAATTACTCCCGCCACTTTTCGGGCCGTCTTCCCGGCGAGCCGCCGCCCACCCTGCTCGACTACTTCCCGCGCGATTACCTTCTCTTCATCGACGAATCCCACGTCACCGTCCCCCAACTGCACGGCATGTGGCACGGCGACCGCTCCCGCAAGCAGAATCTCGTCGACTACGGCTTCCGTCTGCCCTCCGCGATGGACAACCGCCCCCTGAAGTTTGAAGAATTCGAGGCGCGCACCAACCAGCTTGTCTACGTCTCCGCCACGCCCGGCCCCTACGAACTCACCAAATCCGCCGGAGTCGTCGTCGAGCAGATCATCCGGCCGACTGGCCTCGTCGATCCCGAAGTCGAGATCCGCCCCGTCCGCGGCCAGATCGACGACCTGCTGCACGAGATCCGCGATCGCGCGCAGAAAGGCGAGCGCGTGCTCGTCACCACGCTCACCAAACGCATGGCCGAGGATCTCGCCGGCTACTACGCCGAAGTCGGCGTGCGCTGCCGTTACATGCACTCCGAAATCGAGACCCTGGAGCGCGTGCGCCTGCTGCGCGATTTGCGCAAAGGCGAGTATGACGTCCTCATCGGCATCAACCTGCTCCGCGAGGGCCTCGACCTCCCCGAAGTCTCTCTCGTCGCCATTCTCGACGCCGACAAGGAAGGCTTCCTTCGCTCCTCCGGGTCGCTGATCCAAACCATCGGCCGCGCCGCGCGCCACATCAGCGGCCGCGCCATCCTCTACGCCGACAAAGTCACTGACTCGATGCGTCGGGCCATGGATGAAACCGACCGCCGCCGCGCCGTGCAGCGCGCCTACAACGAGGAGCACGGCATCACGCCGCAGTCGATCATCCGTCAGGTCGATATGTCACTGGCGAAAATCCTCCAGGCCGAGCACGCCGACCTTGCCGAAGAGGTCGAGACCATGCCCGAGTTCCAGTCGCAGGCCGAACTCGACGACTTCATTGCGAAGCTCGAAACCGAGATGCGCGAAGCCGCGAAGAAGTTCGAGTTCGAAAAAGCAGCGAAGCTCCGCGACACGATCAAAGACCTGCGCACCAGGGAGCTTCTCTTCTCCTGAATCCACCTCGGGATGTGCGCTTTTTTGACGTCCGCCAAACCCATGCAGTTACTGCGGATATGCCACGTCCTCTGTTTCCGCATCGTAAAAGCGTGACTTTCGATGAAGCCGCGGGTTTCATCGAGTAAGAGGTCAACCGCCCGTCAGATACGCATTGGCTCGCGGACGTAAGACCCCGGCACGCACGACGAGGAGACTCATGATGAGATTCACTCGGCCCACCCTGGCAGCGGCGGTCCTTCTTGCTGCCGCAGTCTCTATCCCAGCTCTGGCCCAGGACTACGATGATCCTCCTGCCATTGCTGCGCGCATCGCTTACCTGCACGGCAATGTCTCCCTCGAAGCGCAGGGAGCGCAGGACTGGAGCGTCGCGCCGCTCAATTATCCGATGGTCAGCGGTGACCGCATCTACACCGACCAGGGCGCACGCGCCGCCATCCAGGCCGGCTCCACCGATGTGCGCGTCGGCGAAGGCACAGATGTCACCTTGACGAATCTTACCGAGCAGTACCAACAAATCGGTCTCGCTCAGGGGTCCATACGTGTCCGCGTCCTCGGCCTCAACCCAGGCAGCACCGTTGAGGTCGACACCCCCGGCGGCGCAGCCATCATTCAGCGTCCCGGCGACTACCGCGTCAACGTCTATCCCGATCAGCAGGCCTCGCTCGTTCAGGTCTTCGCAGGAGAGCTGCAGATTGCCGGACCGGGCGTCAATCAGGCTCTTGAGCAGGGTGATGCGGTCCAGCTTTACGGGACCAATCCCGTCGAGGTCGGTCTCGTCGAGATGCCGTATCCCGACGATCTCGACCGCTGGAGCATGGAGCGCGACCGCCACATCGAGTACGCGGCGTCCCGTCGCTACGTAAATCCCGAAGTCCCCGGCTACGACGATCTTGACGACTACGGCTCCTGGACTCCCTCTTCGGACTACGGTCCCATCTGGTTCCCGCGCGATGTCGATCCCGAGTGGCAGCCCTACACGATGGGCTACTGGACCTACGTTCAGCCCTGGGGGTACACGTGGGTCGATGAGGAGCCCTGGGGTTACGCGCCCTTCCACTACGGCCGCTGGGTTCGCTGGCGTGATCGCTGGGGCTGGGTGCCCGGACCGCTGCAGGTCCGTCCGGTGTGGGGTCCCGCATTCGTTGCCTTCGTCGGCGGCGGTCCCGGCTTCTCCATTGGCATCGGTGGCGGTGGCGTCGCGGCGTGGTTCCCGCTCGGAGTCGGTGAGCCTTACGTTCCGTGGTATCGCTGCTCACCGCGCTACGTGCGCGAGGTCAACGTCACGAACGTCAACATCACGGAGATTCACAATGTCACCGTGGTGAACAACTACAACCGCTTCATGGGCGACGTCTCGCGGGCAAGAACGATTAACGATATTCATGTGAACAACAACATCTATGTCATGAACCGCGACCATGTTGTTGCTATGCCTGACAATCAATTCCGGTCGGGTGCCCGCGTCAACCGCGTCGCGTTCCACCTGGATCCGCAGCAGCGGCAGCGGATGGCGAGCGCTCCTGTGAATGTGGCCCGCCCGCCGGCCGCCGCCCCTGCTCATCCATTCGTCGGCCAGCCCCGCTCGGACATCCGGCGCCCGGTTGCGCGTCCGGTTCTCATGACCACCGAAGGACGCCGTGCTGCAACCCCGACGTCGAATGAGCACCGTGCTCCGCTCAATCTGCCGCGGCCTGCTCCCCCGACCGCAATCCGTCCCGCACAGCGCGCCGTCGTACCGAACGTGCGTCCCGCACAGGGTCCTCGCGGTGAGCGCCCGGCAGGACCGGGGTTTGGCAATCGCGAAGGGCAGCCCGCACCCAATCAGCCGGCGCCAGGACAGCCCGGAGCGCGTCCCGGTCAGGGCTACGGTCCACCCCCGAACGTCGGGCGTCCGGGCGAGCCGAACCGTCCTGAGCCGCCGCGCGGCAACGAGCGCCCCATGCCGCAGCCAGGCCAGCCGAATCCGCAGCCAGGGTACCGCCCTGGTCCGCCGGAACGCCCAAACCCGCAGCCCGGCTATCGTCCAGCGCCCCAACCCGAGCGTCCGGCACCGCAACCGGAGCATCCTGGCCCGCAGCCCGGGTACCGTCCAGGACCTCCGCCGGGACAACCGAACCCACAGCCGGGCTACCGCCCTGCGCCGCAGCCAGAGCGTCCAGCGCCGCAGCCGGAACGCCCGGGTCCGCAGCCTGGTTATCGTCCTGCTCCTCCGCCGGAGCGCCCGAATCCACAGCCGGAACACCCGCAGCCTGGCTACCGCCCCGCTCCGCAACCGGAGCGTCCGGCGCCACCGCCGCCCGTTCGTCCTGCTCCGCAGCCCAACTACCGGCCTGCGCCACAGCCGGAGCCGCAACGCCCCGCTCCGCAGCCGAACTACCGTCCGGCGCCGCAGCCCCGGCCGGAACCTCCGCAGGAGCGCCCAGCCCCTCCTCCAGCCCGTCCTGCTCCTGAAGCGCGGCCCGCACCTCCGCCGCAGCGCAACGGTCCGCCTCCCAGAGACGAGAAGCCCGGAGACCGGCGCCCACAGCAATAAACAACGGGGGCCTCGCAGTCCGCGAGGCCTCCTCTCTTTGCGCGCCTTCGGCTACGACTGGTTCGTTGCTCCTCGTCGGAAAACCGTGAACAGCGGCACCCCGACCAAAATCAGCCCCGTCCCGATCAGCGAGTTCCGCAGATTCTCCGCGTACGAATACACCAGCAGGACGGCAGCCGCAGCGACGAACAGCGCCGGAATCACCGGATACCCCCACACGTGATACACGGGCTGGCCGCCCTCCCGCCGCCGGTAATAGAAGATGGTCGTCGCGGTGATCATGTAAAAGAGCCACTCCGCGAAAATCGCCAGCTCAAACAGCTGCTGGAACCGGCCCACCGCCAGCAACAGCCCCGTCGTCAGCAGCGCCTGCACGACCAGTGACGTGGACGGGCTGGCGAAGCGTGGATGCACATCCGCCATCCTGCGGAAGAACAGCCCATCGCGCGCCGCGGCAAACGGTACCCGCGCGCCCGACATAATTGTGCCGTTCAGAGTGACAAATATGCTCACCGCCATCGCTACAGAAACCAGCGCCGCGCCCCACGGCCCGGTGATCGCCCCCAGGGCCGTCACCGCCGGGCGCGGCGACGCCGCAATCTGCGCCGCCGGCAAAATGTACTGGATCGCCGCATTCGTCGCCATGTACAACACGCCGACAATCCCCAGCCCGGCAATCAAAGCGATCGGCAGGCTGCGCTCTGGGTTGCGCACCTCGCCCGCCACCATCGTCAGGTCATTCCACCCGTCGTACGCCCACAGCGCGGCGATCAGCGCGATCATGAATCCGCCGAACCCGCCGTGCGCGCCAGCAAAGCTCGTCGCGAAGTTCCCCCAATGGCCACCCAGCGAGGCAAAGCAGAACCCGGCGATCACCACAATCAGCACGCCCTTCAGCCAGGTAAACACCAGCTGAAAATCGCCTGCTTTGCGAATCCCCAGGTAATTCAGCCCGGTGATCAGCCACGTCGCCGCGATCGCAAACACCTGGGACCACGCCACCGTGAACCCGACATGAATTGCGGGCGCATCCAGCCACTTCAGGGCAGGGAAGATAGCCAGCGTCCGGGCCAACCCGGTCGTCACGCTGGCAATCGACGCCGGCTTCGCTACCGCGAACCAGGTCCACATATAGAGAAACGCGGGCAAATTCCCATACGCGCCGCGGATGTACACGTATTCGCCGCCCGCGTAGGGCTGCAGCGTGCTCAGCTCCGCATACGTCATCGCCCCGAAGAGCGAGAGCAGCCCGCCCGCGATCCACGCCAGATACACCAGCCCCGAAGACCCGGTCGCCCGCATCATCTCCTGCGGCACCAGAAAAATGCCGCTGCCGATGATCGTGCCCACCACAATCGCCGTGGCATGGGAGGTGTTCAGCACCCGCGGCAGATCGGGTGCTTGCGTGAGCGTCGCTTCGCGGGTCGTTTCCAGGAGTGCAGGACCTCGGACCGATGGTCGTTTCCGGTGCTTCCAGTCTGCCGCATGGCCCGGCTTTCCGCCACGCAAAACAGCCGCTCAGCAACGCATATCTGCGCCCCTTCAGAAATCCTTAAGCTGGCATTGCTATTCTCATGCTCAATGTTCGCGTGCTCCGTGGCTCGTCGTGTGTCCGTCGGTGCGGCAATGCTCTTCGCCTGCCTCGCCGCACCGGCTTTCGTCACCGAGCCTCTGCCGCAGGCCCCGCAGCCCAACGCCGCAGCCTCCGGCCCCAGCTTCACGCTGGATCAGGCTATCGCCGCCGCCCTCAGGAACGATCCCGCTTACCGCACCGCCGTTGCAACCGCCGGCAGTGCGCGGCTCGATGCCTCCATCAGCCGCGGTGGACTCCTGCCCAACGCGACCGGCCACGGGCAATACCTGTATACGCAGCCCAACGGTCTTCTCAACCAGGCTGGACAGGCGGGAACGCAGCCCGCGCCGCGATTCATCGCCAACAATGCCATCCGCGAGTACGCCGCGCAGGTGCTGGTGAATGAAAACATCAGCCTCGCCGGCTTCGCGGGCTATCGCCGCGCCCGCGCCGTCGCCCGGCAGTCCACCGCCGACCTCGAAAGCGCCCGCCGCGACCTCATCGTGCGCGTGGTTGCGGCCTTCTACGGTGTGCTGGAGAACCGGGAAAAAGCCGCCGTCGCCCAGCGCGCGCGCGACGAAGCGCAGAGCTTCTCCGACCTCACGCGCAAGCTCGAAGCGGGCAGGGAAGTGGCCCACGCCGACGTAGTCAAAGCCGACCTGAGCCTCCAACAGCGCCAGCGCGAATACAGCGACGCTGTCCTCGCCGCAGACAAGGCTCGCCTCGACCTGGGCGTCCTGCTCTTTTCCGATCCGCGCACGCCCTACACGGTCACTGAACCCGCTCCTTCCGCACTGCCCGATCTGCCCGCGGTGCAGTCCGCCGCCGCGCACAACAACCCCGATCTGCGCGGCGCGCTCGCAGCCCTGGAGGCCGCGCATCAGGACGTGATCGCCGCCCGCGCCGCCTGGCTGCCCGCGCTCAGCCTGAACTACACCTACGGCATCGATTCGCCGCAATTCGCCGTTAATGGCCCCGATGGCGTGCGCAACCTGGGCTACTCGGCTTCCGCAGCCATCGATCTCCCCATCTGGGACTGGCTCGCCACCCGCGACCGCATCCGTCAGGCGCAATACCGCGAACAAGCCGCGCAGGCCAGCTTGACCACCATGCAGCGTACGCTGATCGCGCAGCTGGACGAGTTTTACAACGAGGCCCGCATCGCCTCCGACCAGGTTGCCTCGCTGCGTGCCAGTGTCGAGACGGCTCGCGAAAGCCTTCGCCTCACCCGCATGCGTTACCAGGCCGGCGAAGCGCTCGCTCTCGAAGTGGTGGACGCCGAATCCGCGCTCGCCCAGGCAGAAGCCGCCCTTGCCGATGGAATCCTGCGCAGCCACATTGCCCGCGCCAACCTGCAAACCCTCACCGGAGTTCTCTAGATGACGACCGCACTCCGCCGCAACCATCCACCAACAACACAAGGACCCGACCCTGAACGGACGCGCGCCCACACCGCAGTCATGCGGCCCGTATCATTCCTCGTTCTTCTGGCGATGGCTACCCTCGCCACCGGCTGCTCGAAGGAAAAAGAAGCCCCTGCCGCCACCGTCAGCGTCGAGGCCGCAACCGCGCACATCGCGCCCATCACCGAACACGTTATCGCCGACGCGGTCCTCTCGCCCGTCGACCAGTCGGCCATCTCGCCCAAGATCACCGCTCCGGTAAAGAAGTTCTACGTCCAGCGCGGCTCGAAGGTGAAAGCCGGGCAGCTGCTCGCCACACTGGAGAACCGCGACCTCAGGGCTGCCGTCACCGACAACCGCGGCGCCTACGACGCAGCCGACGCCGGTTACCAAACCGCCGTCAAAGCTCAGGTTCCCGAGGATTACCAGAAGGCCCAAACCGACTTCGACCAGGCCAAAGCCAACCTCGACCTCAACAAGTCCATCGTCGCCAGCCGTCAAAAGCTCTTCGATCAGGGCGCGATCTCCGGCCGCGAACTCGACACCTCGAAAGCCGCGCTCGTCCAGGCGCAGGCCGCCTACGATGTAGCCGCGAAACACCTGGCCTCGATGCAGCAGGTCAGCCGCGCCGCCGCCATCCGATCGGCCAGGGGCCAGCTCGAATCCGCGCAGGGCAAATACCAGGGCGCCGCAGCCCAGCTCGGCTATTCCGAAATTCGCAGTCCCATCTCCGGTGTCGTCACCGAACGCCCGCTCTACGCAGGCGAAACTGCGGCCTCCGGTACGCCGCTCATTACCGTCATGGACGCCTCCGCCCTGATCGCGAAGCTCCATCTCTCGCAGCCGCAGACAGAAGTGCTCCAGAAAGGTGACGCTGCATCCGTCGAAGTCCCCGGCCTTCCCGATCCCGTCAGCGGCAAGATCACCCTGGTCAGCCCCGCACTCGATCCCGGCAGCACCACCGTCGAAGTCTGGGTCCGTCTCGAGAACCCGAAAGGGCGGCTCCGCCCCGGAACCGCCGTGCATGTGACCCTCGACGGCCGCAAGGTTCCCAACGCGCTCATCGTGCCCTCTGACGCTATCGTGCAGTCCAGCTCCGGCAAGTCCACCGTGATGGTCGTTGGCAGTGACGGCGTGGCACACCAGACAGCAGTCACGACCGGCATCGTCAGCGGCCCCGACACGCAGATCCTCAGCGGCCTCTCGGCCGGTCAGCAGGTGGTCACCACCGGAGTAGCCGGTCTCGACGACGGCACCCACGTCAAGGTCGTCGCCTCCCTCGAGCAGGACGAAGACTCCGGCAAACCCAAAGCGGAGGACGACGACAAGTGAGTCGCCCCTCGCCTCAGGAAGACTCGTTCTGGCTCTCCCGCTGGACGCGCAGCATCTTCTTCTTCACCATCGTCCTCGCCGCGGCCGGAGTTTTCCTGGCTCTCCGCGTTCCCATCGCCGTCTTCCCGCAAACGAATTTCCCCCGCGTCGTCATCGGCGTGGACAACGGCGTCATGCCCGTCGAGCAGATGGAAGTCACCATCACCCGTCCCATCGAGGACGCGGTGAACAGCGTGCCCGGCCTCGCCACCGTCCGCTCCATCACCAGCCGCGGCTCCGCTGAGGTCAGTCTCTTCTTCAGCTGGAATGTGGACATGTTCCAGACGCTGCAATACGTCAACGGTGCCGTCGCCCGCGTGCAGCAATCCCTGCCCTCCACGGCCCAGATCAGGATCGACCGCCTCACCTTCGCGACCTTCCCGATCCTCGGCTACAGCCTCACCTCCGACACTGTCTCGCAGACGCGCCTCTGGGAAATCGCCACCTACGAGTTGAAGCCGCCCATCAATCGACTCCCCGGCGTCAGCACGGTCATCGTGCAGGGGGGACAAGTCCCCGAATACCACATCGTCCCCAACACGGCGAAGCTGCTCGCCGCCTCACTCACGGTCAACGACCTCGTCAACGCCGTCCAGCAGACAAACCTGGTTCAGTCCCCCGGCCTCTACGAAGCCCACCACCAGCTCATCCTCGGACTCGTCGGCGACCAGGCCCACAACCTGCAGCAACTCGCGCAGATATCCGTCAAAGCCACCGCGACTGGCGTCCCCATCCACCTGTCCGATGT
>DATEPN010000005.1:0-8940 GCA_035273225.1 Acidobacteriaceae bacterium | reverse complement strand
CCGGGCCGCCAGACAGCGCTTCGCCGCTTCGACAGCCATGTGACTGGTGGCCTGACCCGGTTCGACGATGTGGCGCTCGCGAATGCCAACGCGGGAGGTGATCCACTCGTCTGTGGTTTCCACCATCTTTTCGAGATCGGCATTGGTCAGCAAACGCGGCGGGACATACGTTCCGAGAGAACTGATTTTGGCGCGCACGGGCACACGCGGACGGGCAGCAAGGTTCAAAAGCCTTCTCCTGGGCGAAGGTTCATTGTACCAGGATGTTGCGGCCCGGCACTGTGCCGGCGCGGATACCTGTTGCGCGAAATTCGGAACTGCGGCGCTATCCAGCTGCGGACAATATCCACAGAAAACATTCAACCACATGGTTGACACTAAAACTCGACGGGCTTACATTCAACCATATGGTTAAGACGAACGCCGCACGGCTCGACTCTGTCTTCCACGCACTTTCCGACGCGACGCGCCGCTCGATCCTGCGCGACGTGGCGCGCAAGGAGAAGACAGTGGGCGAGGTGGCCAGGCCGTACCGCATGTCGCTCGCGGCGGTATCGAAGCACCTCAACGTGCTCGAATCGGCGGAACTCATCGCGCGGGAGCGGCGCGGCAGTTTTCAGATCGTGCGTTTGCAGCCGCAAGCCCTCAAGCCGGCCGAAGAATGGCTGGCCTGGTACGAAAAGTTCTGGAACCGGCAACTGGATGCGCTCCAGGAATATCTGGAAGGAGAAACTGATGGGAACCATGGCAATTCCTGAAACCAAAGCAGGGCAGAGTCTCAGAGTTGAGCTCCGCCGCGTGATCCGCGCTCCCCGGCAGCGGGTCTTTGCAGCATGGACGGATCCGGAGCAGATCAGAAGGTGGATCGGCCCAGGCATGATCGCAGTGTCGGAAGTCCAGACCGATCCACGGCCAGGCGGGGCGTACCGCATCGAGATGAAAGGCTCGATCGAGGGCAATCCGGAACTCAGCGAACGGCGCGTTCCCGTTGCGGGGGTCTATACCGAAGTGAAGACCGATGAACTGGTTCAGTTCACCTGGATACCGGGCTGGCACCCTGGCGAGGAGTCGCTGGTCACGGTGCGGCTGCGCGACGTGGAGGGCGGAACCGAGGTGTTGCTGATTCACGAGCGCTTTGCCGATGAGCAATCCCGCAGCGGGCATTTGCAGGGCTGGAACAGCTCGATGGACAAACTGGAGCGTTACCTTGCCGGCTAGAAAGGCGGCTCAGAAAACCCGGGCGGAGCGCGAGCATGTCGTCGCGCTCCGTGCCGCTTTAACCGGTTGGCCTGATACCTCCATCCAGAGCAAATTCGGCAACGCGTCATTCCAGACGGGAACGAAGGTGTTTGCCTTCACCCGGCCCGACGGTGTCGCAATGAAGCTGCCCGAATCGCGGATTCGCGCGCTCCTCGAGGAGCGGAAGGCGGAATTTCTGGTGATGGGTAAGCGGACGATGCGCGAATGGATGCTGCTGCGCCTGCCGGAAACAGGCAAATTGTCTAACGAGGATTTGAAGCTTTTGCGGGAAGCGAAAGACTTTGTGGCGGGACTGAAGTCTTAGTGCACCGGGTGACCTGCTGCACACGCACTGGCCCGTTACCGTTGCTTCCTTCCGGACCTGGCGGGGTTGGCGGGATTGCGTCGCGCAGGACCCGGCACACCTGTGATCATAGCACCGCGCGAGGGGAGGACATTCCGCGCCTAGCCGAGGTGACCTAGTGCGCCGCCGGCTCCACAGTCCATACCGGACCGCCCTGATAGAACGGCCCGGCCAGGCGAACGAACGATGGGATTTTTTCATCGGTCACCCAGACGTGAATGTCGGCGGGTTGCCTCGCCAGAAGGGGAGCAAGAAAGCCGACCATGCCGTGCAGTTCCGGGTGAAGGACAAACTCGTTGGCGCGCACGGGCCTGCCTTCGGGGTCCTGTTCCCCGGTGCCATGCGGGCGAACGCTGATGCTGACCACCATCGGTCGGATCGCCACCGCCACCCAGGAGACTCGCATCTCTGATGCAGCAGGAGGGAAGTTCTCTACCAGCAGAGGCATGATGCCGTTGGCCAGATCGCCCGGCAGGTCGACGGTCGCGGTCCGGACGCGGTCCTTGCCGAAGTGCTTTTCATGCCAGATGACCTTTTTTGACGGCACATCCACCACGATGTCCATCGGAGTGGGGAAGGCCGGCCCTTTCTGCACGTGGTGATCGCTGATCAGACGGAATACGCCCGACTGCGTAAACACCGCCTGCTCATCGTCCAGGGAGCCGTCGAGGAAGTGAAAGGTCAGCCGCGACTCGACCAGGTCGCCTTTGATCATGGCCGTCTCTTCCGCGTGGGCCAGAAGATGGCCGTTCGGATCCTTGAGCAGGAACGCGCGGTGCATCGGCTCCTGTTTGCGGCGGACGGCAACATCCTCAGCGTGAGCGACCGTGACCAAAATGCTCAACAGGGCAGCCAAAGCCAGGAAACGGCGGATCGGGGGGAGAATGCGCATCGGTAAATCAGGGATTCCGTTGTAAACGACAACAGCAGCGATGTTAGTGGATGGCCCACCTGCCGCGCCAAATCGTGGACCAGGCCTGATCCTGCGGCGAACCGCTAAAATAGAGATTGTGACGGATTTGCTGGGAATAACCGACCACCCCACCGGGGCCACGACGAAGCCGCGGGTGGGTTTTGTGTCGCTGGGGTGCCCCAAAAACCTGGTGGACAGCGAAGTGATGATGGGGATCCTCGACCAGGCGGGCGCCGAAATTACGGGGCAGGCCGAGACGGCGGACATCCTGGTCGTGAACACTTGCTCTTTCATCGACAAGGCCAAGCAGGAATCCGTCGACGCGATTCTCGAGATGGCGCGTCTCAAGGCCGCCGGCTCAGCGCAGAAGCTGATCGTCGCGGGATGCCTGGTGGAGCGCTACCGCGACGAAATCCGCAAGAACATCCCGGAGGTCGATGCTGTCGTCGGGACCGGCGAGCTGGAATCGATCCTGGAGGCCGCGGGATTGTCGCGAGCGGCGCCCGCTGGATCGTCGCCGTTCAATATCCTCAGCAATGGCCAGGCGCAGGTGCGTCCTGGACGCGAAGCGCTCGCCGGAACGCACCAGCCGGATGCCTTCCGCCCGGAAGGCGATCGCCGCGAAGAGCAGGGCCGCTTCTCCCGGGCCGAGTGGGACGGCGCCACCGCTGCGCTGCCGCAGTACCTGTACGACCACACCACGCCGCGCCTGCGCACGACGAGGAGCGCGTCGGCTTACATCAAAATTGCCGAGGGCTGCGATCACCCGTGCAGCTTCTGCGTGATTCCGAACCTGCGCGGCAAGTTCCGCTCCCGGCGTTTCGAGTCCGTCGTCGCGGAAGCCGAGCGGCTGGTCGCCGAAGGGGTGCGCGAGATCACCCTGATTGGCCAGGACACCACCTGCTACGGCGAAGATCTCGGGCTGAAGGATGGCCTGGCGCAGCTGCTCGATCGCCTGGCGCGCATCGAGGGTCTCACATGGCTGAGATTCCTCTACGCGTATCCCAACCGGATCACTGGCAAGCTGCTGGAAACGATCGCGCAGCACGACAACATCTGCAAGTACCTCGACGTTCCACTTCAGCACGCCTCCGCTCCGGTTCTGAAGGCGATGAAGCGCGGTGGGGGGGCCGACATTTTCCTCAAAACGATCGAGAAGGTCCGAGCCGCTGTTCCTGGAATCGCGCTGCGCACCTCCTTCATCGTCGGATTCCCCGGGGAGACCGATGCCGATTACGAGGCGCTGTGCGACTTTATCGCCGAAGCGAAGTTCGACTGGCTCGGCGTCTTCTCCTATTCAGACGAAGACGGCTCAAAGGCTTTCGATCTCGGATCGAAGGTGCCGAAGCGTGTCATCGAGCAGCGCCGCCGCGCCCTGATGAAGCTGCAGAAGGGAATCAGCCGCCAGGCAAAGCGTGAATGGATCGGCCGCACGCTCGATGTGCTGGTCGAAGGCGAATCTGAAGAGACGCCGCTGCTCTGGGAAGCGCGCACCCAGTTCCACGCGCCGGAGATTGACGGGATCGTCTACCTGAACGACTTTGGCCCCTTCGAGTCGGTGACGCCGGGGCGCTTCTACCGCGTCGAAATCACCGAAGCCCATGACTATGACCTGGTGGCGCGTGTGCTCGGCGAATCCGGCGAGACGGAGGAACCGGCGCTCGCCATAATGGAGGCGGCCCGATGAGCGGCAAGGCCAAAGCCCTGCGCTGCCCTACCTGCCGGACTCTCGTCACTGCGACGGACGAGAATTTCCCGTTCTGCAGCGATCGCTGCCGCCTGATCGATCTTGGCAAGTGGGCCAGCGGCGGTTATCGAATCTCCTCGCCGATCCTCGATCCCGAGGTGCTCGAGGGCCTCGGCGACCTGAAGCCGCGCGACGAAAATGACGACTAAGATCGAGCCGGGCACGGAGCACATCGGGGAGCCGTCCGGCGTCCGGACACGCTGGGCCTGGCTCGTTGCCACATTCTTTGGCGCAGGACGACTGAAGCCGGGTCCGGGTACCTGGGGCTCCTTAGCCGCAACGGTGATCTGGTACTTTGCACTGCGGGCAGCGCATCTGAATACCTGGACCGTAGCAGCGATCAGCTTCGCGGGAGTCTTTGCCGTCACGATCATCGGAATTCCCGCGGCCAGCATCGTAGAGCGGGAGTGGGGCCGCGAAGATCCGGGATTCGTAGTCATCGACGAGGTCGCCGGGCAGTGGCTGGTGCTGGCGGCGACTCCACTGGACATGGGTCATGCGCTCGTTGGTTTTCTGTTGTTTCGCATCTTCGATATCGTGAAACCGCCGCCGGCACGCCAACTGGAGCGACTTCATGGCGGGACGGGGATTATGCTGGATGACCTGGCGGCAGGAATTTATGGATTGCTGGTGATGTTGCTCATCCGGCACTGGTGGTAGCAGGCGAATAAGGGCGCGAACGGGTCAAAGGTCATGGTACGCATTCTCAAATCCGAACCGAGCACCTCTCCGAGGATCGACACCATCTCGCCGTCGGCTGCACTGCCGGGCGGGGAGGTGGAACTTCGCGGCGCAAATCTGGGTTCCGTACCCATCGGCCAGAATGGGTCGGAGTGGCGGCGTCCCGTTGCCATGCTCGGCGAACTGGCGGCTCCGGTGCTGCTGACCCGCGCGTCGCGCATGGCCATCCGCGTTCCGGAAGAGGCGGAGACGGGTCGCCTGCGCATCCTGCAGAACGGCGCGCAGAGCAATGCCGTTGAAGTGCGCGTTGCGACGCTGGTCGCAACGGGAGCGCACATCGTCGCCAATCCGGTGATGGACAACTCCGGAAACATTTACCTGACCTTCTCCGGCGAGCGCGGTCAGGAAACGCCGGTGTCTGTGTTCCGCATCGAGCGCGACGGAGAGATGCGCCCCTTCGTGCGCGGCATCGTGAATGCCACCGGGCTGGCCGTCGACTACGAAGAAAACCTCTACGTCTCGTCGCGTCACGAAGGCAAAGTCTACAAGGTGGCGCGGAATGGCGCATCGACTGTTTATGCAGAAGGCATGGGCGTCGCCACCGGTATGGCATTCGATGTGGATCAGAACCTCTACGTTGGGGACCGCAGCGGAACGATTTTCAAAATAGCGCCCGACCGGCAAATCTTCGTGTTCGCGACACTCGAGCCGAGCATCGCCGCGTATCACCTGGCTTTCGGTCCGGACGGGACGCTCTTCGTGACAGGCCCGACGACGTCCAGCTACGACGCCGTGTATGCCGTCAATCGCGATGGCGACACCGAGGTGCTGTGTCGCGGACTGGGCCGCCCGCAGGGGATCGCCGTCGACATCGCCGGGAATGTCTACGTCGCGGCAAGCTGGCGCGGTCGCCGCGGTGTCGTTATGGTCCCGCGCCAGGGCGATCCTTCGCTCGTGATTTCCGGAAACGGCGTCGTCGGCTTTACCTTCGTACCCGGTGGCGGCGCGCTCGTCGCGACCAACACTTCGCTTTATCACGTTTCCCTGGGTGTCGAAGGATGGCGGCTGGTCTGATGCGTAAAGGATCAGGCCGAGGAGATCGATGAACGCCGAGATTATCGCGGTCGGGTCGGAAATGCTCACGCCCTTCCGCCGGGACACCAACTCCCTCTACATCACAGAAAAGCTGAATGAGCTTGGCGTCGATGTCTCCTTCAAGACCATCACCGGAGACAAGCTGAAGCATCTCGTCGGCGCGGTTCGCAATGCGTTGCTGCGCGTGGACATTTTGGTTGTTTCCGGGGGCCTGGGTCCCACGGAGGACGACCTGACCCGCGAAGCGGTAGCCGAAGCGCTGGGCGTGCGGCTGCGTCGCGATCCGGACCTCATCGCGCATCTGTACACGCGCGCCGCCGCTCGCCGCATCACCATCACGCGCAACAACGAGAAGCAGGCGGATGTGATCGAAGGCGCCGTCGTCCTGCCGAATCCGCTGGGCAGTGCGCCGGGGCAATGGATCGACACCGTCGTGGGGAAGCATCGCAAGCTGGCCATGCTGCTGCCGGGGCCTCCGCATGAACTGAAGGGCATGTTCGAGGGCGAGTGCCTGCCGCGCCTGCGTGAGATTCTGCCCGAGCGCCACATCGCCACGCGGGTGCTGAAGGCAGCGATGATCGGGGAGTCCCTCGCGGACTCGCGCGTCGCGCCCATCTACACCCAATACAAAGACGTCGAGACGACGATCCTCGCGCACCTGGGCGATATTGAGCTGCGGCTCTCCTGTGCCAAGCCGATTCCTGACCTTGCTCAGCAGCGCGTTGACGAGCTGGCCGGCAAGATCGAAGAGGAACTCGAGGAGTACATCTACTCGTCGCAGGGCGAAACGCTGGAGCAGATCGTCCTGTATTACCTCGAAATGCGCGGCGCGACGCTCGCCACGGCGGAGAGCTGCACCGGCGGCATGCTTGCGGAGCGGCTGACCGGCGTCAGCGGCAGTTCGCGCTCCTACCTGGGCGGTGCTGTGGTGTACAGCAATCAGCTCAAGGCGGAACTGGCTGGCGTCGATCCGCAGCTGATTGCGAAACACGGCGCTGTCAGCAGGGAAGTGGCCATCGCGCTCGCGGAAGGCATTCGCGCGCGCTGCGATGCCACGTTTGGCCTCGGAATCACCGGCATTGCCGGCCCCAGCGGGGGCAGCGATGAGAAGCCGGTCGGTCTTGTTTGGCTGGCGATCAGCGACGATGACGGAACCGAAGCGATCGAAAAGCGCTTTCCGGGCGAACGAAATGGGATCCGCTTCTATGCCAGCCAGCAGGGGCTGGATATGGTTCGACGCCGGCTGCTTTAAACGCGCGCTTTCAGCTTCCCAAATTTCAGAAAAATTTCCGCTCCCCCTTGCGCGTCCTGTCGGGTTGTGTGTTACAGTGTGTAACACTATGGCGAGTAACACTCATGATCCGGCGGAACTCGGTGAACTCGAACGGGAAATCCTCAGCATCATTTGGCGGCTCGGCGATGCCACTGCCGACCAGGTCCGCGAATCGCTGGACCGCGTGCTGAAGGATTCGACGATCCGCACGGTTCTGCGGCGGCTCGAGGAAAAGGGATATCTGGCGCACTCGGTCGATAACCGCACCTTCGTTTATCGCCCGGCACAGTCGCCGCAGAAGGTCGCCGGGCGCGCCGTGCAGCGCATCGTGGACTGGTTTTGCGCCGGCTCGGTCGAAGACCTGCTCGTCGGCATGGTCGATTCAAAGGTCGTGAGCCGTGCCGAACTGGAACGTCTGGCGCGGCGCATCGCCACGCTTAAGACACAGGAGGGAGATAAAGCATGACGGCCATTCTGGTGGAATCCGCTCTCCGGGGCCTGCTGTTCGCCGCGATCGTTGGCCTGGCCCTCAGCATCTTCCGCGTCCGCAATGTGCCGGCGCGCAAGATCGCATGGACGCTGGTGCTGATCGCCTCCCTCGCCATGCCGTTCCTCATGCGTGTGCCGATCCCGGCTGGGGTGCGGCTGAAATTTTCATGGGCGCTGCCTCTTCGAACCGAGAGCGCGCCAGTCCAGTCGCCCGTCCTCAGTGCGCGCGCGGTTGGCGCGGCCAGTCCGGCAATCAGCGCGAACTTCGATCTGCCACCTTCTGAATCAGCGTCTTCGAAGGCAAATCCCACGGATGTTCCCCCCACCCAGGTCGCTGTTGCCGCCCCGACCCAACGCAGCCTGCCATGGCGCTCGTTCCCGCAGCTGATCTCCGCGATTTACCTGACCGTCGCCGCAGCCCTCCTCCTGCGTCTTCTCATCGGGCTGTACTCGGCTCTCCGTCTCTGGACAACCGCCGAGTTCATCTCAGCGCTCGTGGTTCCCGAGCCGAATGTGCGCGCGAGCGCGAAGATCCCCGCTCCGGTAACCGTCGGATCTGGCATTGTCCTCCCGGCCGATTATGCGCAGTGGCACCGCTCGAAGCTGCGCATGGTGATCGCGCACGAGCGCTCGCATGTCCGTCAGATGGACTTTTATCTGCAGTTTCTGGCCGGCCTCTACACGGCGTTGTTCTGGTTCAGTCCGCTCGGATGGTGGCTGCGTCACACGCTTACCACGCTGGGCGAGGCAATAGGAGATCGGGCAGGAATCGAAGCGGCCGCGAGCCGCTCGCATTACGCCGAAACGCTCCTCGAAATTGCGGCGATCCCGCACCGCAGTCTTCCGGGAGTGGCCATGGCCCGGTCCGCGAATCTGTCTCGCCGCGTGGAATCGATGCTCAATGATCAGCAGTTGCATCGCGCATTCCTCGAAGGCAGGCGTCGTGCAGTCGCTTCACTGCTGGTTGTTCCGGTCGCCCTCTTCGCAGCGATTGCCCTGGTGCGTGTTCCTGCCGCCGCCGCCCAGTCGGCACAGCAGCCCACAACTCCGCCACAGACTGATACTCAGTCGCAGAAGCCCACCACTGGCCAGTCGACTCCGTCCGAAGATCAGATGACCGACTCCAACCCGGCTCAACC
>DATEPN010000004.1:0-6339 GCA_035273225.1 Acidobacteriaceae bacterium | reverse complement strand
GTATGCGCGCGGGCTGCGGCAGCAGGCGGGCGAGGCAATTGCGGCGGCGCGGCATGGGGATGGACTGTTTGCGTCGGTCGATGATCTGGCGTTGCGCGTGCAGTTGCTGAATCGGAAAGAGATTACGCTGCTGGCAAATATTGGGGCGCTGAATCATGTTGCCGGGATTGGGCATCGGCGGGATGCGCTGTGGCAGGTGGAGCGCGCGGGTAAGCCGGAGGGTCCGCTGCTGACGCATACTGGCGCGCTGCTGGCGGATCCGGCGGAGGCGTCGCCGCTGCGTCAGATGACGGATGAGGAGCGGCTGGTCGCGGATTATGCCGGGACGGGGCTGACGACGGATAAGCATCCGATGGCGTACCGGCGCGAGGAGTTGCGACGTCAGCGGGTGCTGACGGCCGAGGAGCTGCGCACGCGGCGGGATGGGGAGTATGTGCGCACGGCGGGGTGCGTGATCGCGCGGCAGCGGCCTGGGACGGCGAAGGGGTTCATCTTTCTGTCGATGGAAGATGAGACGGGGATTGCTAATGTGATCATCACGCCCGATCTTTATGCGCGGGACATGATTACGGTAACGCGCAGCCGGTTCCTGATCGTGGAAGGTCCGCTGCAGAATCAGGACAATGTGATTCACGTGAAGGCTGTGCGTCTGACGCCGCTGGCCGACAACGCGGTTGCAGTGCGGTCGCACGATTTTCACTGAGCGGCGGTCCTGCGTCGTTCATCCAGATTTAATTGCTGCCTGGATCGCGGAGGAAATTTCTGCGGCGGTGTGGTTGCGGATGAGGATGTGCTTGGTGCGGCCGTGGGCGCCTGCTGCGATTTCGATGTCGGCGCGGCGGACGTGGAGAAGGTCAGCCAGGAACTCGATGAGGGCGGCGTTGGCGCGGCCTTCGATCGGCGGGGCGTGGAGGGCGATTTTGAGGGCGGCGTCAGGGCCTTCTCCGGTTACGCCGGCAATGGCGGTGCGGCTGGCGCGTGGTGTGACGCGGACGGCGAAGCGGGCGCCGTCGCGTGTGTCGGTGACGGGGAGATTCATGGGGCGGTCTGGGTCTGAGGCGTGAGTTTTGGGCGGTCACCGAAGAGAGCGGTGCCGACGCGGATGAGGGTGGAGCCTTCTTCGATGGCGACTTCGAAGTCGCCGGACATGCCCATGGAGAGCTCGCGGAAATCGAGGGCGGGGTAGTTGCGGGCGAGAGAATCGCGGAGGGTGCGCAGGCGGCGGAAGCAGGCGCCGGCGGTTTCCGGGTTGTCGTCGAGGGGCGCGATCGTCATCAGTCCGCAGAGTGCGAGGTGGGGCAGCGCGGGGAGGCGGTCGAGGAGGTCGCGCAGATCGGCGGAGTCCGGAGTGAGGCCGGTTTTGGTGGACTCGTCGCTGAGCTTGAGTTCGATGAGGATGGGCAGCGGGTTGGCGGAATCCGCGGCGGCATCGTTGAGGCGCTCGGCGATGCGGAGTGAGTCGACGGAGTCGATGGCGTCGAAGAGGGCGGCGGCTTTGGTAGTTTTGTTCGACTGCAAGTGGCCGATGAGGTGGACCTCTGCGCCGGTGACGCCGAGTTCGTGGAGGCGGGCGCGCTTCGCCTCGAATTCCTGGACGCGATTTTCACCGAAGAGGGTGTGGCCGGCGGCGACCGCTTCGGCGATGGCTTCAGCGGGATGGAGTTTGGAGACGGCCATGAGGCGGAGTTCATCGCGGCTGCGATTGGCGCGGCGGCAGGCGGCGGCGATGCGGTCCTCAAGGAGGGCGAGTCGTTCCGAAAAGCGGGCGGGGAATCCGGTCACGAGGACTATGGTAGCGGGTGCGGCGCGCCGGGAATTGGTAGGCTGAGGAAGAGGCGTCCCTGAGGGGCTACAGCCCGTTTCGGGGCGCGGGGCCGGCATGGCTGAGCCATGCCATTCAAAGACCTGGAGTGAATGTTTGGTTCAGGCTGTTGCTGCTGTTCGCTATTCGCATGAAGAGTTTCGCAGCGCTGTGCTGAAGGCTGCGCCGCGCGTTGCCGTGTTCGACTGCGACGGCACGTTGTGGAGCGGCGATGCGGGGCTGGGATTCATGAACTGGTCGATCGAGGCCGGGTTGCTCTCGCGCAACTCGAGCGCCTGGATTGACGAGCGTCACCGGTTGTACCGGCAAGGCCAGGTCTCCGAAAAGGACATCTGCGGCGAGATGGTGCAGGTGTACGCGAGCCTGCGCGAGGAGGAGATGCGGCGGGCGGCGGCGAAATACTTTGGCGTGCACGTGGAGAAGAACATCTTCCCGGAGATGCAGGCCCTGGTCGCGGATTTGCGCGCAGCGGGGGTGGACATTTGGGCGGTCAGCTCGACGAACAACTGGGTCATCGAGGAGGGCATGCGACGATTTGGGATCGCTCGGGAGCGCGTGCTGGCGGCTGAGGTGCGCGTGCACGATGGGCTGATCACGAGCGATCTGGTGGATGTCCCGACCGACGAGGGCAAGGCCGAAGCTCTGAAGCGCGCCGGGGTGCACCATCCGGATGTGGTCTTCGGGAATTCGATTCACGATCTGCAGATGCTGGAGATGGCGGCGCGGGCATTTCCCGTGAATCCGACGCCGGGGCTGCTGACGGTGGCGGCGCAGCGAGGGTGGACTGTGTATTATCCCGAGGCTGTGCTGGCGGACCACACGAAATAAGCCTGTGAAAATCGCCTGCCTGCAGCCGAGTATCAGCATCGTTCTGGAGCGGCTGGGCTGCCTGGACCTGGTCGCGGCGTGCACGCGGTACTGTGTCGACGCCGTTCCGGCGCTGCGGGATCGCGGCATCGCGGTCGTGCACGACTCATGGTCGACGACGGCGGAAGAATTGCTCGGGGTACAGCCGGACCTGGTGATCGCTTCGGTTCCGTACCGACAGGAATCGCTGACGGCCATTCTGAAGGCGGGCGTTCCGGTGCTGACGCTGGCTCCGCATTCTCTCAAGGACATTGAGCAGGATATGCGGCTGATCGCCGGCGCGACCGGCCGGTCGGAAGCGCTGGATCGCGCGGAAATGGTGATCCGGGAGATGCGCGACGAGATCGAGGCGGTGCGGCAGCACTGTGCCGGGCCGGCGGCCAGGCCTCTGGTGTATTGCGAGGAGTGGGGCAAGCCGTTGATCGCCTCGCAGCTATGGGTGCAGGAGCTGGTCGAGGCGGCGGGCGGGATGTTTCTGGGGGAGCCGGGGAAGACGACGACGGCTGAGGCGGTGGCCGAACGCGATCCCGAGGTGGTGATTGCGGCCTGGTGCGGCGCGGGCGACCGGGTTCCGCTGGAGAAGGTGGCTGCGCGACCGGGCTGGGAGGCGATGCGGGCTGTGCGCGGCGGGCGGGTCTACTGCATTGCCGATGAACTGCTGAACACTCCGGCGCCGACGCTCGTTGACGGATTGCGAGCGATTGCGGCGGCGCTGCATCCGAATGACTTCGGTCCGACCAGGGGGCTGCGCAGAATGGCGCGGAGCCGGGCGGAATCGATCTGAACTGACGTGCGTCTAAACTGTGGAGTGTATGGCAGATACGGTCCAGAACGTGCGGGAGGGCAAGGCGCTGCGTTTTGTTGCGGCCGCTTTGATCCTGCGCGGAGACGAGGTGCTGGTGTGCCAGCGCAAGGCCGGGTCCGCCATGGGGCTGAAGTGGGAGTTCCCCGGAGGAAAGATCGAGGCCGGCGAGTCGGCGGAGCAGGCGCTGGCGCGGGAACTCGAGGAGGAACTGGGGATCAGGGCGGAGATTGGGACCCGGGTCGCGCACGTGCGGCACAACTACCGCAGCGGCGGCGCGGTCGATCTGCAGTTCTTTGCAGTGCACCGGTTCGAGGGCGAGCTGACGAACCAGATTTTTGAGGACGTGCGGTGGGCGCTGCTGAAGGATCTGCCAGGGTATGACTTTCTTGCGGCGGACCGGGAACTGGTGCGGGATTTGGCGGCGGGGAAGCTGCTCTAAAGGCAGCCCGGTAGTCGGTAGTCTGTAGTCGGTAGCGTGTGGTGGTGGCTGATTCTGGCTACCGGCCACAGGCTACCGGCTTTGTTCTGGTCAGTGATGGCTGGGCCACCATTGCTGGACCATCAGGATGACTGAGAGGATGCTGACTACGATCGCGGTAAGCCAGGCGATGGCGTTGAACCAGTGGCGATTCGTGTGGGGGCCCATCAGGTCCTTGCGGTTGATCAGGATCAGCATGAGGACGATGACAACGGGAAGCAGGATTCCGTTGAGCGCCTGGGACTCGGTGTACCAGCGCATCAGGCTGGTGTTGGACATGAGCAGGACGGCGGCGGCTCCTCCGGCGATGAGCAGCGTGTACAGGCCGTAGAAGAACGGGGCCTCGCGGAGGCGCTTGTCGACGCCGGATTCGACCCCGAGACCTTCGCAGACGACATAGGCCGTTGAGAGCGGCAGGACCGAAGCGGCGAAGAAGCCGGCGTTGAAGAGTCCAAAGGCGAACAGCAGGAAGGCGTACTGGCCGGCCAGCGGTTTCATGGCTTCGGCGGCGTAGCTGGCGTCGGGGATATTGGTAATGCCGTGGACCCAGAGGGTGGCGGCGCAGGCCACGATGATGAACCACGCGACGACGTCGGTGAAGATGGAGCCGACGATGACATCGAGGCGCGAGGGGCCGTAGCTCTCGGCGGTTACGCCTTTCTCGACGATGGAGGACTGCAGGTAGAACTGCATCCACGGTGCGATGGTGGTGCCGATGACAGCGACGACGGTGAAGACGTAGTCCTTGTCGCGCAGGACATGCCCCGAGGGGATTTGAAAGGTGGCCTGGAGTGCTTCGCGCCAGTAGGGGTGGGCCAGCACTCCGGCAATGATGTAGGTGAAATAGACGAGCGAGGCGACCAGGAAGACTTTCTCTACGGATTTGTAGTCGCCGCGCACGGCGAGTAGCCAGACCAGCGCGCTGCAGATGGGGACAGAGACGAATTTCGAAAGGTGGAAGAGTTGCAGGCTGCCGGCGATGCCGTTGAATTCGCCGATGATGTTGCCGAAGTTCACCAGCACCAGCAGGAACATGATGATGACGGTGAGGCGCAGACCAAATTCCTCACGGATGAGGTCGCTGAGGCCTTTGCCGGTGACCGCGCCCATGCGCGCGCACATTTCCTGAATGACAATGAGCGCCAGCGTGACGGGAACCATCGTCCAGAGCAGCGTGTAACCGAACTGCGCGCCGGTCTGGGAGTAGGTGATGATGCCGTTGGGGTCGTTGTCGACGTTGGCGGTGATAAAGCCCGGCCCGAGCACGGCAACGGCGAGCAGAATCCGGGTTTTCCAGCGCTTCAGCATGGCGGCACAGGTTCAGTACGCGGGTTGTCGAGAGTGAGGCTTGCGTCCCGCCGGTCCGGGAAATTTGAGACGAAAACGAAAGTCCAGTGTAGGCGAGGGGCTGGGATTTCGTCGCGGTGCGCGAGCATTTTCTGGTTACCTCAGCCGAGGGTGGAAGTCTCTGTTTCTGTAGACTGAACAGCAGCATGATTTCAGGCCGATTTTGCCGCCTCGCGTGTCTCGCAGGATTCTGCGGGCTTGTGTTTCCCATCGTTGCTGCTACTTCGAGCGTGGCCCACGCGCAGGGCACGCGGCTGTGGAGCGAATCGAAATTCGACGAACTGGAGCGGGGCACGCCAAATGGAGTGGCCGTCAACAGCGACGGCCGTCTGGTCCCTGGACCGGAAAGCAAGATGGTCGCGACTACGCCCTCCACGTACGTGTGGGCGGTGACCACCGATCGCGATGGGAATGCGATTGTGGCGACGGGTACGCCGGCCACGGTGCTGCGGATCGGCGCCGACGGGAAGCCGACGACACTGTTCACCAGCCACGATATGAGCGTGCAGACGGTGTGCGTCGGGCCGGACGGGGCGATTTATGCGGCCACGCTGCCGTCGGGCAAGGTGTACAAGATCGATCCGCACGGCGAGAACAAGACGGAAGAGAACGCGACGGTGGTTTTCGATCCGGGCACGACGACGGAGAAGCCGAAGTATGTATGGGATCTTGCGTTCGAGAAGGGGCAGCTTTATGTCGCGACGGGGGCACCGGCAGCGATCTACAAGGTGAGCCTCGGCGGGAAGCCGACCCTTTTCTTCAAAAGCGATGAGCAGCACATTCGCGCGCTGGCGTTCGACAAGGCAGGCGATGCGATTGCGGGGTCGGATGGAACGGGGCTGATCTACCGCATCGATCCGGCGGGGAAGGCGTATGTGCTGTATGACTCGCCGAAGAAGGAGATCACGTCTGTCGTGGTGGCTCCGGACGGGAGCATTTACGCGGCGGGCGTGGGGCAGAAGGGGCGGAACACGCTGCCTCCGCTGCCGGTGACGGGGCAGGCGACGGTCACGGCGACGA
>DATEPN010000003.1:0-8354 GCA_035273225.1 Acidobacteriaceae bacterium | reverse complement strand
CGGCGAAAGGCGCGCTCCGGGTTCATGATCGGGGAGAACTCGCTCGGTCCTTTAGGCAATCCAGCCAGCAGCGCCGCCTCAGGGAGCGTCAGATCCTTCGCGTGCTTTGAAAAGTAGTATTCCGACCCCGCCTCAAAGCCGTAGACGCCGCTGCCGAGATAAATCTGATTACCGTAGAGCGTGAAGATCTGTTCCTTCGTGAAGCGGTGCTCGATCTGCAGCGACAGGAAGATCTCCTGCAGCTTGCGGGTCAGCGTCCGGTCGTTTGAGAGGAAAAGATTCCGCGCCAGCTGCATGGTCAGGGTTGAGGCTCCCTGCGCGCGCCCTTTCGAACTCACGTCATGCCACAGAGCTCCCAGGACCCGGACGAGATTGACGCCCCAGTGGTTTTCGAAGTTGCGGTCTTCGATGGAGAGTACTGCCTGGCGCAGGAGCGGAGAGAAGTCGTTGTAGCCGACGACGACGCGGCGCTCGAGGGCAAAACTGCCGAAGCTGCGTCCGTGCACGTCGTACAGCTCCGTCGTTGTGGACGGCCGATAGTGCTCCAGTTCGTCGATCTGCGGCAGATCGACCGAGTAAACCAGCATCAGGCCGGAGAGGCTGCCGACGGCGGCGGAGAGAAGAATGAGAAAGGCGAAGATGATGCCGGCAGCGACTCTGCGGCCTTCGGAAGGCGGCTCAAAGCCGGAATCGTCGCCTCTGTGGCGTCGGCCGAGTGTCTTTGTTTCGCTCTGGTTGTCGTCGGGAGACGGCGTAATGAGGTTGTAACCCGGCATCGATCGAACGCCCTGCTCGCCTTCCCTCCCGGTTGCCGTTTCTTCCCGCGCGCAGGTGGGCACGGCTCGCGCCGTGCCGTGAACCAGCAATCGAAATCTTGCTTACGCGCTCTTCTGCTTCAGAATCTCGAGCGCCTTGTTCAGCTGATCGTCCGGCCGCTGCTCCGTCGGAGTGTTGTCCTCCGTCTCATTCAGCAACTGGTCGATGTTCTCGCTGACGACGACATTTGGCGTGACCGCATCGTCTTCGATCTTCTTGCCGGAGGGCGACTGGTATTTGGCAACGGTCAGCAGCAGCGCCGAGCCGTCGGGCAGCGGGATCGTCTTCTGCTGTCCGCCTTCGCCGAAGGTGCGGTCGCCAACGACGTCGCCGCGCTTCTTGTCGAGGATCGCTGCGGCCGTCAACTCGGCCGCTCCGGCTGTGCCGTGGTTCACCAGCACAACCAGCGGCGCCGAGGTAACGAAGTTCGCGGCGTCCGCCGAGAATGTCTGCGTTGGCACCGTCTGGCCCTGGAGGGTTGCAAGCGTTCCGGACTGAATGAAGGCATTGGCCAGCCGGAGACCCTGCTGCGGATCGCCTTCCGCCACATCACGCAGATCGAGCAGGACCTTTTTGTTGTTGTCCTTCGGCATCTCGCGGAGACGGGCGACGATCTGGTCCACGCGCTCTTTGCTCAGGACCACGGGCTTCAGGTACAGGATGCTGGAGTTCTCGTACTGCTGCTGGCCGAGCGCCGGGATCGGAACGGCCGTCCGGGTGAGAGTGACTTCATCCGGCTCAGGCTTGCGCGGGCGAACGACCTCAAAGGTAACGGTCGAGCCCGGTTTGCCTTCGAGCAGCAGCCGAATCATCGCCACCGACATGTCGCGCGTGGTCTTGTGGTCGATGGACTCGATCAGGTCGCCGTCCTCGATGTGGGCATTCGCCGCCGGGCCGCCGGGTATCACCGAGATCACGCTGCCGTATCCATACCGTTTCGAAACGTCCATGCCGATGCGCGCCTGGCCTTCGTGCTGGTGCGCGACGAAAGTCTGGTACTCGGGCGGCGTCAGATAGCTGGAGTCGGCGTCAAGGGACTCAAGAAGGCCATGCAGCGCGCCGGCCGTCACCAGCTGAATGTTGGGATCGGTGACGTAGTCGGTCTGAATCTTGTGGAGGACTTCCTCGTACACGCCCATCTGGCGGTACGCACCATCGCTCTGGCTGGCGTTGACGCCCGCGGGGCCGAAGCCTCCGAAGAGCACAATCAGGACGATGGCGACAGAAAGGGCGAGGACGGTGCGACTGAAACTTCTGGACATAGGGTTGCGGGGCGGGGATCCGCCGAGTATTCCCATCATAGCGCACTGCGGAGCACAAAGGTCAGGGCACCGGGCATGCGGAGTGCTGGGGCAACGATGCTGCTGAAAAATCCTTTGGCAATGGCCAAGTTGTTGGAACAACGGAGCGTGCGCTGGTGGATTAACCCGCGCGTCAATATCTTCTTCGTCAATCCCCTCCGGCCATCCAACCGCCCGCCGGCATACGACGAACCGTCCGGGCGTTCCGTGAGGAGGGTAACTCCTCAGATATTCCCGAGTGAGTTAATCCCCCAGGACATGCAGCTGTTCCTTCAACAACTTACGCGATGACCACTCTTTTTTGACGATGTTGCTACTCGTACCGGAGGGCCTCGATGGGATCGAGCGTGGCCGCCTTCCAGGCGGGATAGATGCCGAAGACGAGACCGATCAGGCACGATACGACGAAGCCGGTCACGGTCCAGAAGGTGGACATGCTGGCCGGGAATCGGAAGCCGTAGCGGATGACCAGCGTGAGGATGGTCCCGATCAGGATCCCGATGACACCGCCGACGGCACACAGGGTCATAGCCTCAAAACTGAACTGGATCAGGACGTTTCGTTTGGTCGCTCCGATGGCCTTGCGCACCCCGATCTCGCGCGTTCGCTCAGTGACTGACACGAGCATGATGTTCATCACGCCGATGCCGCCGACCAGCAGCCCGACGCTGGAGACGGCGAACATGAAGATGACCAGCCCGGAGGTGATCTGACCCCAGAGGTCGAGGATGTTGTCCGGTCCGAAGATCGAGAAATCGTCGTCCTTGTCGGACCGCACCCGGCGCCGCTCGCGCAGGAGCATCCGGATCTCTTCGGTCACCATGGATTTGTTCTTCGAGTCGTCGTACTTGACCGAGATGATGGTGTCCAGAATCTCCGGGTGAATCTTGTGGAAGGTGCTCATGGGGAAGACGGCTTTATTGTCATTGGGATTGCTGCCGCCCCCGAACAACTGCTTGAATTTGTCGAGCACTCCGATGACGGTGAAGACATCGCCGTTGACGATGATTTCCTTGCCGATGGGATCCTCAGTGCCGAAGAGCTTTTCCGCCGTGTCGTGACCGAGTACGCATACGTCGGCCCGGCGAAACTCTTCTTCCGCCGTGAACGGCCGGCCTTCCTGCAACTGGACGTCATCAACCTTGGCAAACGAGGGCAGGTCGCCTTCAAGGGTAGTGTTCTGGACCTTCTTGTCCTTGTACTGAACGGCGACGTAACCGACGCCAAGCTGCCAGTTCGAATACTGGCGGCCGGCATTCACTCCTACAACGTGCGGCAACTTCTCGACGGCGTAGGCATCGTCCAGGCTCAGCTGTTTGCGGGCCAGCATCTCGGTGGTGGGCCGGATGCCGATAAAGTTCCACCGGAATACCCAGAGCACATTCGTGCCGAACTGGCTGGCGATGTCGGCGACCCGGTTATTCACGCCATTGATCAGCGAAGAGATCGTGATGACCGTCGCGACGCCGATGACGATGCCGAGGATGGTCAGGCCGGAGCGCAGTTTGTTGGCGCGCACCGTGTCCAGCGCCATGCGGACGGATTCGCGGGAGTTCGTTGCTTTCATGGGCTATAGCTCCGACCGAAGGGCAACGATGGGGTCGAGAATCGCCGCTTTGCGCGCGGGATAAACGCCGAAGAAGATGCCGACGCTGGTCGCGACGAAAAGCCCGAGAACCACGGCCCAGACAGCAATCGCCGAGGGGAATCCCACGACGGCAGTGACAATTTTAGCGATGCTGACGCCGAGCACAACGCCCACCATGCCGCCGAGCAATGCCATCGTCGCCGATTCGATGAGGAATTGCAGCAGGACATCGCGACGCTTCGCACCCAGCGCTTTGCGGATGCCGATTTCGCGGGTCCGCTCCGTAACCGAGACCAGCATGATGTTCATGATGACCACGCCGCCCACCACGAGCGAAATGGCGGCGATGCCGATGATGACCATGGCGAACATGCCGGTGATCTGATTGAAGAGGCTGATGAAGGTTTCGTTGGTGAGGATGGCGAAGTCGTCCTCCGTGCCGGGTGCATCGTGGCGACGGGCACGCATGAGAGCGCGAACCTCATCGATGAGGTTATCGAGAGCACCGGGCGCCATGCCGGCCTTCGCGGAGATGCTGAGGCTCTGGTGCTCGCCGTGCGTGTGCAGATAGGTGCTCAGCGGCATGTTGACGAAGTTGTCCTGGCTCTGGCCGAAGACGCTGCCCTTGCGCTCGCCGACTCCGACCACGGTGTAGACCTCACCGTCAACGCGCAGCTCCTGGCCGATGGGGTCGCGATTGGGCAGCAGGTTATCGACAATGTCGTAGCCGATGACGATGCTGTGAGTCCCCATCTGGTCGTCCATGGGAGTCAGGGCGCGGCCGAGGGCAACATTCTCATCGTTGATCTCGAACATGCTGGAGGTCCAGCCGGAGATCTGGGTGTTCGTTGTGGACTGTTTGCCGTTGACCACGGCTCCCGAGGATCCGAGAGATGCGCCAAGCGACAGGCAGCGCGTGCAGGAACTCTGGAGATAGAGGAAATCGTCGTAGACGATATTTTTCCGCTTGTTCTGCTTCAGGAAATCTTCACCGCTGAAGATGACCGGGTTAATCCGCTGGACGGTCAGGGTATCGGAGCCGTGGTTGGCGATCTTGCGGATCACAAACATCTTGGCGCCGTTGGAGAGGGTGATGACGGCGATAACCGAGGCGACGCCGATGATGACGCCGATCATGGTCAGAATGGTGCGCATCTTGTTCGCCCAGAGCGACTGCAGCGCAACCTTGATCGCCTCACGGAATTGCATGGATAGAGATTTCCCCCCGTGCCCGGCACACGCGCGAATCGGGATCGATTGTCAGGCCGTTACTCGTTCCAGTCTACGCAATTCCGGGCCGCGGGGTTCCATTTTTCGCGGCTTCAGATGACGGCGGAGACGTATTGCTCGCGGTACCAGGCGACGGTGCGGCGGAGCCCCTCCTCGAAAGAAACCGTGGGCTCATAGCCGAAAGCCTCGCGGGCGGCAGAGATATCGGCCAGGGAATTGGCAATGTCGCCTGTGCGCGGCGGCCCATAGATAGGCGATTCGTTGAAATCAAGCAGATCGGCCATGATGCGGTAGGTCTCGTTCAGCGTATGACGCTGGCCACAGGCGACATTGAAGACGCGTCCGGCGACCTTCTCGGCCGGGGCTTCCATGGCGAGGAGGTTGGCCGAGACGGCATTCTCGACGTAGGTGAAGTCGCGGCCCTGCTCGCCGTCGCCGTTGATGGTGGGGCGCTCGCCGCGGAGCATCTGCAGGGCAAATTTGGCCATAACGCCGCTGTACGGGGAGTCGGGCACCTGGCGGGGACCAAAGATGTTGAAGTAGCGCAGGCAGACCGTCTCGATGCCGTAAACCTGCCAGTAGCTCTTCATGTAGTACTCGCCGGCAAGCTTCTGGACCGGGTAGGGGGCAATGGGCATGGGCACCATGGTTTCGCGACGAGGAAACCCGGGCTGGTTGCCGTAGGCGGAGGAAGACGCGGCGTAGACGATGCGCTTCACGCCGGCGGCTCGGGCGCCTTCCAGCAGATTGAAGGTGCCGTCGAGATTGGCTGTGTGACTGGTGCGGGGATCCTTGACGGAACGTGGCACAGAAGGACGCGCCGCCTGGTGGAAGATGATTTCAACGCCGTCGCAGGCGCGAGCAGCAGCTTCGGCGTCGCGCAGGTCGCACTCGATGAACTGGAATTTTCCCGCGAGGTGTGCGAGGTTCTCCTGCTTGCCGGTTTCGAAGTTGTCGAGGCCGCAAACGTTTGCGCCCCGCTGGATCAGCACTTCGGTAATCCACGAGCCAATGAAACCGGCGGCACCCGTAACGAGTATCTTTTGCATCACATGCCATGTTAAACGGCTGGCCTCTGACCACCGGAATTGCACTGTCCGTCAGGCATAATCAATGGAAATGGAAACGCTACCACCTTTTCGCCTTGGCCCCTGGTTTCGTACACGGCCCTGGGGTTTTCAGGATCTAAATCCCTGGTACAACTACAAAACGGATAACGAACCGATCGGCGAAGTGTGGCTGACGGGCGAGATGTGCACCGCGGAAACCGGCGCGCTGCAGGGCATGAGCCTTGCGGATATCACGCGGCAGCATCGGAGCACGCTGCTGGGCCCGAAACTGGCGGGCAAGGATTTTCCGCTGCTGATCAAGCTGCTGTTTCCGAAGGAAAAGCTGAGCATTCAGGTGCATCCCGATGACGCACTGGCGCGGCAGTACGGCGAGCCACGCGGCAAGACGGAGTGCTGGTACGCGCTGGACGCGAAACCGGGAGCGACGGTTGCGCTGGGGCTAAGAGCGGGCGTGACCGTCGATCAGGTGCGCACGGCCGTTGAGGACCAGACGCTGGAGTCGCTGCTGACCATGGTTCCGGTGGAGAAGGGCGACATGCTGTTTGTCGATGCCGGTACCGTGCATGCGATGGGTCCGGGCGTGGTCATCCTCGAAACGCAGCAGACCAGCGATCTGACCTACCGGCTGTACGACTACGGCAGCGGGCGCGAGTTGCATCTGGACAAGTCGTTTGCGGCGATGCGGCTGCAGACGCGAGCCGGCAAAGTGGCGCCGCAGCCGGTGGATGGGCACAGCGTGCTGATTGACGAGCGCTACTTCCGGATGGAGCGCTGGCCGATCCGGGCGGGAACGGCGCCTTCGCTGGTGCGGCCCGCGCAGGTGGTGCAGATGCTATTCGTGGTCGAGGGGCGGGCGCGCATCTCGGGACTGTCGACGAGTGGAGACGGTTTCGAATCATTTTTGCTGGAGCGGAACCAACTTGCCGTGATTCCCGCATCTACAGCACGTTGGGCATTTGCGGCGGACGGGCCAACGGAGCTCATCCGGATTGTGCCCGCCGGCGACTAACGCTTCGCTTCTGAAGCTTCGCGCTATTCTGTAGCTTTGCCAGGAGATCGATGGCCGAAGCAATCGACTTTCGCCCCGTTATTCTTGCCGGCGGCAGCGGCACGCGATTTTGGCCGCGGAGCCGGCGCGCACAGGCGAAGCAGGTTCTGGCACTCGACGGCGAGCGGACGATGATCCAGCGCACCCTGGATCGGCTGGAGCCGCTGGCTCGGCCGCAGGATGTGTGGGTCATCACGAACACGCTGCTGTCGGGGGCCATCTGCTCGCAGCTGGACGCAGTTCCGGAACAGCAGGTGGTCTGCGAACCGGCGGCGCGCAACACGGCTCCGGCAGTGGGACTGGGTGCGTTTCTCATCGAGCGGCTGCATCCCGGGTCGGTGCTGGGGATCTTCCCTTCCGACCACGTGATCGCGGATCAGGGCGCATTCGTGGACATCATTTCGCGGGCGATCCGGCTCGCGGCGGCGGGCGAGAACATTGTGGTGCTGGGTATCGAGCCGACGCGGCCAGAGACCGGGTACGGTTACATCGAGACGGGCGCCGAACTTGAGACGGGCGTGCTGCGGGTGCGGCGGTTTACGGAAAAGCCGAACCTGGAAAAGGCGGAGGAATTTGTTGCCGCCGGGAATTTCTACTGGAACAGCGGCATGTTCGTCTGGAGCGCGAGGACGCTGGCGAATGCGGTCCGCGAGTATCTGCCGGAGACGGCTCCGCTGCTGGAAGAGATTGCGGCGGCGTGGGGTAAGCCGGAGTTCGAGCGCGTGTTCGGGGAACTGTATCCGAAGTGCGAGAACATCAGCGTCGATTACGCCGTGCTGGAGCCGCGGTCGGCGAAGGGCGAGTTGCGGTCGCATCTGTATTGCCTGCCGGCGCGTTTCGGATGGAGCGATCTGGGATCGTGGACGGCGCTGCATGAATATCAGGTGGAGCACAACGGCGCGGATCCTTACGGCAATGTGGCGGAAGCTGCCGGGACGGTGGTGATGAACGCGCACAACAATTACGTGTTCAGCCCGAAGCGCACGGTGGCGCTGGTCGGCGTCGACGATCTGGTGGTTGTGGAGACGGAAGACGCGTTGCTGATCACGAACCGGCATCACTCGCAGGACGTCGGCAAGGTGGTGAAGGAGCTGGCGGCGCGAGGTCAAGAGGAACTCATTTAAGTCCATGGCGCAAAAATCCCCTGTCAAGTTTGGAACGGATGGATGGCGTGGCGTGATCGCCGACGATTTCACGTTTGAGAATGTGCGAGCGGCCGCGGGCGCGATCGCGAGCTATGTGCTGGCGAAAGAGGATGCGATGAAGGGCGTGTGCATCGGGTATGACACGCGCTTCGGGTC
>DATEPN010000002.1:0-5120 GCA_035273225.1 Acidobacteriaceae bacterium | reverse complement strand
CGCGGCGGTCGGCGTTGCCGTTTTGTTGATCGGGAAAACGGGCCTGCCCATCGGCCGCCTGCCCGGCGACATCACCTGGCGCGGCAAGAACACGACGGTCTACTTCCCCCTCGTGACCTGCATCATTGTCAGCGTTGTCCTGTCGCTCGTGTTCTGGATCCTGTCTCGTCTCGGGCGCTAGCTCATCGCAGCGAATAGTAGCGCGCCGCCAGTTCCTCAAAAGCCCGCACCTGATTGGCCGCCCACGCCTCGTCACGCCCCAGTTCTCGCGCCATCGCCGCAGCCACGACGGGCGCGGCCCGCATCGCCGCCTGCGCATCGAGCAGCACCGCGCGGGTTCTGCGCGCCAGCACATCTTCGAGCGTCAGGGCCATCTCCGCGCGCACGGCATAGACCACCTGCGCCAGGGTGTATGGCAGCGCGGGATCGAGGGCCGCCCCCAATGCCGGATCCGCAGTGATCAGTGACTCGACTTCCGTCGCATCGCTGCCATACTCGCCTGCCGCCGCGCCTGCTTCCGCCCCATGCAGCGGAGTCCTGCTCGTGACGCACTCCGCCGTCTTCAGCATTCTGTGATGGATGGCGAAGTTCACCGTGTCCTGCGCCATGCGCCGATACGTCGTCCACTTGCCACCGGCAATGGTGATCAGTCCGGTCGGCGACATCGCGATGGAATGCTCGCGGGACAGCTTCGAAGTCTTCACGGTGTCGCCGCGAACCAGGGGCCGCAGCCCGGAGAAGACCGCGAGCACATCGTCGCGTCCAACCGGCTTCTCCAGATACGGAGCGATGTGCTGCAGCAGGTAATCCATTTCGTCGTCGGTATAGCCTGGCTCGTTCATGCTGACGGAAGCCGGGACGTCCGTGGTGCCAATCACGACGCGACCTTCCCATGGAATCGCAAAGATCACTCGCCCATCACTGGTCTTCGGAACGATGAGCGCGGTCCTGCCACCCAGCACCTCCCGGCTGACGACGACGTGCGAGCCGCGGCTCAGCGAGAGCATCGGCTTGCTGCCGGGGGCATCCAGCATGCGCACCTCGTCACCGAAGATGCCGGCGGCGTTGATTACCACGTTGGCGCGGACGGTCATCTCCGCGCCGGACTCGCCATCTCGCACGACGGCGCCGGCAATCTTGCCGCTGTCGTGCAGCAGGCGCTCGGAGCGGACGTAGTTCAGAACCGCGGCGCCACGATCGATGGCCGTGCGTGCGAGCGCCAGCGCGTAGCGAGCATCGTTGAACTGCGCGTCATGAAAGAGAACCCCTCCGGCCAGGTGCGACCGCGCAATCCCCGGCACGCGCTCCGTAACCGCGGACGCGCCAAGCACCCGCGTCGGCCCCATGCTGGCCTGACCGGAGAGCAGGTTATAGAGCAGCAGGCCAGCGCCATAGAACGGCAGGTCCACGCCGCGAAACGCAGGCAGGACAAACGGCAGCGGACGAACCAAGTGCGGCGCGATGCGCATCATCGTCGCGCGTTCGCGCAGCGCTTCGTAGACGAGGTGAAACTGCCCACTCGCCAGATAACGCACGCCGCCGTGCACCAGCTTGGTCGCGCGACTCGAGGTCGCCTGGGCAAAATCGCAGGCCTCGACCAGCGCCGTCCTGTAGCCACGCGTCACCGCGTCGACGGCAATGCCCAGACCCGTCGCCCCGCCTCCGATGATCAGCACATCGAAGCGGTCGTCGAGCGAACGAAGCAGCGAACTGCGGTCGGGCGCCATCCTTTGCAGGTTAACTGGTCCGAGCCACGCGATCGCTGAACTCTGCGAGGCGGGCACGGTTTCGCGCAGGCAGGAAGGGATGAATCAGCAACTGATACGCGCCTCCGCCGAGGGCGCCGCCGATCAGCGGCCCCACGATGGGCACCCACCAGTAGTTCTGCGGCGAAGGAAACGCCGCGCTGCCCCATCCGCCCAGGAAGCAGAAGAACCGCGGCCCCAGGTCGCGCGCCGGGTTGATGGCCCAGGCTTCCAGGTACCCCATCGAGGCGCCGATCAGCGCGACGAGAAAGCCGATGATCAGCGCGCCGAAGTTCGCGCCGGGAGCCATCTCGTTGTACTGTTCCGTAATGGCGAAGATGCCAAAGATCAGAAACGCCGTCAGGATGATCTGGTCGCCGAAGGCGTGCATCGGCGTGATGCCCAGCGCCGGATGCGTGAAGAAAACCCCCGCGCCGCCCCCTGCCGCCCGGGTCACGTGATTGAGAGCATTCCACTGGTCGAGCACCGGCAGATACAGCCGATACACAATGCACGCCCCCAGAAATGCGCCGACCGTCTGCGCCAGGCAATAGGGCAGAACCTTCTTCCACGAAAATTTCCGATACATGGCCAGCGCGAGCGTCACCGCCGGATTCGCATGGCATCCGCTGACTGCGCCGGTGGTATAGATGGCGATCGTCACTGCCAGTCCCCATGCGATGCAGACGCCCCAGTAGGCGTGCTGGTAAGGGCTGGGATCGTAAAGCCCATACATAGCGGCGACTGAATCCCCAAACGCGATGATGATCAGCATGGCCACCGCTTCGGAGATCAGTTCCCCGGCAAATACTCGGTTCATTGGCACCTCAGTGCCCCGGATTCGATGCCACGCCGGAGCCAAGCCATTATTACCCAAACGTGGGGCTGCCTCCCTCCAAAGGGAGGGGTATGCTGAGGGCATGGACCCGAATAACCCGGTCGTGCGCTTGTGTGCGGAGGGCATGGAACTGGAGCGCGCGGGTCGCAAGGATGAGGCCGCGCGCGTCTTCGCGCAGGCATGGGAGCAGAGCAGCGATGACTTCGAGCGCTGCGTCTCGGCCCACTACGTCGCCCGGGGACAGAGCCGCCCCGAGGAGAACCTGCGCTGGAACCTCGTCTCGCTCGAACACGCCGATCTTATCCTCGACGGTCGTGTGGACGGGTTCTATCCATCGCTCTACCTGAACATCGGGTGGGCGCATGAGGACCTCGGCCACCGCGACGAAGCCCGCACCTACTACGAACTGGCGGCGAACCGCCTCGAGAGCCTGCCGGAAGGTTCCTACCGGGAAACAGTCCGCGACGGCATTGAGCGCGGCCTGAAGCGGGTCAACAGCCGGAGTGAAGAGCCAGCCCGCGGCGGAGAATAGTGCCGCAGCGCCGAGCCTGGTGAAGCTCGGCTCCGTGCTCGACGAGCAGTTTCTTCAGAATGGACCGATGACAGCGGTCTTCGCGCTCGCAATAACAACCCACAGAGAAATGCGTCTGATGCGACATTGCCGCCAGCAGATCGAGCAGGCGTGACGGCTCCGGCTGCTTCATCTCCTGCCGGTACCTGCGCTCGAAGACTCTCCAGGCCTTGTCATCCATCCCCGCGTGCATTGCAAAGCTCACCAGATCGGCGCTGGGCGAAAGATCCGGCAGCCAAACGTCGTAGAAGTTCCGCTTCGCAAACTCGTTCTTCGGAACGCCGCGCGGCGGCCGCCGCACCGTGCCGATGCGCAAACCTTCGCCAGGCTTGCGCGGCGTGCCAAGACGAACCACAGTCACAGCCATAGACGGACCAGAGTACAGCGAACGGTTCACACCTCGAAAACCTTGAACGGATGCTGCTCGCCCTTTTCCCGCAGAATCGCCAGGGCGACGTTGCAGACGCGGACGCCCCGCTGCGACTCCCCGGAAAACGAGCCGTGATGCGCATGGCCGTGCAGCGCAATTACGGGCCGATGCCGGTCGAGCGCGCGCTCCAGGCGGCTGCTGCCAAGGAACGGGAAGATCGGCTCCGGCTCGCCAACGACCGTCCCTTTGATCGGCGAATAGTGCGTAATCGCGATCTTCACCTGCGTGTGCAGCTGGGCAAGCCCGTAGTCCAGCTTGATCGCTTCGCGCTCGGCGATCTCGACGAAGTTCTTGATGCCGCCTTCGCCAAACGGCATCAGCTCATAGGGCGAGAAGCCGCCGCAGAAGCCCTTCGTTCCGGCAAAGCCAACGCCGTCCACCTCGAAGCAGTGTCCGTCGAGCACGGTCACGCCCGCAACGCGCAGCATACCCGCCAATTCATCCTGGTGGCCGCTCTCGTGGTCATGGTTCCCGAGCACGATGATGATCGGAATCCTGATGTGCTCGAGCACCGCCAGACAGCCACGCATCTCTTCCGGGGTGCCGTGGTTGGTCAGGTCCCCCGCGATCACGAGGACGTCGGCAAGGTCATTCACAGGCGTAAAGCAGCGCACGTTCCGCTCGTGCTCTTCCGCCTTCAGGTGGATATCGGCGACAGCGGCCAGCCTCATTCTTTGCTCCCGGCGTTGGGGGATCCGGATTGTTCTCCTTTGGCGGCGGCGTCGTCCCTGATGAGGCACGGATGACGCTCGCAGTACTCGCGATAGAGGTTGCGTTCGCCCCATTCATCGACGTCGATGGCGAACATGAGCGGATCGACCAGCGATCCTCGGGAGGGAGCGTCTTTCAGCGGATGGGTGACGTGCTCACGGAATCGGCTGTTCAGTTGCAGCCAGATCCGCTCCGGCACCAGCGAGATGTCGGCGGGATAGGTGTACGCGTAGAAGATCAGTGCCCAGTACAGCAGCTCCCAGTGGCAGGAGAGCAGGCTGAACAGGCGCTCCCAGTCCAGGTGCTCCGCGCACGAGCGCAGCAGGTGCGACACGTCGGCGCCATCGAATCGCTCGCGCCGGGTGACGAAGAGCTTGGACGCAATCATCTCCTCGGCGGCCAGCACGCGGCAGGGCAGGCCGAGGATCTGGTCCGTCGGCGCCCGCTCGATCCAGCTTGCGTCGACGACAAGACTGGCGTTGCCCACGCCCGTAATCAGGTCGACGAAGTAGTTGCCGCGAATGGCCTTAGCGAGCCAGACCGGGTCCTGAACCAGCGTCTCGAAACCTTGCCCGCGGAGCAATTGCAGCGCGTGCGGTACATGCCGCGGCTCCAGCAGCAGATCCAGATCCTTGGTGGTTCGCCAGATTCCGGTGTGCTTGTGAAGGGCAAAGGCGCCGCCGACGGCAGAGGCAACTCCGCCCTCCTGGAGGGCCTGCAGCACGTCCCGGTAGCATTCTTCCGCCTCGAAGGCCCACTCCGGCTCAGCGGATGAGGTGACCGGCAGTGGGGTATCCTCCTGCGACATAATGGCTTCGACGCTAC
>DATEPN010000001.1:0-5235 GCA_035273225.1 Acidobacteriaceae bacterium | reverse complement strand
ATCCTGCGCCACCTGCGATCTTTCGGCGACAAGCAGATAGTGCGGCTGGGTGGCGGGCACGCGGCCGACGGTCATGCCGCCAATCTGCTGCGGCTTGACTGGACCTGCGATGGCGAAGTGCAGATAGCGGAAGTCCGATGGCGGCAGATGCAGGACGGTGCTGCGGCCCAGTTTCTGGTCCGTCAAATCGAAGATCGTGTAGGCGCCGAGCCTGGTTTCGTGCTGATGCCCCTCATCGTGGGTACCGGTCACCGTCACCGTGGCAATGAAGTTCGCGCCGCTGACGTCGAGACTGACGTCGCTGTACTGTCCGTTGGGCATGGCGGCGTCGAAGGTCGTCTGGCCGGCGCGCGTTCCCAGGTTTAATGCAGCGATCTTTTGCTCTGCGGCTCGTGCGGGCGCATCCGTGCGGATCACATATGGCGTCTCGGAATGATCATGATAGAGGCGCAGATCGCCGAGGTCTGCCGCGGCATGCTCGAAGGTGCTTGCATCCAGCACCGCGCAGGTCTGCGCTGATCCGGAGCCGTCGTGACTCGTTACGCTCACCGGGCGTTCATAGCGGAAATACCGGATCTCCGGGGTCGCAGCAGCGACCGCCAGCAGCAGAAGGGCGGCGCCGAGCCTCATACGCTCTTATTCTCGGCGCTGCGCAAATGGAGCCAGTCACGCTGGTACGCGAAGCTCACGCCGAGCAGCAGTGCTCCGAGGCCGAGGAAGCTCAGGATGCGGTAGCCCTGGCTGAGCTGGCTCACGTCAACGGTGAATACTTTGGCGATGGCGAAGGCCAGCAGCACGAGCGCCTGCCAGCGGAAAAACGCGCTGCGACGCCAGAATCCCAGAGCCAGCAGCACGGCGCCAAAAGCCATGAAGAACGCCGAGTAAGTGAACTGGGCGTACATGCGGTAGTCGTGGAGGAGGGTCCAGTCGCCGCGATACTGCAGGTACCACCAGTAGCTGTGAATCTCCCAGCCGACGGCCAGCAGGATGAGCGCATTCACCGCCAGCACGGCAGCTACGGCGATCACCGGCCACGAGAGCACAGGCAGGCGGTCGGTTTCCTGGCGAGTCGCCTTCGCGGCCATCCACGCAATTGCGGCGCAAACGGCAATACCCACCAGATACGTGCCGAAGCGCTCGTTGAACACCGGTGTCAGCGAGGCAGGAGGATTGTTCGTGACCAGGGCGACGATCCCGAGCACGACGCAGAGCACAGCCAGCACGCGGAGCAAGTGGGAGCGGATCTGCCGCGCCACCCAGACGAGCGCAGCGCCCTCGGCGAGCCAGCCAATTGTCAGCCAGCGTCCAGAGGCCTTCAACGGAATCGCAATGGTCAGAAACACCACCGCGACGGTGAGGTGCAAAGCCGGCAGCAGACCCGGACTGGGGCGGAATGCGCCGCGCTGCGGCAGCCGGAGCAGCAGCAGATAAAACGCGGCGAAGGCCACTGCGACCCACGGCTCAGCAGCCGCACTGCGCGCCTCTTCGAGCATCAGATAGAACGCCAGAAAACCGAGGCCGGCATTCACCAGCGGCAGGACAACGACCGTCAGGCTCTCCCACCCGGAAGGCGTCTGTGCGTCCCCGGCGCGCATGCGCACCAGTCTGGGAGCCAGGGCGAAGATGAGGAAGAAGCAGGAGATGAAGAAGGCCGTCGTCGCAAACTCATCGTTGCGGTAAAACGTAACCGCCCAGATGGAGACATACAGCACCGAACCCGCGAAGGCTCCCGCCAGCAGCCGCGACCACGGCCGGAGCGCGACCAGCACGAGCACGGCCAGATCGAGCAGCAACAAATAGCTGAAGAGCGCGACTTCGTGATTTTCTCCGGTGGACAGCAGTGCCGGCGTGGCAACACCGCCGACGATGGCATAGAGCGCCAGCAGTTCTGCGTCCTGGGTCCATGCCAGGAAGCCGTTGAAGGCCGTAACCAGGATCATCGCGACAAAGGCAACGCCGGACGGGATCAGGTGATAGACCGAGAATGCCGCCCAGAGGGAGAGGTACAGGACGCCGCTCGCCACCGCCTTGAGGGACCACGAGAAGCGCTCGTAGCCATGGCTGCGAAAGCGTTCCGACCAGGCGATCAGCGCGGCCCCCGCGATGAGGCCAATCAGCACGCGGCCCAGAGGCCCGATCCAGTGGTTATCGAAGGCCAGCTTCAGGAACCAGGCGACGCCGATGAGCAGGGCGACGATGCCGATCCGGTTGAACCACTGCGAGCCGATCCGGCTCTCGAGCGATACGTCTTGCGGAGCACGCCCTGCTGACGGAGCAACGGCGGCCCGTGCCACCGCGGGTTCCGGAGCTGCATCAGCGGTCGCGGGAGGCGCCGGCGCGATCGGCATCTGTCCGACCTGCGGCAGAACAGCCGAAGGGAGAATCTGCTCCACCGGTTCCCATGCGGGAGACACAATCCCCTGCTGCTCCAGTGCGCGTTCCAGCCTATGCACCCGTTCGCGCAGCTCTGCTACCTCTGCCGCCAAACTCCCGGGAGTTGATGGGTCCATTGCGCCCACTCTACACCCGACCGGAGGATCAGGGGAGAGCGAATCTGTGCACGGAGCGAGCCGTCCCAACACCTTCGTGCTCTCTTCTATATGGGTTTCTATTAGGAATCACGTGTCGGCCTGTGTAACAATCGTGCCCAACATGGGTCCCCCGCAGACCACTCCCCTACGCCGCGTCCTTGCCGTCGATGACGACCCGGTAAGCCTTGCTCTGACCGGAGTCCTGCTCGAGTCAGAAGGCTTCGAAGTCCTCCAGGCACAGAGCGGGGAACAGGCACTGGACCGGCTGGCTGCCGGGGCCGCCCCGGACTGCATCCTCGCCGATCTGCGCATGCCCTCGCTGGCCGGGTCCGAACTCGCTCAGGCTCTGCGTCGGGTCGCCCCTGGAGCACTCCTGCTGGCGATGAGTGCAACCCCTGCGGGCAGAGTTGAGGGGTATGACGGTGTGCTGCAAAAGCCGCTTTCCCCACAGGCTGTTCGGGACGCCTTTGCGCGGTCCGGCGCACAGTCAGTACGGGGGCGGACGGGGGATGCCGCGGATGCAGCCCGGGTCCTGAACCTTGCCGTTTTTGACCGCCTGCGTCAGGCGATGCCGGCCACGGCACTGGAAGAGGTGATTTGCACCTTTGTCTCGGACACGCAGATGCGCATCGACCTGATGCGCACCGCCGATCGCGATACTTTGCGGCGCCAGGCACATACGATCAAGGGCGGAGCCTCCATGGTTGGCGCGGCCCAGGTTTCCTCCGCCGCATCGGCTATCGAGGCAGATATTGACGAATCTGGTGATCGGCGGCAAAAGCTTGATGAACTGGAAGCTTACCTCCGCCACGCCGAGGTTATCCTGAAGGGCAGGTTGAAGATATGACCACTCCGTCCAGGCCAGTTAAATCCGTTCCCCCGCGGCCGGCCAAACCCTCTTCTCCGACCATCCGCATCCTTCTCGCCGACGATCATCCGGTCGTCCGCATCGGCGTCCGGAACATGCTCCAGTCGGAGCCGTCGTTCGAGGTTGTGGGTGAGGTCGGGGATGGGGACGAGGCCATTACCGAAACGCTCGAACTGCTGCCGGACATCCTGCTGCTCGACCTCTACATGCCACGGCTGCCGGGGCTGGAGGCCATGCGGGCGATCATGAGCGGCTCGCCGAGCGTGAAGATCGTTCTGCTCACCAGCACGATCACGACCCAGCAGATCATCGAAGCGCTGCAGATCGGCGCCCGTGGCATCGTCCTGAAAGACGCCGTCGCCGAACACCTCACGAGTGCCATCAGGGCCGTGATCAGCGGCGACTACTGGATCGGTGGGAAGCGCGTCGTCAATCTGGTCGGGGCTCTGCACGAACTGATGCAGAAGGCCGCCGTGCCGGACCGGAAGACCTTTGGCCTGACGCCGCGCGAGATGGAGGTCGTCTCCTGCATTGTCGAAGGCTGCTCGAACCGGGATATCGCCAAGCAGTTTGGCCTCAGCGAGGAGACGGTCAAGCGGCACCTGTCGAACATCTTCGACAAGACTGGCGTGTCAACCCGGCTGGAACTGGCCATGTTTGCCATTGCGCACCACCTGGTCGACCCGGAAAAGAGCTAACCGTATCCTGTTGATTCTCCACGCTCAGAACCGTGTCCAGAAGGACTCGGAGGGTGTGATATGAGTCACAGAGTGTCTTCCGGCCTCCAAATATCGTCTAAGTTGCGTAGGATCGCCGGCCGCCACGTCGCCCGCCGCAGAGGAAACCAGCAGAATGCCTGAGGCCACCGAGACCATCGAGACCACCCCAACCAAACACCAGTGGAGCCGCAACAACCCGTACTACGCGACCGTCACTGAAAACCGCCTTCTTACCGGGCCCGGTTCGGAGAAGGAAACCCGCCACATTGAGATCGACCTGGGCGACTCCGGCATTCAATACCTGCCGGGCGACTCGGCCGGTATCCTGCCGGTGAACACCTGCGATGCAGTCGACGACGTCATTAGCCGGCTGCAGTTCTCCGGCGATGAACCGGTGACCGACTTCTACGGGAAGGCGACGACGGTCCGGGAAGCTCTGAGCTCGTGGCTCATGATCGGTAAGCTTTCCAGTTCAACCGTCCGGCAGTGGGCGGCCATTTCGGCCCACCCGGAGCTGACGGACATGGTCCAGCCCGGCAACAGGGAGAAGCTGGACGCCTATCTCTGGGGGCGGGAGTTCCTCGACCTGCTGGAGCACAGCCCGGCCAAGCTCGCGGACCCACAGCAGCTGTTCAAGATCCTGCCAAGGCTGGCGCCGCGGCTCTATTCGATCGCTTCGAGCCAGTCTTTGTTTCCGAGCTCGGTTCATATGTCGGTCCGGGTGGTCAAGTACGAGAGCCACGGGCGCAGCCGCTTCGGGGTTTGCTCGACCCACATCGGCGAGCGCACGCCCCCGGGCGGGCAGCTGCCCACCTTCATCCTCTCCAACCAGTTGTTCCGGCTGCCGGCCGATCCGGACGCACCGGTGATCATGATCGGTCCGGGCACCGGCGTCGCTCCGTTCCGGGCTTACATTCAGCACAAGGAAGCGGGCATGGGGCGCTGGCCGATGTGGCTCTTCTTCGGCGACCAGCGGGCATCCCAGGATTTCCTCTACCGCGAAGAGCTGCTGCGATGGCAGCAGAATGGCGTGCTCGACCGGCTGGACACGGCGTTCTCGCGGGACCAGAAGGAGAAGATCTACGTCCAGAACCGGATGAGGGAGAGCAGCGCCGAA